>NZ_JBEYVI010000085.1:0-14083 GCF_040643955.1 Streptomyces sp. NPDC047061
GATGATGCCGGCATACACCCCCGTGTCCGTGCCCCGCAGAGAACCCGGGGCAATCCCCGCATCCTCCAACGCCTCCCAACACGTCTCCAGCAACAGCCGCTGCTGGGGATCCATCCCCAACGCCTCACGCGGACTGATCCCGAAAAACTCCGCATCGAACCCACCCGCACCGTCAAGGAACCCACCCACCTGGGCATAACCCGCACCTCCGTCACCGGAATCCGGGTCCGACAAGCCGGCCACGTCCCAGCCGCGGTTCGCCGGGAACCCCGACATCGCATCGGAGCCTCCGGCGACCAACTGCCACAAGCCCTCCGGGTCCTCCACCCCACCCGGGAAACGGCAACCCATACCGACGATCGCTACTGGTTCCTGCTCGCGTGCCTCTATCTTCCGCAGGCGTTCCTTGGTCTCGTAGGAGTCGGCCGTTACCTTCTTCAGGTAGCTGAGGAGCTTCTCGTACTCTGTCATCTCAGTCATTGGATTAGGAAACTCCTAGCTCTTTAGCAATGAAGTCAAAGACTTCATCAGCCGAGGCCGACTCAAGTTTCTGTGCCGCGGTGTTCTCCGCCGCCGACTCGTGGTCGCGCATCCATTTCGACAGCACGGTCCGCAGCTGCGCCGTGATATTGGATCGCATATCGCTGTCCGCGGGTACCTCAGAGAAGATCGATTCCAGCTGGATGAGCTGGGTGAAGACAGCCGGTTCACCACCACATCCGCAAAGACCTCCGGCCACAGGTGCCTGGCGAGCTCGGCCGGTGTCGGGTGGTCGAAGACCATGGTCACGGGAAGGCTGAGTGCGGTCTCGGCCGCGAGTCGGTTGCGCAGTTCCAGCGCGGTCAGAGAGTCGATGCCCATGTCACGGAAGGCCCGCCGGGGATCGATGTCCCCAGGGCTGGCATGGCCCAGAACGACGGCGACAACTGCCCGGACGATCTCCAGGACTTCCTGCTCAGCCTCGGCGGGACTGAACGCGACCAACCAGGCCGCCAGGCCATCGACAACCACGGCAACGGCCGCGATCGGACGGGCGAGAGCGCCAACGGCCGGACCCCGCAGCAGCGCGTGCACCAGCCTTCCTCCGCGGGAGAACGCGGTCAGGTCCAGGCAGGCGGGAACCGCCAACGGCACACCCCACGCGGCGGCGGCCTCGAACAGCGCGATCACACCGGCGGCGTGCACGACCGCCGTCAGCGGACGCTCGACCGCGATCCACGCCAACACCGGCGCCAAAGCGCCACGGTCAGCGGCATCACCAGCCACCACCCGCACACCCGCACCCGATTGCGCCAACCCCGCAACCAGACCAGCCACACCCGGCGCCGCCGGACCCCGCCGCGACAACAACACCAAGTGCCGCATGCCACGCACGTCCACCAGGTGCCGGGCCAACTCCCCACCCAACGTCCCCGTCACGCCCGTAATCAGGACCGTGCCTTGCCGGTCCCAGAAAGCAGGAACGTTCAGCACGACCTTGCCCACATGCCGGGCAGCCTGCAGATGCCGCAGTGCCGCCACCGCCTGCGACAACTCGAAACACGTCACCGGCGGCGCCTTCAGCGTCCCCGCCTCAAACACCACCCCCAACTCCGCGAGCATCTCCGCGACCCGCGGCACACCCGCGTCCATCAGGTCGAAGTCCCGGTAGGCCACTCCGAGGTAGGTCTGCATGCCGTCGCCTCCGGTCACGGCCACGAACCGCTCACAGAACGCCAGATCCCGGGTCAAGGCGATGTGGGTGTCAGCCACGCCCATCGCCCGCAACGCGGCCTGCTTGGCCGCACTCGCGGTCGCGAAGACCTCCAAGCCCCACGCCTGGGCCAACCGCACCGCAGCCGTACCCACACCACCGGCTCCGTGATCGGCATCAAGCAGAGCGGGATGCAAGCCGAACCCAGCCGCATCGGAGTCAATGCCCTGGGCCAGCACACCGACCGCGTGCCGAACCCACTCACCCTCCCCCTCACGAGAGGAGACCGTCACCGCTCGCCGGCCACTGTCACCATCGCTATCGCCAACGTGGACCTGAACCTGCGCCCCACCAGGACCCGGCAGGACCAGCGGCTCCTGGAGCGTCAGCTCCTCCAGCACACCACACCCGGCCAGATCCCCGGCGTGGACGGCCAGGTTCACGAACGCCGTCCCGGGCAACAGCACCGTGCCGTGAACCGCATGGTCGGCCAGCCACGGCATAACGGTCGGCGACATCGGCAAACCGACCTTCACCGTCCGACCCTCGTCGGCGGTCACCGCGGCCCAGTCCACATCGGCGCCAGCCGCATACGCACCGGCCACCGCACGCAGCGCGATCTTGGGCTCGTCCTGGCCACCGCGCAGCAGCGGAACCCACGTCCCCCCATCCCCATCTGCCATCGCCGACAACGCGCCATCCGGACTCAACTCGGAAAACACACCCACGCCCTGGGCCCGCATCGGCTGCCGACCCTCAGGTGCCCGCTGATGGCGCGGCTGATCGGCGTGTCAAGGAGCGCTGAAAGTCGCCCCGTCCCGCGCTGGGTGACCCAGCAGCAGGGACACGAAGATCACCGCAAGCCGGTCGTCCCCGACCGAGCAGCGGCGACTCGCCCCCGAAGACACGCAGCAGGCTCACCGGCCGATCTTCCAGTCCGTCATGGGAGGAAGCTCACCACGTGGGCGGACGGCCCGAAATGACGCCGTTCCACCAGGCGCCCACCGGGGGGCAACCTGTCATCCCGCCAGGATGCCGAATCGGACACGCGGCGCGCACCCAGGTGGGCGGACGCCCGGAGACCGTCATCGGCGGGGGACTGCGGAGTTCCCGGTAGCGACCTGAGTCGGAGCCTCGTCGTCGGTTTGGCATGGGTCGTCCGGGTCCCGGGATTCCGCCATCGCCGGTGACAAGCGCGGCCTGGACGGCCTGTGTGACGAGCCGCGGCCCGGTGTCCCGAGTGCCACGGCATCCAGCCTGGCGGTTGCGCATGAGGGGCGAGCGATGGGGGCACGTCGCATATGCAGCGCGAATCATCCTGCTGGTACTAACACTTGGAGTGGCATGTCCGTCTTGCCCGCCGATGATGGTCTGTGGTTCCGCCGCTACCACCCGTCCCCCACGGCCACGGCCCGCCTGGTGTGCTTCCCGCACGCCGGCGGCTCGGCACCGTTCTACTTGCCGGTCGCAACGGCTCTCAGCCCTGATGTGGACGTCATCGCCATCCAGTACCCCGGGCGTCAGGAGCGCCGCGCGGAGCAGCCGTTGACGGATGTGGACACGTTCGCCGAGCGGATCCACGACCTCCTGCTGCGGCAACCGCCGCTTCCTGTCACGTTCTTCGGGCACAGCCTCGGCGCCACCATCGCCTTCGAGACCGTCTGTCGGCTGGAGGCCGACGGCGGAGAGGTCGCGCACCTGTTCGCGTCCGGCCGCCGCGCCCCATCCGCCCATCGTGAGGCGAGCGACGTCCACCTGCGGGACGACGACGGCATCCTCGCCGAGGTGCGCCGGCTGAACGGCACGGTCACGAGTGTGCTCGGTGACCAGGAGCTGATGCGGGCCGCCCTGCCGTCCTTGCGTGCTGACTACCAGGCAGCTGAGACCTACCGGTGCGCCCCGGAGACGACCATCGACTGCCCGATCACGGTCCTGACCGGCGACAGCGACACGGAGACGACGTTGCCCGAGGCCCACGCGTGGGAGCGGCACACCACCAATACCTGCACTGTCCGCATGTTCCCGGGCGGGCACTTCTTCATCACGGCGCACGTGAACGCGATCAGCGCCTTGCTGAAGGATCACTTCGCGCGAACGGCCGGCTCCGACCACGGGACCGCGGTCCGTCCTTGACGGTTCGGTGACCGGCGCGCGAACCGGTCACCGTCCCTTACGGTGCCCGGAAGGCCGGGGTGCACGGTGCCCGGCCCGGTGCCGGCACCGGGCCGGCCAACACCCCTACCGCCTCCGCCATGCAGCGGTAGGCGGTAGGCGGTAGAGGCACTCCCGGTGCCGACCCGGGCTGCTCAGCGGCGCAGGCAGGCCGGTTTACGTCGCGGGGGCGAGGCGGTCGGACACCACCTTCACGACCCCGGCGATCTCCTTGACCAGGTAGAAATGCCCGCCGGGGAAGACCCGGAAATCGAAGCCGCCTTCCGGCGCCTGCTTCTCCCAGTCCCTGACCTCCTCGACACTGGCCTCCCGGTCCCGCTCCCCGACGATCGCGGTCACGGGGCAGCGCAGTGGGTCGCCCGCGACGTAGCGGTACTGCCCCACGGCCGCGTAGTCCCCACGGAGCGTCGGCAGTACCATTTCCACCACTTCCCGGTTCTCCATCGCCCGAGCTTGCGGGCCGCGCCGTGAGCGGATCTCCGCGACGATCCCTTCGTCGTCGAGCAGGTGGTGCGTTTCCTCGCGGTAGCGGGTGGGGGCACGCCGGCCGGAGACGAAGAGGTGCGCGGGCTGGCCCGGGTGGTCCCGCTGGAGGCGCCGGGCGACCTCGAAGGCGAGCACGGCGCCCATGCTGTGGCCGAACAGCGACAGCGGACGGTCCAGCGACCCGGTCAATGCGTGGGCGATGTGGTCCGCCAGGGTGGGGATGTCGTCGATGCAGGGCTCGGCCCGGCGGTCCTGGCGTCCGGGATACTGCACGGCGAGGACGTCCACGGTCGGGGCCAGCGCCCGCGCCATCGGAAGGAAGTAGGGGGCGGAGGCACCCGCGTGCGGGAAGCAGACCAGGCGGTTCTCCGCGTGGTCGGCAGGCGCGAACCGCCTGAGCCACAGGCTCTCGTCATCCGAACCGTCGTCGATTCCCATGCGGTCCCTCCTGGTGTTCCTGGTCGATGTCCGAACCTGCAAGAGGGTTCACGCGCCCTCCGGCAGCGCCGCCCACCCGTGCGCGGCGTCCGCGGGTAGGACGCTGACGGTGACCTCGACCACCGCGTTCTCCGGTATGCCGCCCCCGCGGCGGCTGATTCTCTCGATCAGCGGCGACGCCTGCTGGCCGGTGATGCCCGCGAGTAACCCGCGCAGCTTCTTGATCTTGTCGGGGCCTCCGATGAGCATTGTCTCCCGGTCCGGCCGGTGAGGCTCCGGAAGGAGTTCGACCGCCTCCCATGCGTCGTCGCCGACCCGCTGGTACCGGACGCAGAGCTCGGTGGCGCGCTTGGTCTCCGCACCGACCCACACCTGTCCCGCGGGGGCGGCGCTGGCCAGTTGGAGGCACCGGCCGACGACGGCGCTGTCGAGGGCGCGCAGGGTGCCATCGCCGGGACGGTAGCTGTGGATCGCGTCGGTGGAGACGACGGCGACCCTGACCGCCGTCTGCGGGACCCCGCCGTCGGCGGCGTCGTGTAGGGGCCGGGCCCGCTCAAGCGCGGCATGGATCGCCAGGGCGGCCTGGACGGCACGATCGGGGGCATGGCCGGCGTCGTCGAACAGGACCCAGCTCACAGACGCCATCCTGCTGATGACCACACCGCCGTATCGGCTGACCTCGCGGTCCACCGTCGCGGCCACCGTGCCAACAGCGAGCGCCGTCTCGGCGGCGTCCGCTTCGGGCTTGCGCTCTGCCTCTCCGACGACGGCCATCACGGCGGCCAACTGCCCCTGGGACAGGGGCACCTCGGCACCGCCCGTGGAGACGAGCTCCGGCCGGCAGGGCGCGGCGGGCACGTCCTCGGGTGGCGCGACGGCCAGCACGGCCGTGTCGCCCAGGGCGGCGGTCGGCCGGGGAACCCCCACGATGCCGCTGTCGCCGAGTGCGGACGTGTCACCGCCGTGCCAGTCCAGCCGCGCATCCTGATTGAGGATCAGGTATTCGAGCTCCTGGAGTTCCCGGCTCGGCTCCAGTCCATGGGCCTCCATCAGCGACACGCGGGCGCGGCGGTAGACGTCGAGCGCGTCCGACTGCCGTCCGCACCGGTACATCGCGAGCATCAGCTGTGCCACGAGGCGTTCGTGGGACAACTCTCGTGCGGCGAACAGTTCGAGTTCCGCAATCACCTCACGGTGCCGCCCGCAGGCAAGTTCGGCATCGAACAGTTCCTCGACGGCGACGAAATACGCATTCTGGACCGCAGCGGCCTCGGGCCACGCGGTACACGTCTCGGCCAGGTCGGCGAGGACCGGGCCGCGCCAGACGTCGAGGGCGTCGCGGAGCACTCTGCGCGCGGATTTCCAGTCGGCGTCGGCGGCGTACGCACGGCCCCGTTCGGTGCGTTGCGTGAACAGGTTCAGGTCGATGCTGCTAGGTTCGACGCGCAGCAGGTATCCGGGTGCGTGGGTGAGCAGCAGGGGCGGGTCAGCGCTTTCGTCGTCGTAGGCCAGCATTCCGCGCAGCGCGGAAGCCGCATTCTGCAGCATCTTCCGTGCCGTCGGCGGAATGCGGCCGTCCCAGAGCGAATCGAGCAGTTTGCTCGACGGGACGATCCGATTCGCCCTTAGGAGCAGCATGCCCAGCATTGCGCGCTGCTTGATCCCGCCGAGCGGCACGACCCTGTCCTGGGAAACCACTTCCAGTGGACCTAAGATCTTGAATTGCAATTTAGCCTCCCCCAATGCGCGACACAGTTCGCCCACAGTTGCACATGTCTGCAAAGTGCTCTGAATGGGCTACAGGACTTCATGGACTATCGAGGTTCTTGCCGACGCCGTTGGCGGCACAAATGAACGAATCTGGCACTGCGCCAGAGAACGATGGTGGCCCGGGAACGGATTGCGATGGAGTCGCATATTTCACGGGCCGCTCGCAGTCGGGAATCTGGATACGGTTCTCAGGCCTCTCGGTCCCACGGCCTTTTCTCGTAGGTGCATCGCCTTTTTCGGAAGCGCAACGCTCACCTGCCCGACCAACTACCGTCCGAGGACGTCGCGGTCGTACCGGACACTCGCATGGGCTGCGACCTGCGCGGAGAGCATCATCCGCAGCCGCTGCACCAATCCCGTCATCATCCCTGCGGCCCTCCGATCGCCGCCCCTGAGTTACATGAGTGTAGTGTGAAAAAATTGTGGTTTTGTGTGCAGGCCGATCCCCCTTGCGCCTCCTGGGGCACCACCTCCCTACCTCTCCCTCCGCACCCGCCACAAAACCCAGATAACGATTGAAACATGATTCACGCCGGGGGATATTCGCGATATCGACTGGAGCATCTGGTTTGTCCACGTTTTTCCCGTACCCGATATTCGTAAAGCTTCGGCATGGCGACTCAAAATTCGTAAAGCTTTGGTGTGGTGACTCAAAGCCGACCGCAGTTGACTTAGCGTCAAACTCGCGCCATTTACCCCTGGGCCAAGCCGGTCAGAGGGTACGCGTCCCCGTCCGCCCGTCCGCGCCAGCCGCGACGGGGGCGTCGGCCACCTGGTTGAGCAGCTGGGCGGCCAGGGCGAGCAGTTGTTGCTCGATCGGGCTGAGTGTGCCGAGGGCACCGCCGAGCCGTTCGGCCCGCTGCGCGAGATCGTCGGACAGCGCCTGGGCGTCGGCGTCGGCGTCGGCGTCGGCGTCGGCGTCGGCGTCGGCGTCGGCGTCGGCGTCGGCGTCGGCGTCGGCGTCGGCGTCGGCGTCGGCGTCGGCGATCGAGAGGATCGAGGCGCGCCGGTCGGTCTCCGAACGCTGCCTGCTGATCAAGCCGTCCGCCTCCAGCTCGCCGAAAGTCCGGGTCAGGGCTTGGAGTTGCTGGTGCTCGGCGAGGGCCACGGCGCTGGGGGTGCAGGGCCCGTTCCGACGCAGGTGGTCCAGCACGATGATCTTGTTCACGGTCAGGGCACCGGGCGGGCGCTCATGGCGCAGGCGGGAGCCCAGTCGTAGCAAGCCCTGGAGCAGGGCTTGGGCGCAGTCGTCGGTATCCACCGACTTATACTAAACAATTATGTAGCATTAGCAGTGGAGATCTCCCGGCAATCTGCGTAAACTCGGCCATGCAGAGGATGGGAATGTTAATTAAAGTGTATTATTCGGCGGTGGCAATGGTCGCCGTGCTGGGCTCCTTCTTCACGGCGGTGGAGGTCGCGCGCCTCGCCGCGGGGTACCCGGCGGCGGTGCTCGCATTGCCGGCCGTGATCTTCGCGTTCGCGGTATCGCGCCGCCCTGGCGGTGAGCCGGTCCCAGAGAAGGTCATGGCGGCCGCCGCGCTCTCGGTCCTGGCGGGGGCGAGCGTCTGGCTCGGTTCACAGATGGCCGGACACCCCGTGATCGGCGGGGCGGTGTTCGTGGTGCTGATGGCGGGTTCGATCTGGACCAGGCGGTTCGGAGCGGCGGTCACCCGGCTGGGGGCGCTGGTTCCGCTGGCCCTGATCGCCGCCCTGCTGTCCGCCGGATCCGGCACGGGGCACATCACGTGGTGGCCGGTCTGCGGATGGATGGCGCTGGTGGGGTTCAGTGCCTTCGTGTGGGTCCGCGTCGTGCGCCGAATCGCGGAGAAGCTGACTGGCCTTCCGGGTTCGCCGCCGGGGCAGGCCCCTGCCAAGCGGTCGGCGCAGCGCACCGGCCTGCCGCCCCGCACCCGGATGGCCTTGCAGATGGCGGTGGCGCTAACCGCCGCGTTCTCACTCGGGCATTTGATATATGGCGAACACTGGCAGTGGTGCGTGATCAGCGCGATGGTCGTCGGCCTCGGCCCGGTCGGCCGCGGCGACCTGGCCCTCAAGGGCCTCGAGCGTGGACTGGGCGCGATGGCGGGCACGCTCGTCGCGGCCCTGATCGCCGCGGTGGCCGAACCCCACGGCACCACCAGCATCGTACTGATCTTCCTGGTGCTGGCCGTGGCATCGACCCTGCGCGCCTACAACTACGCCTGCTACGCCGCAGGCATCACGACGGCGATGTCCCTGCTCTACGGGTACTCCGGCCAGTCCCCCCAACCCCTCCTGCTCGTCCGCCTGCAGGCGCTGGTCCTGGGGGCCGTGCTGGCGGTGGTCGTGGGCTGGTTCCTCGTCCCGGTGCGGACGAGCGACGCGCTGCGCGCCCGGCTGGACGCGACCCTCGGCGCACTCGGCTCGGTGCTCGATGCCCGCCGCGACGGGGCCTCCACCGTCAAGGCGCTCGCCGCGTTCGACGCCGCGGCCGCCAACCTGAACGCCAGCACGCGTTCGCACCGGCTATACCGGACGGCCGCCCGGAGGCTGGGCACGGCGCACCCGATCACGCCGGCCGACGTCGGCGAGGCGCTGCTCGCGGCCCGCCGCCCGGTGCACGCCCTGGCCGCGAGCGAGCCCGGCCCGTGCGAGCGTTCCACCGCCGAGACCGTCGGGCTGCTGCGCCGCGCGGTGTCGGCCCCGGCGAGCCCCCTGCCCCAGCTGCCGGAACCCGCTCCGACGGCACCGCTGGCCGACCTCGACGCCGCGCTCCGGCGGTTAGCCGCCGCGCTCCCGTCACTCACCAGGCGCCGGCCGCCCGAGGTGGCCAGCAGCGGCGAAGCCCTACAGCCGCCCGTCTCCGCCGCCTGACTGACCCGCCGTCAGCGCGACGTGGTCGGCCGGAGGAGGTGCTCAAGACTGCGCAGGACGCTGTGGGGCTTCTACACCGGCGGCTCGGTCATCCGGGACTCGGCGAGGAGGGGCAGCAGGTGGCGGAGGGCGATGGCGGCCTCAACGCGTCCCAGTGGGGCGCCCAGGCAGAAGTGGATCCCGTGGCCGAACGACAGATGCCGGCGGGTGTCGCGGGTGATGTCGAAGACTTCCGGGTCATCGCCGAGTGCCTCGTCGCGGTTGGCCGCGCCGACGAACATGAGGGCACGCGCGCCAGCCGGGAGCGTGATGGTGCCCACTGTTGTGTCCTCCAGCGCGGAATGGACCAGGAGCCGGATGGGGGGCGTAGCGGAGGGCCTCTTCGACGCACCTCTCGACCAGTTCCGGGTCGGCCTGTAGAGCGGCGAGCTGGGCGGGGTGGTTGAGCAGGGCGAGGACGCACCCGCCGATGAGGCCGCGGGTGGTCTCGTAGCCGGCGATGAGCAGCAGCCGGCAGGTGATGATCTCGTGCTCGGTCAGGGCGCCGCCCTCGTCATGGACGTGAACGAGGGCCGAGACGTTGTCGTCGCCCGGTTCCCGGTGCCGCTTGGGGACAAGCGCCCGAGGTACTCGTGGAAGCTGTCATGGACCGCGCGCATCGTGACGCGGGATTCGGGCGAGATGAGGAAGCTGAGGTCGATGCTCCGGGACAGCTGCTCGGACTAGGTCACCGCCATCGGCTGGTCGGCCCCCGGGATGCTGAGCAGCTCACTGATTACCCGGACCGGCAGCGGGAGCGCGAGGTCGTCGATGACGTCGAAGCTCGGGTGAGGTCGCGCACCAGCTCGTTGGTGATCGCCTCGATGCGCGGCATCAGGGCCTGGACGCTCGCCGGGGTGAGGGCGCGAGACACCAGGCGGCGCAGTCTCGTGTGGTTGGGCGGGTTCAGCGGGAGCATGTTGCCGGCGTTGTCCTGGGCGGTGACCACGGCCGTATCGTCATCGGCGCCACCGGCGTTGGCCGGGGCGACGGATGCCGGCCGGCCGGTGCCCCGCCACAGGGTGCACAGCGGGCTGGCCTCCCTCGGCGTGTGGCCGAAGTCCGGTTTGCCGAGGACCGCCACGCAGTCCTCCTAGCGGCTGAAGACGAACAGCTTCTCGTGTGGCCGGACGATCGACTTCGCGTATTCCGGGTACGGGTCACCGAGGCCGTAGAGAGCGGCGGGGGCCTGCGGCTCCTCCGGGCGGACCTCAAGGTCAGTGATCAGTGTGTCCCCGTCGGCTGTGCGGGCTCACGGGTGAGCCGGATGGTCAGTGAGGTGTCGATCAACGTGGCGGGCAAGGGCCGGACGACATGCGGCGCGGCCCAGGGCATGCGGTGGCCGCGTAAGGGCCGGTGAGCGGACGCACCGTCAGAGCACGCTCCGTCAGAGGACAGCGTCCTCGTACCCGGCCGGCCGGCCTTCGAGGATCACGGTCTTGGTCTCGAGGTAGGGCAGCAGTCCCTCGCGTCCTCCTTCCCGGCCGATGCCGGACTGCTTGAACCCGCCGAACGCGATGCCGAGGTCACTGCGCAGCGCGTTCTGGCCGACGGTGCCGGAGCGCAGCTGCCCGGCGACCTCGCGGGCCCGGTTGACGTCGTTGGTGAACACCGCCGCGTTGAGGCCGTAGATGGTGTCGTTGGCGATCCGGACCGCGTCCTGCTCGTCGGCCGCGGGGATGACGGACAGCACGGGGCCGAAGATCTCTTCCTGGGCGATGACCGACCGGTTGTCGACGTTGCCGAACACGGTGGGCTCGACGTACCAGCCCCGGGTCAGGCCCTTCGGGCGACCGCCGCCGCTGGCCAGCGTGGCCCCTTCCGCGACGCCCTTGGCGATGTACCCCTCGACCCGGTCCCGCTGCCGGCTGGCCGCCAGCGGCCCCATCTGTGAGCGCGGGTCGAACGGGTCCCCCACGCGCACCCGGGAGAACACGTCGGCGAGGGCATCGACCAGTCCGTCGTGCCGCAAGCGGCTGACCACGATCCGGGTCAGCGACGCGCAGACCTGGCCGGTGAGGAGGCATTCGGCCTGGGCGAGGCTGCGCGCAGCCGTCTCAAGGTCCATGTCGTCGAGGATCACGGCGGCGGACTTGCCGCCGAGCTCCAGCGTGCAGCGGGCCACGCGCTCGCCGCAGATCGAGGCGATACGCCGTCCCGCCGCCGTCGACCCAGTGAACGTGATCTTGTCCACCCGCGGGTCGCGCACCAGCAGCTCGGACACCTCACGGTCCGCGGTGACGACGTTGAGCACGCCGGGCGGCAGCCCGGCCGCCGCGGCGGCCTCGGCGACAAGGTAGCCCTCGCCCGGCGCCTCGGGCGCCGACTTCAGGACCACCGTGCACCCGGCGAGAAGCGCGGGGCCGACCTTGTTGCTGATCATCCCCATCGGGGCGTTCCACGGGATGATCGCACCGACCACACCGGCCGGCTCACGGACGATCATGCCGAATTGTCCGCCGGCCGTCGGCTTGACCGGCTCCTCGAACGGGAACGTGCCGGCCAATGCGGCGTACCGCTTGAAGGTGGCCTCCGCTCCCGTGCCGGAATGCTCGGCGAAGGTATACAGGACCCCGGACTCGCGCGGCCAGATCTCGGCGATGTCCTCGCCGCGGAGCCTGAGTTCCGCACCGATCGCCCGAAGGTACCCGGCCCGCTCGGCCGGCGTCAGCCGCGGCCAGGGGCCTTCGTCGAAGGCCTCCCGCGCCGCCGCCACAGCCCTGGACATGTCGGCGGCCTGCGCCTGCGCGACTCTGAAGTAGACCTCCTCGGTCGCGGAGTCGACCACGTCGATCGTGGCGCCGGACGACGGAACCACCCACTGACCGCCGATGAAGAAGCGGTCCGTCCGACCGATCGGCGCCTCCGCGAGTCCAGCCAGGCTCATCCGGTCACCCTCCCGATCGCCGCCTCCGTCGCGCTCATGCTCGCCTGCGCCGGACGGACGCGTAAATGACGCTCCTCCTACGATCCGCCACTGCGGGGTAACTGGGACTTTCATTCCGTGGGCTCTGCCCGCTCGGGCTCCTGACTGGCAATCAGTGGCCCGCCGGGCCACCCAAGAGGGCTCTGCTACGCTGACCGGGTCCCCCATTGACAGGGTCCACTGTCGCTACTTGGGTCCCATCAAGACCCGGGACAGTTCAACAGAATGGAACAGCGTGGACATCGGCATCCGGGAAAAAATCAGTCCGAAGCCGGGGTCCGGCAATATCCAGCCCAGGAAACTTCTCCTGCGCGCACTCGCGGGAGAGCGGACCGAACGGCCGCCGATCTGGCTGATGCGGCAGGCCGGACGCTACCTGCCCGAGTACCACCAGGTCCGCGAGGCCGCTGGCGGCATGGTGGGGCTGTGCACCACACCCGAGCACGCCGTCGAGGTCACCCTCCAGCCGCTGCGCCGCTTCCCCCTCGACGCCGCCATCGTGTTCTCCGACCTTCCGCAGGTCGCCGCCGCACTGGGCCAGGCCCTGGACTACCGGGTCGGCGAGGGACCGGTGTTGACCCCGCCCGTCCGCTCGACCGCGGACATCACCGAATTCCTCAGCACCTCCCGCCTCCACGAGGAACTCGCCCCGATCTACGAAACCGTCCGGCAGCTGTCCCACGCCCTCCCCACCGAGACGGCCCTGATCGGCTACGCCGGCGCACCCTGGACCATCGCCACCTACATGGTCGAAGGACGCGGCGGCGCCGCGTCGGAGCACTCCATCGTCAAACAGTGGGCGATGAGCGACCCCGACGGATTCCAGCCCCTGATGGACCTGCTCACGAACGCCATCATCCAATTTCTCAGCCGCCAGATCGAAGCTGGCGCGGAAGCGGTCCAGTTGTTCGACAGCTGGGCCGGGGTACTTCCCGACATCCTTTTCGACCGCTGGTGCGTCAAACCGGTCGCCACCATCATCAGCGCACTGAAAGCGCAGTACCCCGACGTTCCCGTCATCGCCTTCCCCCGAGGCGCCGGACTCTCCTACGACGGCTTCGCCCAGGCGACCGGCGCGGACTGCGTCGGCCTGGACTCCACAGTCCCCCTCGAATGGGCCGCACGGAAAATCCAACGCGAACTGGGCCGCTGTGTACAGGGCAACCTCGACCCCCAACTCCTGGTCGCCGGCGGCCCCGCACTCCACACCCAAACGGAGCGCATCCTACGCGGCCTGAGCGGCGGACCGTTCATCTTCAACCTCGGACACGGCATCGCCAAGACCACCCCCATCGACCACGTCACCGCCGTCGTCGAGCAGGTCCACGCCTGGAAAACCCCCACGGCGTAAGACCGACCGGAAACCCCGCTGCCCACCCCGCACCGTGCGGGCCGGGGTGGGCAGCGACATCAAGGGGCGGCCGCGGCACGGGAGTTCGTGGTGGTGAGGCGTAGGCGCATTCCGTAGGAGGGCTCCACAGGAAGGTTCTGCAGGCGGGTTCTGTAGGCGGGTTCCGCCCGCGGTGGCCGGACCGGCGTCTGCTGAGACCGTCAGCTGATCCGAAGCGGAAGACACAGTGGTCCTCGGGCGTTGCGCCCGCCCCAGACCACCGTGGACGGGTCCTGGAGGGTGAACTCGGGGATCCGCTCGAGCCAGACCTCCAGTGCGACGCGCAGTTCCATGCGGGCCAGGTGGGAGCCCA
>NZ_JBEYVI010000086.1:0-12546 GCF_040643955.1 Streptomyces sp. NPDC047061
CGAGCGAAACCACGCACCAGCGCCACGGCGACGGCGATACCGACGGCCGCGGAGACGAAGTTCTGCACGGCCAGGCCGGCGGTCTGCACGACGTGCCCCATGGTCTGCTCGCCGTAGTACGACTGCCAGTTCGTGTTGGTCACGAACGAGACGGCCGTGTTGAACGACTGCGCCGGGTTGACCGAGGAGAAGTTCAGCGAGCCGGGCAGGATGCCCTGGATCCGCTGGAGGAGGTAGAGGAACAGGACGCTGACGGCCGAGAAGGCGAGGACGCCGCGCAGATACGCGGGCCAGGTCATCTGGGTGTCGGGGTTGGCGCCGATCCCCTTGTAGATCCACCTCTCGACACGCAGGTGCTTGTCGGAGGAGTAGACCCTGGCCATGTAGTTGCCGAGGGGAATGTAGGCGAGCGCCAGCGCGCCTATGAGCGCGACGAGCTGGAGCACGGCGGCGGTTACGGGACCCATGTCTTGTCTCAGAACCTCTCCGGGAAGATCAGGGCGAGGACGAGATAGCCCAGCAGGGCGACGGCCACGACGAGGCCGACGATGTTCTCGGCGGTCACAGCTTGGTCACCCCCTTGGCGACGAGGGCCACCAGCGCGAAGCCTGCGAGCACGGTGACGACGAAGGCCAGATCGGCCATCGTGAACTCCTGGATGAGGTTCGGAACGGACGTGGACTGTTAGAGGAAAGCGTCTTTCTGGCCGGATTCGGCCCCCGTTGACGGGTCCCTTACGGCGGCGTTCGCGCCTTTGACGGGACTCTTACGCGGGCTCGACCAACCCGCGACCGGAAGCCGCCGTTCGGCCGACGAAACCTCCTGAACTGGGGAAACGCCGGCCGCAGACGCATCAGAGGCGTCAGGCCAGGCGGAACCGCAGCCGGCAGATCACCGCGTCGGTCTCGCGGCGCACGGCGTGCGCCACGACGGCACCCCGCTGGTTCTGCAGGAGCCGCTGCCAGAGCCGCTCGGGCTCGGTCTCCGGGATCAGCACGGTCACCTGGGTGGCCGGCTCGGCCGCGGTCACCTCACGGACGTACGCGGCGACGGGACGGCCGAGCGTGCGTCGCTCGCACGCGAGCCGGACCAGCGGCACCCCGGGGTCCCACTCGGCCCAGGCGCGTTCCAGGGCATGCAGCCGGGCCCGGTCCTCGGGGTCGGGATGGCAGACGGTGACGGCCCGGACCTCGTCGCCGAGGGAGGCGGCCGCGGAGAGCGCCTGGGAGGTGAGCCGGGTCAGGGACGACACCGGCACGATCACGACCGAGCGCTCGCGGTGCGGAGCCTCCGGGATCCGCCCGAGCCCGAGCCGGTCCCCGATCCGCCCGTAGGCGCGGTGGACGGCGACGAAGGCGCCGACGAGCAGCGGCAGCATCAGCACGACGAGCCAGGCGCCCTCGGCGAACTTGCCGGCGGTGACGACGACGGTGGCGACGCCGGTCAGGACCGCCCCGAAGCCGTTGAGCAGCGCCTTGCCCCGCCAGCCGGGCCCGCGCTCCAGTCGCCAGTGCCGCACCATCCCCACCTGGGCCACGGTGAACCCGACGAAGACCCCGATGGCGAACAACGGCACCAGCGTGTTGGTGTCGCCGCCGGAGAACACCAGCAGCGCGGCCGAGACGACGGCCAGGGCGAGCACACCGTGCCGGTGCACCTGCCGGTCGGCCTTCAGCGCGAAGACGTGCGGCAGGTAGTTGTCCCGGGCGAGCAGTTCGAGCAGCACCGGCAGCCCGCCGAACGACGTGTTGGCGGACAGGGCCAGCAGGATCATGGTGGCGAACTGGATGACGTAGAAGCCCCAGTTGTGGCCGAGGGAGGCGTCGGCGAGCTGGGCGAGGACGGTCACGCCCTCGACCGGCTGGAGGTGGAACCGGGAGATCAGCACCGAGAGCCCGATCAGCATCGCGCCCAGCACCGCCCCCAGGGCGACCTCGGCGTGCTGGGCCCGCTTCGCCCGGGGCGCCCGGAAGGAGGGCACGGCGTTGGCGATGGCCTCGACGCCGGTGAGGGCGGCACAGCCGGAGGCGAAAGCTTTCAGCAGGAGCAGGGCGCCGACACCGGAGGCGTTGTCGGCGAGCACGGAGGCATGCCCGGCGGCGGTGGCCGTACTGGCCGGCGAGGACCGGAGGAGCCCCGCCACGATCAGCACGAAGACCGACCCGACGAACACGACCGTCGGCACGATGAACGCCTTCGCCGACTCCACGATGCCCCGCAGGTTCACCCCGGTGACCAGCGCCAGCACGGCCAGGCACAGCCACAGCCGGTGCGGGTACAGCGCCGGGAAGGCGGAGGTGAGGGCGGCGACACCGGCGGTGACGGCGACGGCGACGTTGAGCACGTAGTCGAGCACCAGGGAGGCGGCGGCGACCAGGCTGGTCCGCGCACCGAGGTGGGCCCGGGCCACGGCATAGGACCCTCCCCCGTCCGGGAAGGCCGCGATGACCTGCCGGTACGAGGCGACGAGCACCGCGAGAAGGGCCGCGATGGCGAGGGTGACCGGCAGGGTGTAGCCGAGCCCGTGCGCACCGGCGGCGGCCAGCACGAGCACGATGGCCTCCGGTCCGTAGGCCACCGACGCCATCGCGTCGAGTGACAGCGCGGCGAGGCCGGTGACGGCGGTGAGGCGATGCCGTTCCCCGGTATCGGGCGGCTCCTCGCCGGCGGGCACGGCGCCCGGTTCGGCGGTCAGTACGGGCATGGGCGGGTGCTCCTTGGCGAACGGGACATATGTCTCGCGCGCGGAGTACCGCGCGCGATGCGAATAGGTTCTGTCCCGTCCCGACCAGGTCCGACAATCTCTTGCGCGTTCTTCGCGCGGGAGGGTTCGACTTTGATGACTTCTTGACAGGGGTGACTGCAGTGCGCCCCAAAGGGGCGCGGGGCCGCATTTGATGTGCGGCTACCGCCGCGTGGGCGCGACCAGCCCCCACCGGCCCGCAGCGGGACCCACGACCGTCAGAGTCCCATCAAGGACATACTCCACCTACTGACGCCGCCGCCCGCGACTCCCTACCGTCACCCCATGCAGCACTCCGAGGACCACCGCTGGTCCAAAGACGTCTACGCATCGGCCCGTTGCGCAGGCGCCCTCCTAGCCCTGCTCCTCCTGATCGACTGGGGGTCGGGGACGCTGGGCTGGTGGCGCGGCACCCTCTGGATCTCCCTCGCCCTGCTCCTCTTCGGCGTCCTCTGTCCCGCCAGGGTCCGCGCCGGCGACGGCTGGCTCACTTCGCGCAGGCTGCTGCGCACCCGCAGGGTCCGCACCGACCTCCTGGTCTCCGTCCGCCGCCTCGACGGCATCTCCCCCCGGCTGCTGCTGCGCGACGCCTTCGGTGCCCGGTTGGAAATCGACCCGCAGGTCCTCGTCGCCAACCCCGACCTCTGGCTGCGCGTGGACGCGGGTGCCCGCAAGGCCGCCGCGGCGGGCACCCTCACATGCGGCGCGATGGCGCTCAGCCGCCTGAGCGAGGAGATCGAACGCGAGAACGCCCTGGGCGTCTTCAAGGCGTCAGGCCTGGAGTAGGTACTCCTCACCCTTGCCGCACCCCCGTCATCAGCACGTCGAGCCCTCGCCGAGTGGTCACCATCACCACCCGGTCCGCCGCCGCCAGCACCCGCCCCTGCGCCGGACGCCAGTCGAAGGCCGGCTGTCCCGGGGCGCCCCCGCCGACCGGCCCCACCGCCAGCACCCGCCACTCCCGCCGCCGGAACGCCTGGTGCACCGAGCGCCCCTCCAGCTCCGGGTGCCCGGCCACGTCCACGCAGGTGAACAGCAGCGAGCCCCGCTCCACCGGCATCACGCCCAGCACATGACGCCCCATCATGGCCGCCGCGAACGACGGCGCGGCCAGCGCCGAAACGCTCCGGCTCCGGGTGAGCGCGTCCGGGTAGGACGCGCGCAGCGTGCGCTGGACGGTCGCGGCGAAGGCGTCGTCGTACAGCCGGGTGACCACCCGTACCTCGGGGTTGGCCTCCCGGACGGCCATGACGATGTCGAGGTTCTGGCCGTCGTCGCGGGTGAGGACGAGCAGCGAACCGCACTGCCGGACCCGGGCGAGTTCGAGGACGCCGGGGTCGGTCGCGTCCTCCAGGACGAGCGGGAAGCCGAGTTCCCGGGCGAGCGCGACTCCCCTGGCGCGTGGGTCCCGCTCGATGGCCACCACCTGGTGGCCGGTGGTGCGCAGCCGGTCCAGCACCCGGGTGCCGACCATGCCGAGGCCGACCAGGACGATGTGACCGCTGACGTCGTCGCCGGGCGGGTGGTTCACGGAGGCGGTGCGGAAGGCCTCGGTGGCGTTCATGGTCGCGGCGACCACGAGCGGCAGCACGGCGAGCCCGACAAAGCCGGCGAGGAGCTGCAGGATGCGGCGGGCGGGCGACTCCTCGGTCGCCGGATCCCCCATCGTGAAGATGTCCAGCAGGGGCAGATAGACGTTCTTCCACCAGGGGTGCTCGTCCGCGAAGAGCGCGGTGGCGGTGGACAGGGCGACCACCACGGCGGCCAACGAGCCGTAGACGGCGGCCAGTTGCCGGGAGAGCAGGACCCGCCACGGCAGATGGGCGAACCGGGCCCGGGCCCAGCGCACCGGCCGCAGCCGCCAGGCGCGGCGGGCCGGTTCGGCCGTGTCGAGGTGGACGACCTCCTCCAGCATCAGCCGCCCGTGCGTGAACTGCCGGTGGTAGGCCGTCCGGTCGTCCGGCAGCAGCAGGGTGCCGTCCTCACCGGGCGTCTCCGCACTGTCCTGGCTGGCCGGGTCGTCCTCGTGGGCGCCGGAGAGCACGGCGAGGGTGGCGAGGTCGGTGAGGTGCGTCGGGGTGCCCGCGGGCCGTACGACACCGCGGAAGACCTTGCCCTCGACCTCCAGGGTGTGGCCGTGGCCCACGGCGGCTGCCGCGACCAGTTCGGGTACGGCGGTGTCGGCGTCGGAGAGCACGGTGGTGGAGGTGTCCGGCGCCGGGGCGTCGCACAGGCCCGCCGCCCGGTCGAGGAGCCGTTCCAGATGGCTGCCGCGCTCCCGGTTGAACATCCGCACGACCAGCCGGACGGAGGGGTTGACCGCGCGGGCGAGCAGGGCCGCGGTGACGTTGACCTGGTCGTCGCGGTAGGTCAGGGCGAGCGCGGCGGCCCGTGCCACGCCGGCCGCGCGCAGGGTGGCCTCGTCCGGGCGGGCCGAGATGTGCAGCTGGACGGCGGACGCCGGGTCGCGGTGCAGGGCGGCGACCCGGGCGCCGTGCTCGTCGTCGGCGGACGGCAGGACCACGGTGACGGCCTCGCCGCACACGGCGTCCAGTTCGACGGCGAGCCGGTGTGCGAGGCCGTCGTCGCCGCAGATCACCATGTGCCCGGCTCTCTCTCCGGATGCCGCTGGTACGGGGAGGGTTGACGTCACATCAGCCAGAACGGAACCAGCCGCGGCGGCGGTTCCGGCCGGGCGCCGGGCTCCGTTCAAATATCCGTCAAGAACATGTCAACAACGGTCCGCCTCGGCACGCGCGCACGTCGGTCCGCCTCGGCTCGCGCCCACCGGTCAGCCCGCGCCCACCGGTCCCGCCGTGTCCAGCGCGGCCCCGGTCTGGTCGGCCAGCGTCACCGCGACCAGGCGGGCCTGCAGCGGGGGCACCGGCCCGGGTCCCGGGGTGAGCATGAACCGGCCGAGGTAGTGCCCGTTGCCGTACGCGCGCAGCTCGGTCTCGCCCTCCGGCCAGCCGCTCCGCTCCAGGTCCCAGGCCCGGCGTCCGACGGTGATCCCGCCGTCCTTGCCCAGCCGGGCCGGCTGTCCCAGCAGGGTGCCGTACTCGAAGCGGCAGCCGGACAGCCCGAGCAGCGCGGTCAGTTCGCCGCGGACGTGGTCGACGACGGTGTCGGCGGACTTGGCGGACCGGACCAGGTCCGCGGTGGTGTGGATCCGGGCGAGGTAGCCCTCGTCGGTCACCGTGATGATCTCCAGCTTGCGGGCGTGGGCCGCGAGCTGGGCGACGATCAGGCCGACGACGAGCAGCAGCACGGCCGTCCCGATGTCGGCGCCGGCGCTGATGTCGAAGGTCTCGTAGGGCCGGGTGAGGAAGAAGTCGAACCAGGCCGCCGCCGAGAGCGCCGCCACCACTCCGGCGAGGCGGCTGCCCAGCGCGGCCACCGCGACGACCACCACGACGAGGATCAGCGCCGCATTGGTGTGGGACAGGTGGGTCCGGAGGGGGACGAGGAGGAAGGAGACCAGGAAGGGGGCGACGAGACCTGCGGCGAGGGCCGCCCGGTCCCGCGTCGGCAGGGCCACGACGGGCCGCCGTACGAAGCCCGCTCCGAGGCCGGCGTGCGTGCTGCTCATGGGGTACCTCCTACGCGCTGCGGCGTCCGGAAGGGTCGGGTCCGATCGGCCAGGGGCAGCGAGACGACCATGGTCAGTCCGCCGCCCGGGGTGTCCTCGGGGGTCAGGGTTCCGTCCATCGCCTCGGTGAGCCCCCGGGCGAGGGCGAGACCGAGTCCGAGGCCGGTGGTGTTGTCGGTGTCGCCGAGCCGCTGGAAGGGCTCGAAGAGGCGGTCGCGGCCGTCGGCCGGCAGGCCGGGGCCCCGGTCGATGATCCGGAGTTCGGCCCGCCCCGCCAGCGCGCTCGCCGTCACCAGCACCCGCTTGCCGGGCGGGCTGTAGCGGGCCGCGTTGCCGACCAGGTTGGCTATCACGCGCTCCAGCAACGGCGGGTCGGCCAGCAGCGGGGGCATGTACTCCAGCCGGCCGTGCACCTCGACCGCCGGAGTGTCCGCCAGGGCCGTCGGGAGCACCTCCTCCAGGGCCGTGGCCCGCAGGTTGAGGGTGAGGACGCCGGCCTCCAGCCGGCTGAGGTCGAGGAGGTTGTCGACGAGGCGGCTGAGCCGGGCCATGGACTCCTCGGCGGTGGCGAGGAGTTCGTCGCGGTCCTCCGGGGTGAACTCCACCTCCCGGCTGCGCAGCGAGGTGACCGCCGCCCAGCCGGCCGCGAGCGGGGTGCGCAGGTCGTGGCCGACGGCCCGCAGCAGCGCGGTGCGCATCCGGTCGGCGGCGCGTACGGGTTCGACCTCGGCTGCGGCCTGGGCGAGCCGGGCCCGTTCGACCGCCGAACCGACGTGCGCGGCGAACGGGGCGAGGACCCGTCGCTCGGAGGAGGAGGGCGTACGGCCGCGCAGCACCAGGTAGTTGCCGGGGCCCGCGGGCACGGCGGTGGCGTCGGCGCCGTCCGGCGGTTCGTCGACGAGTTCGGCGGAGTCCATGCCGAAGGTCTCGCGGGTGCGTTCCAGCAGCGCCGGGATGGTCTGGCCGCCGCGCACGATGCTGCCGGCCAGCGACGACATGGTCTCCGCCTCGGCGGTGGCCCGCGCCGCGCGTCTCGACAGCCGCAGCGAGCGGTCGACGACCGCGGCGACGACGGCCGCCACGACCGCGAAGACCCCGAGCGCGAGCAGGGCGTTGGGATCGTCGAGGGTGAACTGGCCGATGGGCGGTATGAACCAGTAGTTGAGCAGCAGGGACGCGGTGACGGAGGCGATCACCGCGGAGGTCACCCCGCCTATGCAGGCCACGCCGACCACCGCGAGCAGGAACAGCAGGGCCTCGCTGGTCAGGTTGACGGTGCCGCGCACCTGGGCGAGGGCGACGGTGAGCAGGACCGGGAGCACCAGCCCCGCGACCGGTCCGGCGATCAGGCGGCCGGTGGAGAGGGTGCGGCGGCGGGAGGGCAGCAGGGTGCCGCGGCCGGCGCGTTCGTGGGTGACCCGGTGGACGTCGATGTCGCCGGAGAGGGCGGTGACGGTCTCGCCCGTCCCCGGTCCGGTGAGGAATCGTTCCAGGCGGCCCCGGCGGCTGGTACCGAGGACGAGCTGGGTGGCGTTCTCGGCGCGCGCGAACTCGACCAGCGCGGTGGCCACGTCGTCGCCGACGACGGAGTGGTAGCTGCCGCCGAGGTCCTCGACCAGCCTGCGCTGCCGGGCCAGCGAGGCGTGCGAGACGCCCGCGGCCAGGCCGTCGCTGCGGGCCACGTGCACGGCGAGCAGGTCGCCGCCCGCGGACCGGTCGGCGATGCGGGCGGCCCGTCGTACCAGCGTGTCGCCCTCCGGGCCGCCGGTCAGGGCGACCACCACCCGCTCCCGGGTCTCCCACACCCCGCCGATGGCGTGCTCGGCGCGGTACGACTGGAGCGCCTCGTCGACCCGGTCGGCGACCCAGAGCAGGGCCAGCTGGCGCAGCGCGGTGAGGTTGCCGGGGCGGAAGTAGTTGGCGAGGGCCGCGTCGATCTTCTCGGGGGCGTAGATGTTGCCGTGCGCCATCCGGCGGCGCAGGCCCTCGGGCGGGATGTCCACGACCTCGATCTGCTCCGCCCTGCGGACCACCTCGTCGGGGACCGTCTCGTGCTGCGGCACCCCGGTGATCTTCTCGACGACGTCCTTGAGTGATTCGAGGTGCTGGATGTTGACGGCGGTGATCACGTCTATGCCGGCCGCGAGCAGGGCCTCGATGTCCTGCCAGCGCTTGGGGTGCCGGCCTCCGCCCGGGATGTTGGTGTGGGCGAACTCGTCGACGATCGCCACCTTCGGGCCGCGTGCCAGCACGGCCGCGACGTCCATCTCCTCGAACTGACCGCCCCGGTAGGCGCAGCGCAGCCGCGCCACGACCTCCAGGCCGTCGATCATGGCCTCGGTGCGGGGGCGCCCGTGGCACTCCGCATACCCCACCACCACGTCCGCGCCCCGGGACGCGCGGCGCCGTGCCTCGTCGAGCATGCGGTAGGTCTTGCCGACCCCTGGGGCGGCCCCGAGGTAGACCTTCAGTCGTCCGCGCGGTACGTCGTTCATCACCTCAAAGAGAAGCGCGCCGCGAGGTACCGGGTCCGTCCTCTTGACGCGTCTCTGGCGCCGCTGACGAGGACGTTGACACTGTCTTGACGGCCCTCGGCCGGATAGGGTGAAGGCGGTGTGCCGGGAAGTCTGGTCGGCCGGGAGTCACAGTGGCTCCTGACAAGGCCCCAGGGGGACGGCATGCGCGGCGTGGGTACGGTTCTCGCACTCGTGGTACTGGCCACCATGGTGGCGACCTTCGCCCGCAGATGGCGGATTCCCGCCCCCTCCCTCCTCGTGGTCGCGGGCCTCGCGGTGGCCCTGCTGCCGGGCACCCCGACGATCCAGATCAGTCCGGACGTCATCGGCCTCGTCGTCCTCCCGCCGCTGCTCTACGCCAGCGCCGAGGAACTCTCCTGGCGCGAGCTGCGCGCGGTGTGGAAACCGGTCAGCGTGCTCGCGGTCGGCCTGGTGCTGGCCTCGGCCGCGGCCGTGGGTGCCGTCGCCTCCATGGTCACCCCGCTGTCCTGGCAGATGGCGCTGGTCCTCGGCGCGATCCTGGCCAGCACCGACCCGGTCGCGGTGACCGCGCTCGGCCGCCGGCTGGCCCTGCCGCCGAAGGTGCAGATGCTGGTCCAGGCGGAGAGCCTCTTCAACGACGCGACCTCCCTGGTCCTCTACCGGGTCGCGGTGAGCGTCGCGGTGGCCTCGGCGGCGGCGAACTGGGGGGCGGCGGGCGGTGAGTTCCTGCTGCTGGCGGGCGGCGGCACGCTGATCGGCGCGCTGGTCGCCGCCGTCGTCACGGTGATCAGGCGGCGCACCGAGGACCCGGTCCTGGAGACGGTGATCTCCCTGGTCACGCCGTACGCGGCGTATGTCCTCGCGGAGGCCGCCCATACCTCGGGGGTCACCTCGGTGGTCGTGGCGGGCGTGGTCCTGGGCGGCCGCGGCGACCGGCTCACCAACGCCCGCATAAGGCTCCAGCTGCACGCCGTCTACGGCACGGTGGTCTTCCTGCTGGAGAGCGTGGTCTTCAGCCTGATAGGGCTCGCGCTGCCCGCCCAGGTACGCGCGCTTTCCGACGGGGACAAGGCCTGGCCGCTCTACGCGCTGGCGGTGGCCGGCACGCTGATCGCGGTGCGGCTGCTGTGGCTGGCGCCGCTGTCGGCGGTGGTGCAGCGCAAGGGCGGCATACAGCGGCCGAACTGGCGGCTGCCGGTGGTGCTGACCTGGGCCGGCACCCGGGGCGTGGTGCCGCTGGCGGCCGCGCTGTCGATCCCGGTGGTGGCGAAGGACGGCTCGACGCTGACCGAACGCCCGCTGGTGCTCGTCCTCACCACGTCGGTCGTGGTCGTCACCCTGGTCGTGCAGGGCTTCACCCTGGCCTCGGTGGTGCGCCGCTCCGGCATCGCTCTGGAGCCCGACCACACCGAACGGGAGGAGGCCGCCGCCCGCTGCCGGCTGGCCGACGCGGGCATCCGGCGCCTGGAGGAGCTGTCCGAGCTGGAGGCCGTACCGGACGTGGTCCTCGACCGGCTCCGGCGCGGGCTCCACGCCCGCCTCGACGACGCCCGCGACCGCCTGTCGGACCGCACCGTCGAGTCGGCCGACCTGGTCTACCGGCAGCTGCGGCGCGACCTGATAGCGGTGGAGGCGGCGGAGCTGCGGCGGCTGTACGACGAGCACACGATCAGCGACACGACCCGCAGACGGCTCCAGCGGTCGCTGGACCTCGAGGAGGCCCGGCTGGCCGACGCGTAGCGGTTCGCGCGCCCCGGGGAGTCCCGGTGCCCTGTGCCGGTCAGCGGAACTGCGCCAGCCGGGGCCGGAGCCCCAGCCCGGTCAGCGCCACCGCGAGCACCGACAACCCGCACGTCCAGGGCAGTCGGCCGGTCAGCTCGCCCCGCCCCGCGCCCACCGACTCGTCGAAGTGGGCCCGGTTGATGTCGGTCACCTCGTCCAGTGCGGTCATCCACGCGCCGAAGTGGGCGTTGGACGTGCCCGCCTCCCAGCCCATGCAGAACTCCACCGCCTGCTGCTCCTTGCCGGCGGCGAGCAGCGCGCGGATCCTCCGGTCGTCGCGCTCGTAGACGGCGTACGCGTCGACCGTCCGCTCGGCCGCGGCCCGCTCCCCGGGAAAGGTGATGTTGTCCAGCTCGCGCCGGAACTCGCCGGTGAAGCGCAGGTCGGTGGAGTCGGCGCGGTAGTCGTTCCAGGTGGCCGCGAGCCGGGCGTCGTACGTCGACAGCGTGGCGCCCCGGATGCCGTACAGCTGCTGGGACTTGGCGAGGAAGGAGTCGGCGTACCGGGTGCGGCGCCGCGGGTCGAGGAGGTAGCGGCTCTCGTCGGCGTTGGCGTCGTAGGCGATGGCGCAGGCCCGGGAGAGGGCGACGACGGAGTCGAAGGCGTCGTGCCGGGCCACCTTCAGGTGCGCGGCGGAGGCCGAGAGGAGCTGGGTGCCGAGGACGACGGCGACCAGGGTGCACACGGTGGCGGCGAGGGCGGCGGGGTTGAGGTTGCGGCGGAAGCGGCGGGCCAGGTACCACTGCAGAACGCCGAGGCCGGCCAGGAGCAGCAGCCCGAGGACGAGGACCGCGACGAGCTGGCCGATTGGGCGCACGGGGTGGCCGGTCCGGTCGTACCCGAACCGCCGAACGCGTGCGCGAGCGCGGGCAGGACCTGGTGCGGGATGCCCAAGGGGATAACGCTCGGTGTCCGGCGCCCGGCATCCGCCCGACGTCCCCCGTACAGCCGAACGCCCGCCCTCGGCCTTCGGGCCACCCTTTCTTGATGCTCCGGCACCTCCTGTCAGGCGATTCTTAACGCAAGCTTGACGCCCAGGGCTCACCGATCCGTGGGCCCACGCGTCACTCTCTGCATACGCTGGTGCCGCCGTCCGCGTGATGGCCGGAATCGAACTGCGCCGCACACCCCGCGCCGGACACCAGGAGCCCACCCCATGGCCACGACCGAACATCCCCCTCCCAGTCGCCTGCGCGCCTGGATGCTGGAGGGGCTGTCCGACATGGGCAAGGGCGCCGGACACGGCGGCCAGCAGGCGCAGCCCGAGGCCGCGCACCAGGGCCAGCGCTGGTGGCGGGTGATGTGCCTGACCGGTGTCGACTACTTCTCCACCCTCGGCTACCAGCCCGGTATCGCCGCCCTGGCGGCCGGCCTGCTGTCGCCGATCGCGACCATCGTCCTCGTCATAGTCACCCTGGCCGGCGCCCTGCCGGTCTACCGGCGCGTCGCCGAGGAGAGCCCGCACGGCGAGGGCTCCATCGCCATGCTGGAGCGACTGCTCTCCTTCTGGCAGGGCAAACTCTTCGTGCTGACCCTGCTCGGCTTCGCCGCCACCGACTTCCTCATCACCATCACCCTGTCGGCCGCGGACGCCTCCACCCACCTGGTGGAGAACCCGCACCTGACCGACTTCCTGCAAGGCAAGCAGCTGGTGATCACCCTGTTCCTGGTGGCCCTGCTCGGCGCGGTCTTCCTCAAGGGCTTCCTGGAGGCGATCGGTGTCGCGGTCGTCCTGGTCGGCATCTACCTCGCGCTCAACGTCGTGGTCGTGATCGTCGGCTTCTACCACGTCCTCACCGCCGAACACGTCATCACCGACTGGACGAGCGCGCTGACCGCGGAACACGGCAACGTCTTCGTCATGATCGGCGTGGCCCTGATCGTCTTCCCGAAGCTCGCCCTGGGCCTGTCCGGCTTCGAGACCGGCGTCGCCG
>NZ_JBEYVI010000087.1:0-12514 GCF_040643955.1 Streptomyces sp. NPDC047061
TCGTCGACGGCCTTGCGGCCCTCGGCGGGGGCGAGGTCGAAGAGGTAGGGCGGGTTGGCGGTGGCCTCGACGAAGGCCTGAGCGGCGGGCTCCAGCACCGGCGTGACGGGCGTGAAGGCTTCGGACATGCGAGTCTCCTGGGATTGCGTGAGGCACACCGGGCGATCCGGCGCCGCCGCGGTTCACCGTAGGAGCGCCGTACGCCGGGCAGTTGCCCCCCAGCGCACGCCCACCGGCCCCGCAGCGCACGCGCCCACCGGCCCGGCAGCACACGCGCGGACACCGGTGCGCTGCGGGGCCGGTGCGCTGCGGGGCCGGTGCGAGTGCGCGCACGGGACACACCGCGGCCGGGAGCGGATCTAGCGTGACGGCTCGACGGTCGCGGCTCGCCTCCGATTCGACGGCGAAATGACAGGCCGGCACCGCAATTCCATCCCGGAAGGGGTCCCGAAAGCGTGTCCTCCATGCCGGTCGGCGGTCTGGTTCCCCAGGCCGTCGACGATCCCGCAGAGCTCGTCGTGCGCAACGCGAAAATCCACACCGGTGATCCGGGCCGCCCGCATGCGGGGGCGCTCGCCGTCCGGGACGGCATGGTCACGGTCGTCGGCGACGACAAGGACGTGGCCCCGTACATCGGCCCGGCCACCAAGGTCGTGGACGCGCTCGGGCGACGGGTGATCCCGGGCCTCAACGACGCCCATCTGCACGTGATCCGCGGCGGGCTCAACTACGTGCTGGAGCTGCGCTGGGACGGCGTGCCCACGCTGCGCCAGAGCCTCGCGATGCTCCGCGAGCAGGCCGCGCGGACCCCGAAGGGCCAGTGGGTGCGGGTGGTGGGCGGCTGGTCGGCGGAACAGTTCGCGGAACGGCGGCTGCCGACCGTCGCCGAGCTGAACGCCGCCGCCCCGGACACCCCGGTGTTCGTCCTGCACCTGTACCAGTCGGCCGTCCTCAACCGGGCGGCGCTGAAGGCCGCCGGATTCGACAAGGACACCCCCGACCCGCGGGGCGGCCAGATCGTGCGCGGCCGGGACGGGGAGCCGACGGGCATGCTGCTGGCCGCGCCCAGCGCCCTCATCCTCTACTCGACGCTGGCCAAGGCGCCGGTCCTGGACGAGGCGCACCGCAAGACCTCGACCCGGCACTTCCTGCGCGAGCTGAACCGCTTCGGGCTGACCTCGGCGATCGACGCGGCCGGCGGCTTCCAGAACTTCCCCGAGAACTACAGCACCGTCGTCGAGCTGGCCGAGGCCGGTGAGCTGTCGCTGCGCATCGCCTACCACCTCTTCCCGCAGACCGCGGGCCAGGAGGTGGCCGACCTCACCCGCTGGATCGAGATGGCGGACTACGGCGACGGCGACGAGTGGCTGCGCCTCAACGGCGCGGGCGAGAACCTCACCTGGGCGGCGGCCGACTTCGAGAACTTCAACCAGCCTCGTCCCGAACACGACGACTACGAGCCGGAGTTCGAGAAGGCGGTGCGTCTTCTCATGGAGAACGGCTGGGGGTTCCGGCTGCACGCCACGTACGACGAGACGATCCGCCGGGATCTCGCGGTCTTCGAGAAGCTGGCCGCCGAGGGTCTCTTCCCGGCCGGGAACCGGTGGTTGTTCGACCACGCGGAGACCGTGTCGGCCGAGAGCCTCGACCGGGTGGCCGCGCTCGGCGGTGCGATGTCCGTGCAGAACCGGCTGTCCTTCCAGGGCGAGGCCTTCCTGCGCCGCTACGGCCCCGGTGCCGCGGCCGACGCGCCGCCGATCCGGGAGATGCTGGACCGCGGGCTGGCCGTGGCCGCCGGCACCGACGCCACCCGGGTCTCCAGCTACAACCCGTGGGTCGCCCTGCACTGGCTGATCAGCGGCCGCAACGTCGGCGACCTGGTGCTCCGTCACCCGTCCAACCGGGTCGACCGGCAGACGGCCCTGCGCATGTTCACCCGGGCCGGCGCCGAACTGACGGGCGAGGAGGGGGTCAAGGGCGTCCTGCGCCCGGGGTTCTACGCGGACCTCGCGATCCTCTCCGACGACTACTTCACCGTGCCCGAACCGGAGATCGCCCACATCGAGTCGCTGCTCACGGTCACCGGCGGCCGGATCGTCTACGCCGCAGGCGAGTACGAGGGCCTCGACGAGGAGCTGCCGGCCATCACCCCCGAGTGGAGCCCGGTGGCGCACTTCGGCGGCTACCAGCCCACAGGCGTACGCCAGGCACACGCCTTGGCAGAGGCGGCAGCGGAGTCCGCCCTCCACCGCGAGTGGCGCATCCGCCGCGGCCTGCTAGCGGTTACCGACGGCCCCTTCCCGACAGACCCCTGCTTCGGCGCGCCCCTTTAGGGGCGCGGGGAACTGCGCGACCAGCCCCCACGCGCCGGCACTCGCCCGACGGCCGATCCCGCCACCCCATTAGGCACTTTCACCCCCTGTAACCACAAAAGAAAGGCATCCCATGCCCGACATCACCACCGTCACCGCCACCCCCGGCCCCGCCCTCCTCACTCCCGACAACTGCGCAGTCCTCTTCGTCGACCACCAGCCGCAGATGTTCTTCGGCACCGGCAGCGGCGACCGCACCGCGATCGTCAACTCCACCCTGGGCCTGGCCAAGGCCGCCAGGGCGTTCGGCGTACCGGTCGTGCTCAGCACGGTCGCCGCCGAGTCGTTCTCCGGCCCGATCATGCCGCAGCTCGCGGACGTCTTCCCGGGCCAGAAGATCATCGACCGCACCACGATGAACGCCTGGGAGGACGAGGCGTTCGTCGAGGCCGTCAGGGCGACCGGCCGCGAGAAGCTCGTCATAGCCGGTCTGTGGACCGAGGTGTGCGTGGTCCTGCCGGTGCTCTCGGCCATCGCCCAGGGGTACGAGGTCTACGTGGTCGCCGACGCGTCCGGCGGTGTCACCCCGCAGGCCCACGAGCACGCCGTGCAGCGGATGGTCCAGGCCGGCGCCGCGCCGGTCACCTGGGTCCAGGTGCTCCTGGAGCTCCAGCGCGACTGGGCCCGTACGGAGACGTACGAGGCGGTCACGAACGTGGTCAAGGAGCACGGCGGCGCCTACGGCCTCGGCCTGGTCTACGCCCAGACCATGATCGGCGCGCACGCGGCCGGCTGACCGGACGTGACTCACCAAGTCGGGAACAGGCGGGAACAGGCAGGAAGACATGGATGATGCTGGGCTGCTGATCCTCCGGCTGCTGGCGGGGCTCCTCATCGCCGGCCACGGAGTGCAGAAGGTGAGCTTCCACCTCGGAGGCAAGGGCCTGGTGGGCGGAACGGAGGAGTTCCGGCACGACGGTTTCCGCGGCGGCCTGCTGACCGCCGTCGTCGCGGGCGGCAGCCAGATCGGCGCCGGCCTGTTCCTGGCCGCCGGGCTGCTCACCCCGCTGGCCGCGATGGCCGCGACGGGCGTGATGACGGTCGCCGGGACGGTCAAGTGGCCCAAGGGCCTGTGGGTGCAGAACGACGGGTACGAGTATCCGCTGGTCCTCGTCGTCGTCTCGGTGGCCCTGTCCCTCACCGGGCCCGGCCGGTGGTCCGTCGACCACGCGCTGGGCCTCACCCCGTGGCCGCTGTGGCTCGTCCTCGCGGCGATCGTGATCGGTCCCACGAGCGGTCTGCTCACCCGCGCGGTGCTGCACCGCGCCCCCACCATCGCGGCGGAAGGAGCATCCCGTGCGCAGGCTGCTGACTGACGCGCTCCACACCCTGGTACCGCCCCGGGACGACCGGCACGGCCCGCTGCCTCCCCTGCTGTTGACGCTGACGGTGGTCACCGGGCTGGTGGACGCGGTGAGTTACCTGTCCCTCGGGCATGTCTTCGTCGCCAACATGACCGGCAACGTGGTGTTCCTGGGCTTCGCGCTGGCGGGCGCCGTGAACCTGTCCGCTCTCGCCTCCGTCGTCGCGCTGGCCGCGTTCCTGGCCGGGGCGCTGGCCGGCGGGCGGCTGGGCACCCGGTTCGCCGCCCACCGCGGGCACCTGCTGAAGACGGCGACGGCCCTGCAGACCGTGCTGGTCGCCGTCACGGTGGTGGCCGCCGCGGTCGGCGGCGGCCGGGTCGGCACCGGGGTGCAGTACACGCTGATCGTGTTCCTCGGACTCGCCATGGGCCTGCAGAACGCGGTCGCCCGGCGCCTCGGCGTCCCCGACATGACCACGACCGTGCTGACGTTGACCCTGACGGGCCTGGCCGCGGACTCCGGTCCGGCGGGCGGTGCCGCACCCAGGCCCGGCCGCCGGATCCTGTCCGTCCTGGCCATGCTGCTCGGCGCGCTCGTCGGAACCGCGCTCCTGCTCCACGGCCATCTGGTGCTCACCCTGGGCCTGGCCCTGCTGCTCCTGTTCGTCACCTCCCTGACGACGCACCGCCTGGCCGGCGGCGACCCCGCCTGGACCCGGTCGGGAGCGGCATGACGACCGACACCGCCACCGAGTCCCCGTGGGCGCCCCTCGCGGCACGCGTCTTCCGGGCACTGTGGATCGCCCAGCTGGTCTCCAACATCGGCAGCTGGATGCAGACGGTCGGCGCCCAGTGGCTGCTGGTCGGGGACAGCGCCGCGCTGGTGACCCTCGTACAGACCGCGTCCAGCCTGCCCGTCGTCCTCCTCGCACTGCCCTCCGGGGTGGTCGCCGACCGGTTCGACCGGCGGGTGGTGCTGGTGACCGCGCAGTTCGCGATGCTCGCGGTGTCCGGAGCGCTGGCCGTGCTCGCGTTCCTGGACGCGCTGTCGCCGACGGCACTGCTGGCCCTGACCTTCCTGCTGGGCTGCGGCACCGCGCTGATGGGCCCGGCCTGGCAGGCGATCCAGCCGGAGCTGGTGGAGCGGGAGCGGCTCGGGCAGGCGGCGGCGCTGGGCGCGGTGAACATGAACCTGGCCCGTGCCGTCGGCCCGGCGCTCGGCGGCGCGGTGGTCGCGGCGGCTGGCGCGGGCTGGGTCTTCGCGTTCAACGCGGCGTCCTACCTGGGCATCGCGGCCGTCCTGCTGCTGTGGCGGCGCCCCGCCGCCGCCGCCGTCCCGCCCGCCGGGAACGAGGGGCTGCTGGCCGCCCTGTACGCCGGCCGCCGCTACGTCTGGAACGCGCCCGGCGTCCGCCGGATCCTGCTGCGCACGCTCCTGTTCATCCCCGGCGGCGCCGCCCTGTGGGCCCTGCTGCCGCTGACCGCGAGCCGCTCCCTCGGCCTCGGCTCGGGCGGCTACGGACTGCTCCTCGGGGCGGTGGGCATCGGCGCGGTCGGCGGTGCCTTCCTGCTCCCCCGCGCCCGTCGCCTGCTGGGCGCCAACGGCACCCTCGCGGCCGGCGCCCTGGTGTTCGCCGGGGTGCTCGCGGTGCTGGCCACGGTCCATGTGCCGTGGCTGGTCGCGCTCGCCCTGCTGCCCGCGGGCCTCGCCTGGATCGCCGTGCTCTCCACGCTCAACGCGGCCGTGCAGACCCGGCTCCCCGGCTGGGTCAGGGCCCGCGGACTCGCCGTCTACCTGCTGGTCTTCCAGGGCGGTCAGGCGCTGGCCGCGCCCCTGTGGGGTGCGGTGGCCGACTGGCTCGGGCTGAGCGCCTGTCTGCTGATCGCCGGCGGCGCGATGCTGCTGAGCGCGGCCAGCGTACGGCTGTGGCCGCTGCGGGATGCCGAGGGCATCGACCCCGCGCCCTCCGACCACTGGCCGACGCCTCCCCTGGTGTTCGAACCCGGGGAGGCCGACGGCCCGGTCCTGGTCTCCGTCGTCTACCGCGTCCCGGCGGACCGGCAGGCCGAGTTCACGGACCGCATGCACCGCGTGGCGCGCTCCCGGCGCCGTACCGGAGCCCTGTCCTGGGGCCTCTACCAGGACGGCCACGACCCCGAGCGCTTCGTCGAGAACTACCTGGTCTCCTCCTGGGCGGAGCACCAGGCCCAGCACCACGTGCGGCTGACGGCCACCGACCGCCGGTTCGAGGAGGAGGCCCGCGCGCTGCTCACCCCGGGCACCGCGCCCGAGGTGACCCATGCATTCGACACGACGGCGGGACCGGCGATACGGCGGCCCTGAGGCTCAGGGGTGGGTCCGGAGCCACTGCAGGACGTCGGGGGTGACCAGGTCGATGAGTCGGCGAATCCCTCGTGCCGCTGCGGATTCCTTTCATTTCGTTGCGGTGCGGCGACCGCGCGGGTGCGCGACCGCGCGGGTGCGATCTCTGATCGAGATGACTGACATCCCGAACCATCGCCTTGAAGGGGGAAGCATGATGGGTGCCGGAGCGCTCGTGCATGACGAGAGCAACACCTCCTGTGAGGAAGGTCCCGTGTCCGAGATGTCGTCGTCCGAAATACGCTCCCCGCGCCGGGAGGCCGCCGCCGAGGCTGCCGACGGGGTGCCCGGCTGGCTGATCGCGCTGTTCGCCGTCGCCTCCGGCATGACGGTCGCGAACCTGTACTACGCCCAGCCCCTGCTGTCCGAGCTGCGCGGTGTCTTCCACATCAGCGAGGCCACCGCGGGTCTGCTGATCACGCTCACCCAGGTCGGCTACGTGATCGGCATGATCTTCCTGGTGCCGCTCGGCGACCGGCTGGAGAAGCGGAGCCTGGTCACCGCACTCCTGACGGTCACCACGCTCGCCCTGGTGGCGGCCGGTCTCGCAACCGGGTTCCCGATGCTGCTGATCGCCTCGCTGGTCAGCGGGGCCACCTCCGTGGTGGCGCAGATCCTGGTCCCGTTCGCCGCGAGCCTGGCACCCGACCACGCCCGGGGCCGGGTGGTGGGCCGGGTGATGAGCGGGCTGCTCACCGGCATCCTGCTGTCCCGCACGCTCAGCAGCCTGGTCTCCAGCGTCGCCGGCTGGCGGGTCGTCTACCTCGGCTCGGCCGTCCTGATGGCCCTGCTGGGCGTGGCCCTGCGGCTGGCCCTCCCCCAGCACGCGCCCACCACCTCCGTGCCGTACCTCCACGTGCTGCGCTCCACGGCGGCGCTGGTCCGCACGCACCCGGCGCTGGTGCGCCGGGGCCTCTACCAGGCCGCGATGTTCGGTGCCTTCAGCGCCTTCTGGACCACCGTCTCCTACGTCCTGACCGGGCCCGACTTCCGCTACTCGGCCGTCGGGGTCGGAGTGTTCGCGCTGGTCGGCGCGGCCGGTGCGGCCGTCGCGCCGTTCGCCGGGCACTGGGCCGACCGCGGGCTGACCCGGCGGATGACCGGTGCCGCGTTCGGCGTCGCCGCGGTGGCCTTCGCGATCGCCGGGTTCGGCCAGCACAGCGTCATCCTGATCGGGCTCGCGGCCGTCGCGCTCGACATGGCCGTGCAGACCAGCCTGATCCTCGGCCAGCACACCGTCTACCAACTCGATCCCCTCGCCCGGGCCCGCCTGAACAGCGCCTTCATCGCGATCTTCTTCATCGGCGGCGCCCTCGGCTCCCAGCTCGGTTCGATCGCCTACCGGTCCGGCGGCTGGAGCGCGGTCAGCATGTTCGGGGCCGCCCTGCCGGTGCTGGGCCTGCTGTACTGGCTCACCGAGCGCCGGACCGGCGCGAAGCGCTCGGCGTAGGACCGCCGGAGCCACCGACGATAGGGCGCCGCGGCGGCCGGCCCGCGTCCGTGCGTGCACGGCGACCGGTCCCAGAGGGAACCCGGTGCGGTCCCGGAGGGAACCCGGTGCGCTCAGGGGTGCCGGCCGGGGCGCTCCCGGGCAACGCCTCCCCCGCCACCGCGCCTAGCGTCACTCGCGTATCCAGCCGCATCGGACATCCGCCAGGAGGCGCACCGTGACCACCAGCTCCGAGCCCGGGAAGGCCCTGCAGCACAGCCAGCCGTGGCTGCACCAGAAGGGCGAGGTCATCCAGGAGTTCGGGACCGTCAAGCAGTTCCCCCTCGGTCTCTCGTACGAGACGCGGATGTACTCCAGCCAGCGTCTGAACCGGGTCCTGGCGGACACGCAGATCCTTTACGGCCTCTACAAGAAGCATCACTGGCTGCTGCGCGGCGCGACCTTCTACCAGCTGCACCTGCTGCTGGACAAGCACGCGGGCGAACAGCTGGCCCTCGTCGACACGCTCGCCGAGCGGGTCCAGACCCTGGGCGGGGTCGCGGTGGGCGACCCACGGCACGTCGCCGAGATCACCTCGGTCCCGCGTCCGCCGGACGGCGTCGAGGAGGTCCCGGCGATGCTCTCGCGGCTCCTGGAGGCCCACGAGACGATCCTGGTCGACGCGCACGACGCGGCCGCCCGGGCCGCCGGGACGGGCGACGACGGCACCAACGACCTGCTGGTCTCGCAGGTGATCCGGACCGGGGAGCTGCAGGCCTGGTTCCTGGCGGAGCACCTGGTCGACACTCCCCTGGTCCGCGCCTGAGAGAACCCGGGAGCAGCGGCCGCCTGCCTAGGATGCGGCGGAGATCCCCGCCGTACCGAGGCGGGCGCCGTGCCACCGGGAGCAGCTCATGGACCTGCGGCAGATGGAAGTCGTGGTCGCCGTGGCGGACGCGGGCGGGTTCACGGCGGCCGCCCGGCGGCTGCACGTGGTCCAGTCCGCCGTCTCCGGCACGGTCCGCGCCCTGGAACGCGAGCTGGGCACCCCGCTGTTCACCCGGACCACGCACCGGGTGGGGCTCACCCCGGCCGGTGAGGCGTTCGTCCCGGCGGCCCGGCAGGCCCTGCGCGCCGCCGAGCTGGCCCGCGAGGCGGTCGACGCGGCGAAGGGCGAGCTGCGCGGGCGGGTGACGGTCGGCACCATGCAGGGGGTCTGGGCGAACCTGCACCACGCGCTGGCCGCGCTGCGGGCCGAACACCCGCGGGTGGTGGTCCAGTTGCGGCAGGCGGCGGTCACCGACATCCGGCAGGCGCTGCGCGAGGGCACGGTGGACCTGGCGGTGGTGGCGCTGGACCGCCAGCAGCAGCGCGGTCTGGTGACCAGGCTGCTGGCCCGTGAGGAGATGGTTCTGGTGGCCTCTCCCCTGCGGAGTCTCACCACGAACGGTGCCGAGGGCACGGTCGACCTGGCCGACATCGCCGAGCTGCCGCAGGTGGAGTTCACCCCCGGCTGGGCGATCCGGGACGCGGCCGACCGCGCGTTCCGGGCGGCCGGCGTCGAACGCGCCACGACCTTCGAGGTCAACGACATCGTGGCCGCGTCCGAACTGGTCCGGGCCGATCTCGGCGTCTGCATCATGCCGCCGACCATCGCCGGCCGTTTCCCGGACCTGACGACCTATCGGTTCGCCCGACACGCGCCGAGCTGGAAGGTGATGGTGGTACGGCCGCCGGGGGAGCCCCCGGCGGCCGTCGCGGCGCTGCTGCGCCACCTCACCTGAATCGTGCTCTTCTCAGTCGAATCAGCCGGATCCGCCAAATCAGCCGAGTCAGTCGAACCGCAGGTCGGACAGCTGCCGTTCGAGGGCGCTGATCTCGTCCCCGGGCTCCGGATCGGCCGGCCGGGCGGCCATCAGGGCACCCAGTTCGCCGCCCGCCCGGCGGATGCGCGCGGGCAGCCCCTCGGCGTACGCGTCGCCGCCGGTCCCCCAGTCCTCGGACGCCGCGTACACGCCGGTGGGTACGACGACGGCGCGCAGGTGGGCGAAGAGCGGCCGCAGCGCGTGCTCCAGGACCAGGGAGTGCCGGGCCGTCCCGCCCGTCGCGGCGATCAGGACCGGTCTGCCGGTGAGGGCACCGGGGTCGATCAGGTCGAAGAACGACTTGAACAACCCGCTGTAGGACGCGCTGAACACGGGGGTCACGGCGATCAGGCCGTCGGCTCCCGTCACCGCGTCGATGGCGGCGGCCAGCGGGGGCGGCGGGAATCCGGTGACGAGGTGGTTGGCGATGGCGACGGCCAGTTCGCGCAGCTCGACGACGCGGCTCTCCACCTCGTGGCCCCGCGGCCCGAGTTCGCCGTGGACGGCCTCGGCGAGCCGGTCCGCGAGCAGGCGGGTGCCGGACGGGGTGCTCAGTCCCGCCGAGACGGCGACGAGCCGCACCGGGCGGCCGCCGGCCGGGGCGATGGCGCTCATGCGGCGGCCTCCTGCCGGGCGGCGGCGACCAGGGAGGTGTGGGTCGGTGCCGCGGGCACGTCCGCCGGCCGCCCGGCCGCGAACTCCTTGCGCAGGACCGGTACGACCTCCTCGCCCAGGATGTCGAGCTGCTCAAGGACGGTCTTCAGCGGCAGCCCGGCGTGGTCCATCAGGAACAGCTGCCGCTGGTAGTCGCCGACCGACTCGCGGAAGGTCAGCGTCCGTTCGACGACCTGCTGCGGGGAGCCCACGGTCAGCGGGGTCTGCTCGGTGAAGTCCTCCAGGGACGGCCCGTGCCCGTAGACGGGCGCGTTGTCGAAGTAGGGCCGGAACTCCCGTACGGCGTCCTGGGAGTTCTTCCGCATGAACACCTGGCCGCCGAGCCCGACGATCGCCTCCTCGGGCCGGCCGTGGCCGTGGAAGGCGTACCGCCGCCGGTACAGCTGGACCATGCGCCGGGTGTGGTCGGCCGGCCAGAAGATGTTGTTGTGGAAGAAGCCGTCGCCGTAGAAGGCGGCCTGCTCCGCTATCTCGGGCGAGCGGATCGACCCGTGCCAGACGAACGGCGGTACGCCGTCCAGCGGGCGGGGGGTGGCGGTGAACCCCTGGAGCGGGGTGCGGAACGTCCCCTCCCAGTCGACGACGTCCTCGCGCCACAGGCGGCGCAGCAGGGCGTAGTTCTCCTTGGCGAGGTCGAGGCCCCGCCGGATGTCCTGCCCGAACCACGGGTAGACGGGGCCGGTGTTGCCGCGGCCCAGCATCAGGTCGACCCGGCCGTCGGCCAGGTGCTGGAGCATCGCGTAGTCCTCGGCGATCTTCACCGGGTCGTTGGTGGTGATCAGCGTCGTGGCGGTGGACAGGATCAGCTTCTCGGTGCGGGCGGCGATGTGGCCGAGCATCGTGGTCGGGGAGGAGGGCACGAACGGCGGGTTGTGGTGCTCGCCGGTCGCGAAGACGTCGAGGCCGACCTCCTCCGCCTTGAGGGCGATGGCGACCATGGCCTTGATGCGTTCGTGCTCCGAGGGAGTGCGTCCCGTGGTCGGGTCGGTCGTCACGTCACCGACCGTGAAGATTCCGAATTGCATGGGTTTGTCGTCTTCCGGTTCCGGCGAGTTGCGTCGCGCATGCGTGGGATGCGCCGAACGCTAGCCGTCGTCCTCCCGGCCGCCATGACCGTGCGCGCACCGGAACGGACCCTCCAGTGCCCTGCCACCGGGCCCTGGCGCTGTATGGCGCGACGCCGTGCGCGACGAGGCATGTCGACGGGCCGGGGCTGCCTACGTTCGGGGCCATGCAGCTTCGCAGAGTTCTTGCCGCCGCCGTGGTCGGCACCACGGCGCTCGCCACCACGATCACGAGCGCGGACGCGGCCCTCGCGGCCCGCCCGCCGCTCACGCCGACGTCCTTCGTCGCCCACCTCGACCTCGCCGCGGGACAGCAGCCCGAGAACCTCGCCCTCCTTCCGGGCGGCGCCGCCGCGGTCACCTTCGCCTTCTCCCGCCAGGTCGCGGTGATCGAGCGCACTGGCACGGTCCGCGTCCTCGCGACACTTCCCGCGCCGCCCGCGGACGCCCGCACCCCGGTCCTCGGATCCCCCTTCCTCGGCGGCATCGTCCAAGGCCCCGACCACACCCTGTACTTCCTCTACGCCACCGGCACCGCCGACCTCACCGGTGTCTGGCGGCTGCGTCCCGGCGGCAGCCCGGAGCGCATCGCGGCACTGCCCGCCGACGCGCTGCCCAACGGCCTGGCCCTGGACCGGTCGGCCGGGCAGCTGTACGCCGCCGACTCGGTGCTCGGCAGGATCTGGCGGATACCCGCGACCGGCGGATCCCCCGAGGTGTGGGCGACCGGCGCCGCCCTCGCCCCGGCCGGCTTCCTCGGAGCCAACGGCGTGAAGGTGCACGACGGAGCCGTGTGGGTGAGCAACCTCGACCACGGGACCCTGCTGCGCATCCCGGTCGGCCACGACGGCACCCCCGGCGCGGTCCGCACCGTCGCGACCGGCCTGACCGGCGTCGACGACTTCGCGTTCACGGGCCACGGCGACCAGCTCCTCGCGGCACTCAACGCCGGCAGCGAGGTGGCCCTGGTGTCCGGGAACGGCAGCCGCACCGTCGTCCTCGACCACACCGACGGCCTGCAGAACCCCACGTCCATCGCCGTCCGGAGCAACGAGGTGTACGTCGCCGACGCCGCCTACGTCACGCAACAGGACCCCAACCTCCTCACCACCCGCCTCCACTGCCCCGACCGAGGACATCCCATGAGCTCCCCCTCCCAACCCACTGCCGCCGAGGACGGCACCGGGGTCGTCACCACGGCGGCCACCGTCCACAACCAGCGGGGCGAACTGGTCCTGTCCGGCCAGCACAAGTACCTGCTGCGCCGCTGAGGAGGCAGGGCGCCCCGTAAGGGGCGCGGGGAACTGCGCGACCAGCCACGACGGCGCCGCGGTCGACAGGTCGCAGCACGTCCCGGATACGGCGGGGGCCGGGGGGGGGCCGGACCGCCCACCCCCCCCCCACCCCCACCGCGACACAAAGA
>NZ_JBEYVI010000088.1:0-12437 GCF_040643955.1 Streptomyces sp. NPDC047061
AACATCGCCGCCGCCCTACGGCATTACGCACGCGCCACCGACCGCCCCATCGACCTGCTCCTGGCAACGTGATCAACAACTTTGCCGGGGCCCTGCTCCCGTCTCCGCTCCCCTTCCCGGCAAGGACGTCCCGTCGAGGACCGTCCCGGACGACTGCGATGGCCCTCGCCCGGGACGGTCCGACAGGGGAGGCCGACGGGGGGACGTCACAGCCTCTCGTGCGTTTCAACGGGAACCGTGCCGAAGTGGTTCACTGCCCGGCCCCGAACGCAGAGGCAGCCGAGGGCGGCGCGGCCGGGGAGGACCTGGGCGACGTCGGCCCGCCGCTCGCTCTCCCGGTCCGGCCGCTCCAGCGGTTGGTGCTCCGGATCCCGCATCGGGTCGGACCGGGACAAGGCCATCGTGCGCTCCTGCGGGCGAACCGCCCGTTCGCCAGGGAGGGTTACGCGGTGGCCCGCCCTCGTTCGGAGAGCGGTCACGACCGGTGGTCGCACGCCCCGGGCGGACATCCGCGCGTTCACGGCTCGCGACCGCCCGTACCACTCGGCGGGACGCCGTCGACGACGGTGCGGTCCTCGACGGCCCAGCTCAACCGTCGGCGTCCTTGCCCTCGTTCAAGGACTCCCGCAGCTCCCGCCGCCCCTTGATCCCCAGTTTCCGGTACGCGCTGGTGAGATGGGTCTCCACGGTCCGGAGAGCCACATGCAGCAGGCCCGCGATCTCCGCGTTGGTGCGGCCGTCGGCGGCCAGTTCGGCGACGTGGCGTTCGCTGCCGGTGAGGGCGCCGACACCGGTGCGCACAGCGGAGGCACGCCGCCGGGCGCCGCCCGTCCGCAGCGCCTCCTCCGCGCGTGTCCGCAGGCGCACGGCGCCCTGCCGCTCCGCACGTTCGGCGGCCTCACGCAGGCTGTCGCGGGCACGGCCCCGTTCCCCCACGGAGATCAGCAGGTGCCCCTGCACGATCAGGGCGGCGACCAGGTCCGCCTCGGCGGGAGCCTCCCGCAGCAGCCGTACGGCCTCCCTGGCCAGGGCAAGGCCGTGCCGGCCGCCGGTCGCCTGGGCGACGCCGCGCAGCGCGCGGCCCCGGGTACGGGGCGTGCTCCACACCTCGGCCAGCCTCAGCTCCTCCTCCGCCAGCTCAAGCGCCTCCTGGCGGTTGCCCAGGGCCAGATGGCACTCGACCGCGGCCACCCGCCACGGGGCGACGACCGGGCTCACCATCTCCCGGCTCGGCAACCGCCGCCCGAACTCCAGGAAGTCGTGCAACGCGACCGCGAGTTCGCCCTCGGCCATGCGCAGCACGCCTCGCGCGTACAGGAACCGGAGCAGCCGCCGGGAGTTCCGTGCGTCGGTGAGGTGGATGCCCGACAGCCGTCGCGCGGCCTCCCGCACACGTCCGGTCTCGACCAGCGCGACCACCGCGTGGGCTTGCACCGCGATCACTCCGGCCCGTCCCGGAGCCGTGGGCAGGGCCGCGTCCTCGGCCAGCAGGGCCGCAAGGTCTCCCCGCGCGGCCAGCACATCGGCGCGGGCGTCCAGCAGCACGTCGCGGATCGGATGCAGCAGCAGCGGCGGCTGCCCGTTCAGCCCACGCTCCACGAGCCGTTCGGCCTCGTCGAGTTCGTCCGCCCACTGCGCGACGTCGGCGACCGTCCCGACCAGAAAGGACTGGGTCATCGGGTCGGCGGGCTCGGCGAGGAGGGCACGCAGGCGGCGCATCGTCTCGTCCGCCGAGGTGAGCCCGACGGCCGCCGCGTTCCGTGCGAGCAGGGCGTGCGCCGTGGTGCCGATCAGTCCCGGTGACCGCGCGGCGATGCCGTTCAGCCAGTCGTACACCTCCTGCCGTACGGTCCTGTCCTCGTCGGCGAAGAGTGCCACCGCGCTGTACATGACACTGGTCAGATCGGGGCGCTCGTGCAGCTCGCCGATCGCCTCGCGGAGCGTGTCGACCGCCGCTCGGGTCTTCCCCAGGCCGGCCAGCACCGCGCCGAGCGCCACCGCGGCTCGCATCCGGGTGGGTGGCTCACCCGCCAACCGCGCCGCCTGGGCCAGCCGGGACAGCGCGGAGGCCGTGAGCCCGACGGCATACTCCAGGGAGCCCAGTTCGACCAGGAGCGCCTGCCGCTGATCATCGGTGGTGGGCTCGTCCAGGGCCCGGCGCAGGAGCGCGACGGCATCGTCGCGGCGGTCGTCGCGCGACGCCAGGGCCGCGGCCTCCTCCAGCACCATCCGGCCCCAGGGCGCGCCCACGGTGTCCGCTCTCAGCAACTGTCCGGCCACCACCTGGACGCCGGCGCCGCGACAGAGCAGTACCCGGGCGAGCCGACGACGGATCGCCCGTTCCCGGTCCGTCGGCGCACCGGTGAGCACCGCGTCCCTGAACAGCGGATGCGCGTACCGGGGACGGCCGTCGTCATCGGGGCGCAGCACGCCGAGCCGGGTCATGGCGGTGAGCCACCCGGAGACCCGGGACGGGTCGGCTCCCGCCGTCTCGGCGAGCAGGTCCGCCAGGCCGATCGCGTCGTCGGCCCCGGCGCCCCCCGCTCCCGCGGGTCGCGTCCGGCCCTCGTCCAGCACCGCCAGGGTCCGTGCCACCGCCTCGGTCATGGGACCGGCGCTGTGCAGCCACCACGACACCGCTTGCGGGTACGCCCCCGGATACAGCGCGGCACAGGTCTCGGGAACCGCCTCGGCCGGGTCGCCCTCAAGGTCTTCCAGCAAGGCTCGCAACAGCAGCGGGCTGCCCGCCCCGGCCCGGGCGCACGCGTCCAGCCATGCGGCGGAGGCGCCCGGGCGGGCCGAACCGGCCAGCGCGGCCGCGGCCTCGGCGGGCAGCGGTGCCAGCACGCAGGTGCGGACGAGACCGGGCGCCAGGGCATGCGTGATGCCGGGCGAAGGGGGGTCGACGTCGTACTGGCTGCGCTCGGTCACCGCCAGCAGCACCGGCAGCCGGTCGATGCGCCGGGCGGCCTCGACCAGCCAGCTCCGGGAGGCGTCGTCGGCCAGATGTACGTCGTCCACGGCGAGCAGCACGGGCCCGTCGTCGGCGTACCCGCGCAGCCGCCGCCACAGCAGGTCGGCGCCGGCCTGTTCGTCCGTGTCCGTCGTCGGACCGTCGTGCTCCGTCACCGGTGCGAGGAGTCGCCGAACGGCGGAGAAGGAGTGTGCGGTGTCATGGTCGGAACAGCGGACGCGCAGTGTCCGTATGCCACGCGCGGCAGCGTCCTCGGCCGCCGCGTCCAGCACGGTGGTGCGGCCGGTACCGGTCGCCCCGCGCACCACCACCAGGCGTCCGGCGCCACCACGGGCACGGTCGGTCTCGGCACGCAGCAGCGCGACCGCGGTCCGGTGCCCGGATGCCGGTCGGGGCACCAGCGGTCTCCTTTCGTGCACGCCCGTACCCGCCTTCAGGACGAGCCTCCCTTCGTCGCTCGGCGCAAGGCGTGCAACCGCAGCCGTACGACGTGCCGCGCGCGGCACCGACGGGTGGGGCGCGTCATCGGACACGCTCGTGGGACCGCACGCACCATCTCGTGGTACATCTCGTGGGCGCCCACGTTGCACGAGCCGTATGGGTCACCGGAACGTAAAGGAGTCACACAGCACATCCCTCATCGAGGTGGCAAGCACGTGAACCTGGTCTTGGCGACGGACTCCCGGTCAGGCTGTCCCGCCCCGCGCACGCCCCGGCGGCCCGCCCCACACGGGCGGCCCCTGATCCGGGTCCCCGTGGTGGTCGAAGCGACGGACCCGATCTCCCGTGAAGGCGCGCTGAGCCAGTTGCGCCGCGATCCGGGGGTGAGGCTCTGCACGGAGTCCGCGGCCGGACCCGCGACCGTGACCCTCTTCATCTGCGACGGCTTCGACAGCAGGGTTCTCACCCGGCTGCGCCGCATCGCCGACGGCGGGGGCAGAAGGGTCGTACTGGTGGCGGACGCGCTTCGGGAGGCCGAAGTGCGCGATGCCGTCGCGTGCGGGGTCAGCGTCGTCGTGCGGAGGGAAGAGGCCACGGGACGCCGTCTGTCCGCTGCCGTGCTGGAAGCCGCGCGGGGCGACGTGGGTGTTCCACTCGGCTCTCCCGCCGACCGGACACCCGCGTGTCCGGGGACGGCGCACGGCCCGCTCGAAGGCTCGGGCTCCGGGCTGACCACGCGGGAGGTGGATGTGCTCCGGCTCATCGCCGAGGGACTGGACACCGGGGAGATCGCCGCCGCGTTGTGTTACTCCGAACGTACGATCAAGAAGGTCATCCAGGGCCTCACAACCCGCCTGGCTCTGCGTACCAGGGCACACGCGGTCGCCTTTGCCCTCAGGGAGGGCTGGCTCTGACTCCTCCCGTGTCCCGCACCGTTTCCCTCCGCCAAGTTCCTTCACAGGGGCGGCCGTTCATCCCGGTCACACCGTGAACCTGACAGCCTCAAGCCAACGGCTGTTGTCGAGGGTGCCGCCGAAGATGATGTCGCCGGGAGCGTTGCACTGGACTCCGTGCCATCCCTTGGTGTGGACCTGGGCGTTCTCGCAGACCGTGTCGTCACCGACCTTGATGCCGAAGCCCAGGATGTAGGGCGCGTCCGCAGTGGTGCCGCCGACGTAGTCGTCGGCACCGTCGTCCGCCGAATGCCAGGGCACCCGCCAACCGCTGTCCTTGACGTACACGTTGGCGGACACGCCGTCGGTGCCGGAGACCGCGATGTTGATGGACTTGATCTTCCGGCCGCTCTTCACCTGACCGGCGGTCGCGCCGTCGCACACGGGCTTCTGCCAGCCCCCGTCGGCGAAATAGACGCGGTAGCAGATGTGCCGGCCCGGGCTCTGCGACGCCAGTTTCACGACGGTGGTCGCCGCGGTCGGGCCCTTGGGCTTGGCGGCCGGCTTCGGAGCCTTGGGCGCCTCCGTGTCGTCATCGCCGTCGGTGCCGATGTTCGTGACGGTGTCGGTGTCGGTGTCGGCGGCGGTGTCGGCGGCGGCGCTGTGCTTGGCGGGCGGCTTCGCCGACGCCGAGGGGGTGTTGGAGTGGGGGTGGGGGTGGGACGACGCGGAGGACGAGGGCGACGGAGTCCTGACGACCGGCCCGGAGAAGGCCGGAGTCACCTGGGTGGGCAACACCGACGAGGGCGGGGACACGGCCGTGGCGGAATCGCCGGCCCTGTCCTGGGCGCCGCCGTCTCCCCCTCCCGAACCGCTGCCCAGCACTGCCAGCGGAATGACGACGACCACGGCCACGGCGACGCCCACCACCCCGATGGTCAGGGGGCGCTTGAGCAGTCCGGGAGCCTCGTACTCCTCGTCCGACTGGGGCATCCGCCGCGCCGGGCCGGGCTCCTGGCCGAACGGCGTCATGCTCTCGTACGGCTCCGCCCTCGGGACCGCGGGCAGCGGCGTCGTCCGCGACGGGTCCGCCGGGGTCCGCTCGTCGGGGCCGGGGAGCTCCTCCACCCCGGCGGGAGCGGCCGGCCACCCGTCCATCTGGTCCAGAAGTCTGCTGGAGCCGTCGGGGGAGACCTCGATGATCGCCATGTGGCCGGCGGGCGATTCGGTGATGGCCCCTGTCACCGGGGTGTTCCGGCTGCGCGCGTATCCGTGCAGGGTGTCGAGGACCGCGACGTCGACCGACTCGCCGTCCGCCAGCGGTACGGGCATGCCGTCGATGGTGACGGAACCGTCCTCAGCGATGACCACGGCGACGACCGAGGACGGCAGGGACGACTCGACCGGTGCGTCCGCCCCCTCAGGACCCGCCGACTCCTCGGACACGAGGCGGTCGCCCCCGGTGCCCGGCTGGTCCGCTTCTTCTCCCAGACTCATGCCCGTCCTTCCCTGATGTGGTGCCCTGTGGCCCTCTGATCCGGATCGCCACGCGGTCGGCCGTCCCGGTATCGCCGTGGCGGTGGGTCACTACGCCCCCGGGCCGCGAGCGGTTCACTCCGATTCGCGGGACGGCCCCGGGGCCGTCCGTTCGTGCGCACGCGCGAGGGGTTGAACCGCCGACCACGCGCCCGCGTTGTGCGCGATGCGCCGCTCTGCCCACGAAGCAGCCCACCGCGGCCACTCGGTTGTGCCGACCGGCAGACCCCACGGCGAGCCACCCGGCCGGGCCCGAGGGGCCATCGCCCCAAGAGCCCCGACGTCTCAGGCCACGCTCACCCGATCAACACGGCTCCCCCAACCCCCATGACCCCATTCGCGATGAAGGTTGCACCTCACCATGCGCACGAAGCTAGACGCCGTCTCCATCACCGCCGTGCTGGTGACGGTCGGCGCGTTCTCCGCGACCGCGCCGTTGACCGCGTTCGCCACCGGCCCGGCGCTCGCACTCGCGCTGGGCCGGAACGCGCTCGGATTCCTCACCCTCGGCCCGGTGGTCATGCTGATCCGCCGACGCGAGGTGAGGAAGGTCTTCCGCGGAGAGCGCCATGTCCTACGGAGGGAGCAACGCCGGGGCGCGTTCTACGGAGTGCTCGCCGGTACGGCGCTGGCCGCCCACTTCGCCACGTTCATGTCGAGCACTCGGATGACCAGCGTCGCCATGGCCACCGCCCTGGTCGCCACCCAGCCCGTCTGGCAGGCCCTCGTCTCGACGCTCCAGGGCAACCGGCTGCCGCGGGTGACCTGGACGGGGCTCACCGTGTCGGTGGCCGGCGCCGCCCTCGCCAGCGGCATGGACGGACGGACGGGCACGGACGCACTCCTCGGCGACGCGCTGGCCCTCCTGGGCGCGGTCGCGCTCGCGGGTTACACGGCGCTGAGCGAGCAGGCCCGTCCCGACGTCAGCACCATGACGTACTCGGTGCTGTGCTCCTCGGTGTGCACGGTGGAACTGCTGGTCCTGTGTCTCGTCACCAGAACCCCGTTGTTCGCCTTCGACGGGGACACGTGGCTCGCGTTGCTGGGTCTCCTCGTCCTCCCTCAGCTGCTCGGCCTGTTCTCACTGAACTTCGCGCTCGGCCGGGCCCCGGCCACGGCGGTGAGCGTGCTGCTCCTGCTGGAGGCCCCCGTGGCCGCGCTGATCGCCTGGCTGTGGCTAGGACAGCTGCCCGGAGGGGCCGCGTGGCCGGGACTTCTACTGATCATGCTGGGGGTGGTCGTCGTGGTGGTCGCCGACGCCCGGCGCGTGGATCCGGCGCTGGACGCGCCGGGCCGCGTGCGCGACTCCTTCGCGTTCCCGCAGCACCCGCTGCTCACGCTGGCCCCCCTCCCGGGCGGCGACATCCACACCCACCTGTGGCGCGAGGCCCACGCGGGGCGCCTCGCCGAGGCCGAGGCCCTCATCCGGCGGCTGGAGAACCAGGCCGTACGGCTGTACGGCGTCAAGTCCGGCGAGGCCACGCACTGGATCGAGGTACGGGCCGCTGTCGCGCGAATCGCCGGAGACCACGGCCTCTCCGCCCGGCTGTGGCTGGCCGCCGCCCAGTTCCACTTCTCGTCGCCGCGCCCGGATCCGCGCGGGACGCGTGACTGCCTCGATCACGCCTATCGGGAGTGGTGCCAGGTGACGGACCACGCCGTCGCGGACGGCCTGGCCGACGGGCTCCGGAGGATGTACGAGCGTGACCCGGGACACCGCCCCGGGATCCTGGACGAGATGAACAGTCGTCTGCTGCGCGGGGGCGCTCGGTCCGTCCCCGAATGAGGCCGGAACGAGGATCTGTTCCATGCCTCATGGCACCGACGCACCGGAATCGGTGCCATGAGGCGGCCGTGCGAGGTCTGTCTACGAGTCAGTCGGCGTCGTGGTAGGCACGGCCGGCGGCGTTCGCGTTCGCCCCGTCGTAGAGACCGGTGGGGCTCGTCTCGGTGTTCAGGGCGAACCAGGCGTAACGTTCGACGTAGTCCAGGCTGTCCAGCATCCGCGTCGACGACGCGATGAACGCGTTCTGCTGCTGCTCGTCGGGGTAGCGCGGAGCACCCTGGGAGAAGTCGATGAGCGCGTACTCGGTCAGCCATATCGGCTTGTGGTAGCGGTCGTGGACCGCCTGCAGATAGGCGCGCAGCTGGTCCGTGGCCGCCGGGCCGAAGTCGCCGCCGTACCAGTGCAGCGGGATGAAGTCCACCCGCAGTCCACGGGCGGCCGCCCCGCGCATGAAGCGGTCCAGCCAGCCGTCGGCGACGTCGGCGCCCGAGGCCACCGCCGGTGCGCCCAGGCGCAGTCCTGTCCCCTCCAACCGGGGCCACAGGTCCAGTGCCTGCTCAGGCGTCATATTGGCCTGCGTGGGTGAGTCGGGCTCGTTGAAGGCGAGGAGTTCCGTGCCTTCCTGACCGGCGCGACGGAGCTCTGCCTCGGTGACCGAACCGGGGCCCCAGAGCATCGGGACGTACTCCACGCCGGCCGGTCTGACGACGCCACCGGTGGACGAGGCCCAGTTGTAGTACCAGGACACCCCGGATGCGGCCAACGCCTCGGACGCGCCGTTCACCGAGTTGAGGCCGACGCCCTTGCGGGCCGAGGGCGCGACCGCGGGTGCGGGGCCGGCGGCGGTGGACGTGGTGGTGCTGTCACTTCCGGTGCCCTGGAACGCGACGGTGAGCCCGGTGCACTTGCTGCACTGTCGCACGGTCTGGTTGCCCGGCTCGGTGTCCTGCTTCGACCATGCGTACGCCTTGGGGCACTGTGCGGTGATGGCGTCGCTGTAGGCGGTCCTGGCGTCGCGGTTCGGGTTGACGCACACGAGCGGCTTGCCGGTGGCCTGATCCCTGGTCAGATCGTCCGCCGGACAGCCGGCGAGCAGATCGTCCGCGCAGCCGACGGCCCCGCATTCACCGCTCTCCGGAGTCGCCACGTCGTCGGGGGTGATGGTGATGGGAACCGAGACGGCGTTGACATAACTCACGTCGTACCAGGGCGCCAGCCTGTCCGCCGTGTCGAAATTGAACTCGGCGAGGCTCGTCGGCTGCTCCCCGGTGGCGCAGTGATCCGTGTAGGGCCCACAGTCCCCCACTGCGCAGTGGAACGTACTGCCGTCCTCACCGGTGCAGCCCTGGCGGGCGAAGAAGGTGCCACTCCAGTGCCCTGCGGCCGAGCGCTCCGGAATGGTGATCGTGGCCGACTGCCCCGGGTCCAGCACCGGCAGTCCGGTCAGGGGCGTCGAGCCGTCGGCGTTGACGGTGCTGCCCACCCAGACACGGTCGTCCGTCTTGTTCTGCAGAGTGACCGTGTGCTCGCCGGAAGCGGCGGCCAGTGCGCTACCGGGATCCTTGCCATGGGCGGTGGAGGAGGAACCGAAGGCCACGACCGCGGTGGATACGGCGACGACGAACAGTAAGAACGCGAACAAAAGTATCCGTCTGCGCGGACCGCGCATGGGCGTACCTCGTGTCTCTGACCGATATCGGATCGGCCCTCAGGCCGGTGTGTGCGGGTACACCACGTGCACGGGTGGAGGAAGGTTCACCGACGAGACCAGGCGGTCGGACCAAGCCGAGGGTGGTGCGCGCCGGCCCCCAGCTGCGGTGAGGCGCGCCGTCCCGCAGCGACCCGCGGCGACGCCGTCAAGCCGCTGAGGAATCGCGGCTGCTGGGGTGAACGTGTGAGACGGTAGGAGCATCTGAGGATTCTCGATGGAGTGACGTTCGCGGCAGGCGGTAGCCAGGCCCCGGCCGGGTGGTGGGACATCAATCCCTTTCCGGAAGGACTCTGAAACAGATGTGTTCGTCATGGCCCGGACGCCGTCGTGCCCTGCGGGCCATTCCGCGACCGCTTTCGGCTTCCCTGGCCCCTGCCGACCTCGACGCGGCCTCGGTGCGCGGTCGAGCGCGCGGCCCTCACGTCATGAGGGTGGCGACGCTGGACGTGCCCCTGCTCTGCCTGCCCGGCGACCGGCTACCGTTCGACTACGGAGGCCCGGTCGCGTTCGATCCTGTCCGGCCTCTCGACACACTGGCGCTGCTCGCGTCGACGCAGACAGGGTTCACGCTGCCGGCCGTACCCGACTACCTGGACTTCCCCGCTCCGTTGGCGGACATCTCCAGACTTTGCAGCGATGCGGGTGGTGTGTACGCGCAGGAGGACGAACAGCGCTTCCGGACCTGGCTCCGACACGAGATCGACGTCTTCATGGCGCGCGTCGGCGGCCCCGCCGAACTGGTCCGCCTGGCGCATCTCCTGCCCATACCGAGACAAGAGGCACTGCTGGTCCCTCTGGTGCTCCTGAACCATCTGTGGAGGCAGGGAAGTCCGACGCTTGACGTGGCCAGTGGCTCAAGTCCGCTGCCCGGCGGGTTCGACGTCCTGCTCGCGGCACTGGCGGAGTCGACCGGAACGCCTCACCGATTCAACCAGATCATGATGACGATGCGGGTGTGGCGGCTCGACGGGGTGGCGGCCGGAGCGCCCGTCTCATACCGCGACCTCGCCGATCCCGAGCGAGTCTTCCCGCAGTTCGCGCTCAACGGAGTCAGCGAAGCCGAACTGCATTTCTACCGCGCCTTCTTCGCGCCGGAGTCCCTGGGAGTCCCGGCCTATGGATGGGGCTGCCTCCTGTTGGAGTGCCTCAAGGCCGACGACGTCGATCTCGGCGCACTCGCCCTGCGGTGCGTGCACGACGCACTGCGCAACGTCCACTTCTGCATCCGGCGGCTCATTCCCCAGATCGACGCCGCGGGCTTCCGCAAGATCCAGGTCACCGCGGGTTGGGTCAACGACGACGACAACGGGTACGCCGCCGGCTATCAACTGCCGTTCACCAGAATGATGGACGCGCTGTTCCACGTCGAGTTCAGCCATCCGCAGGCCTTCGCCGCGATGAGCGGAAGCCTGCGGTTCGTCCCGCCGAGGTGGACCGAGTTCTTCCGCTCGATCCGGGAACTGAGCACCGGACTTCGGCCGTGGGTACTGGGCAGCGGACACCCCCAGCTCATCGACGCCTACCAACGGTGCATCGAGATGTTCACCGCCTATCGCACCCTGCGCCGGCACCTCGCCGGTCAGGTTCTCAGCGGCGCGACAACCACCGGGCGAGTATTCCCCTCCACCACGGAAAACTACCGCGCGTTCATGACGGAAATGGCCGCCCTCGTTTCCGACACCGCCAAACTGGGCGTGTCACCTGACTCGGACAGGAATCCATGAATATGGCCGTGATCGAGATCGGAACTCAGCGGGTCGAGGTCCCGTCCGGCTCCCGACTCGCACCTGTCTGCGCCCAGAACGACCTTCCCGTCGTGTTCGGCTGCCGCGCCGGACGTTGCGGAGCCTGCCTGGTCCAAGTCCTCGCGGGTGGAGACAACCTGTCCGAACCGACCGCCAAGGAGGCACGGCTCCTGGAGGTTCTGGTGGCCGATCACGATTGGCGGCTCGCCTGCCAGTGCGTCGTGCTCGGCGACGTTCGGCTGCGCTACGTGTGACTGTTGAGCCCATAAGGAGTGAAGGAGTGACTCGGCCAAACTCCTTGACTGAGCCGGTGTCATGACCCTAGCCTCAATACCGGTAACTTAGGGGCAATACGGCTAGATCAAATGCCCCCTCAGGGGACAGCCCCACCCAGCGCAAGAATAACTGATGCGCGAGTTACCGGCCGCCCGGGAGTAGCGGCTGACCGTCTTCCGCCCGCCGACCCAGACACCGGACCCGAACCCGGCTCAAGATGTGCGGGCGAACCTGAAGAACGATCCGCGCAACCTCGCGGCCCACACCGCCGACGCCCTCACGGCTTTCACCCGCACCCGACTGAAGAAGATGCACTACCGGCCCGGCCCCCTCAACAGTTTCACCACCGAGACTGGCCTCACCCGGACACCCCCACGACATCACCCCGAAGCAAAAACCTCAGAAACTCTTCACCCGGTTGAACCAATAGCTAACGAGCAACGTTAAAGGGGGGGAGGTGTAAGATGTCAGATAATGATGCGAACGATGTGAATCGTTCTTCCAATTCTAGCCCTCAGCTCGGACCGAGCCATGACTATGGCGAATACCAACAGCAAACGGATGACTCGTATTCACAGAGCCAGGATGTTGCGGCAGAGCATCCGCCTCCGCCTGGTTATGGGCAATCGAACCAGGATCGGCGCCGCAATGCTGTGGACGGGCTGAATCGGGCAGTGGCGAGCGCGCTCAACCGCGCAGGGGATCCGCCTGGTTATGGGCAATCGAACCAGGATCGGCGCCGCAATGCTGTGGACGGGCTGAATCGGGCAGTGGCGAGCGCGCTCAACCGCGCAGGGGATCCGCCTGGTTATGGGCAATCGAACCAGGATCGGCGCCGCAATGCTGTGGACGGGCTGAATCGGGCAGTGGCGAGCGCGCTCAACCGCGCAGAGCAGCGAGCGGGCGGAGTGCAATCAGCTTCCTCTCCTGCCGCAGTTTCACGGTCTAATTCTGGCAGCGGTAGGGCGCGGGGCCGTTAGCCTCGGGCTTTCACGAAGGGGGCCGTCCGAGGGTTGATCAAATAAGCGAGGAGTGCCTCTGAGCTGGGACGATAGGGCTTGTCGAAGGTCCTGTT
>NZ_JBEYVI010000089.1:0-12336 GCF_040643955.1 Streptomyces sp. NPDC047061
CCATCCAATCGGACCGGACCACACCCGCGCACCTCTTCCACCCCGCAAAATCCCACGTCACAGGGCTACAGAACGACTTTGCCGGGACCCTGCCCGGACGGCGGAGGGGCGGCTGGTCCTGGCGGTCGATGTGAGCAACTGGCTGCGGCCGGATGCAAATACCAGCCCGGACCGGTTGTTCTGTCACACATACGGTCGAGGCAGGGGCTCGGCCCAGATGATTCCCGGGTGGCCCTACTCATTCGTCGCTGCCCTGGAGCAGGGCGGACGTCGTGGACCGCCGTGCTGGACGTGGTCCGACTGGGTCCGTGGGACGACATCATCGCCGTCACCGCCGCCCAAATCCGGGAAGTATTCCAGCGGTGTGAACGACGGGGATTTCGCCGCCTCCACGGGAAAGCCCCTCAACCGGCCAGCGCACCGAAACTCACCATCGCAGGTCCCGGTCGGCCAGCCGGCGTGAAGAACAAGCACCGTGCACGAGAGCACCCCGTCGGAAAACAGGACAGACCGAACCTCGCGACAGCCATCACAAGCAGCAGAGCTGCATAAACGTCAAGCTTAGCCTCGATCTTTCGCGCGCCCAGCAGACTCGGAGGTCTTCGTGATGTAGCTGATCTTGAGTCGTAAGCTCGTTGTCGCCTGCCGGTGGAAGTCCGGTCCAGGTAGCTGCCAGGAGGCCCGGTAGCAGACTGGCGGCGTCGGGGGGGAAAAAACGCCCGGCGTCGAAGCCCAGTGTCGAAAGCCCTGTAAGGGGGAGCAAAGCAGCGGCCCGGGCCGTAGCATCACGCGAAGCCTGCGGCGTCGTTAGAGGCCCGCCTCTCGGGGCGGGGACAGGGAGTGCCGAGCCCCCGAAATCAGGGCGAAGGCCATGGAAGCGGCGAAGATCCTGGAGATGCAGCCGTGAGGGACTCCCCGGCGTATGGGGCATGGAACGTTGCGGCGGTGACAGCGGGAACTGGGGAGGTCCTCCCCGGCCCGGCGGCCTGCGGACAGGCGCTGCCGGAAGCTGCGCGTCCTATAACCGGGTGATCCCTGGGAAGTGGGCGCGGGCCGGGTGGGCGTCGGAGGCGGCCGTAGTACCGCGATGAGCCGGCGGACAACACAACCGCCGGCCAGGGAAGGGCCGCTGCTTCGTCGATGTGCAGGTTGTCTGGAGGGGCTTGGTGAGTGCCGTTTCGGCTAGTTCCACCACGTCGGGATCCCTGAAGCTGGATCCGGTCCGAGCCTTGCAGCATGCGCTCTACCGGGCGGCCAAGGCCGGTCCCGGACGGCGGTTTCACGCGCTGGGGGACAAGGTCCACCGCAGGGATGTCCTGAGGCGCGCGTGGGTGATGGTGCGTCGTAACAATGGCGCGCCGGGCATTGACGCCACCACTCTGGCTGAAGTTGAGGAGTACGGCGTTGACCGTCTCCTTGGCGAGTTGGCCGTGGAACTGCGGGAAGGGGGCTGGCGGCCGTTGCCTGCGCGCCGGGTGTTCATTCCGAAGCCCGGCGTGGCCGAGCAGAGGCCGTTGTCGATTCCTTCGGTTCGCGACCGGATCGTGCAGGCCGCGTTGAAGATCGTACTCGAGCCGGTCTTCGAGGCCGACATGCTTCCGTGTTCGTTCGGGTTCCGACCGAAGCGCGGAGCACACGATGCCCTCCAGGTCCTCGTGGACGAGGCGTGGCGGGGCAGGCGTTGGGTGGTGGAGGCGGATATCGCCAACTGCTTTGAGGCGATTCCGCACGAGAAGTTGATGCAGGCGGTCGAGGAACGCGTCGTGGACCGGTCGGTCCTCAAGCTCCTGCGCGCGATGTTGCGGGCCGGGGCCATGGAGGACGGTCAGGTCCGTCGGCCGGTGTCCGGCACTCCCCAGGGCGGGGTCATCACGCCTCCAAGGCAATGGGCAACTTCGCCTTCGAAGTGACGCTGCGCTACCGGAGGTTGGAGAAGCTGCCTCGCGGGGAGAGTAGGCAGCATCATGACGGGTAGTACGTTCATGACATGGTGCGCGGGGATCGTGTCGACGGTATCGAGTATGCCCAGCGGGTCAATGCTGCCGCGGATCTTCTGGCGACGGAGGTTCCTGTCGCCGAGGCTGCCCGTGTGCTGGCTGATCGTTATGGGGTGTCGGTCCGTCAGGCACACCGGTATGTGGAGCAGGCCGTGGCGCAGGGCCGAGTCGCCGTCCCCGAGGCGAATGTGGTGTTCACCGTCAAGCTGCCCGGGTCGCTGGCCGAGCAGGTGCGAGCGCATGCCCGTGCCAGCGAGGCAACCCTCTCCGCAGTGGTGGCCCAGGCGCTGGCCGACTTCCTCCGCGACGATCCTGGCGGACGGCGGCCGGGGTCGTGAACCGGCTGGTCGTGGAGTTGGAGTGGGTTTTCTCCCGGCACGCCGCCGCGGATGTGCAGGCGGCTTACGAGGTGCTGGTGCCTCAGTGCCGGGCCCGGTCACGGCGTGTCGAGCAGCAGGAGCAGATGCCGGAAGGAGTGGGCGGTGACCACGGCGGCGATCTACGCGCGGGTGTCCTCGCAGCGGCAGAAGAAGGACCAGACGATCGCCTCGCAGACGGCCGCGCTGCGCGGGTACATCGACCGGATGCGGCTTGAGCTGCCCGCGGAGTGGGTCTTCGAGGACGAGGGGCACTCCGGCGCCACGCTGCTGCGTCCCGCGCTGGAGCGGCTGCGGGACCTGGTTGCCCAGGTCGGGGTGGACGTGGTCGTCGTCTACGCTCCGGACCGCCTGGCGCGCAAATTCGCCTACCAGGCCCTGCTGATCCAGGAGTTCGCCCGGGCCGGCACGCGTGTGGAGTTCGTGCGCGGCCCGCGCGGGGACAGCCCCGAGGACCAACTGCTGGTCCAGTTCCAGGGCATGTTCGCCGAGTACGAGAAAGCGCAGCTGATGGAGCGCTACCGGCGCGGGAAGACCTACCGGGCGCGTGCCGGGTCGGTGAACGTGCTGTCCGGGGCGCGGTTCGGCTACCGCTTCGTGCGCAAGACACCCGAGTCCTCGGCTCGTTACGAGATCGTCGAAGCCGAGGCGGCGCTGGTGGCCGAGCTCTTTCGCCGCTACGTCGACGAGGCCGCTTCCATCGCCGATCTGACCCGCTGGCTGACCGACAGCCACGCTCTGACCCGCACCGGCAAGACGCGCTGGGACCGCAGCGTGGTCTGGGGCATGCTCCGCAACCCCGCCTATGCGGGCACCGGCGTCTTCGGCAAGACCCAGGTCCAGCACGAGCCAGCCGGGCTGAACCGCACAGCCCGCCTCCAGGGCCGGGCCACCCCGCGCCCGGTCAAGACCATCGACCGGCCCCGCGAGGAATGGATCGCCATCCCCGTCCCCGCGATCATCACCCCCGCGACCTTCGAACGCGCCGCAAAACGGCTTCAGGACAACAAGCGCTTCGCCTCCCGCAACACCAAGGTCCCTTCCTTGCTGCAGGGCATGGCGGCCTGCGCGAGCTGCGGACACGGCTACTACCGCACCTCGACCCGCACCACCAACAAGAAGATCTACTACTACCGGTGCCTTGGCTCGGACGACTACCGCTACGAGGGCGGCCGCGTCTGCACGAACAAGCCGGTCCGCGCCGACCACCTCGACACCCTGGTCTGGGACCACATCACCGGCCTGCTCACCGACCCCGCCCTGATCCACACCGAGATCGACCGCCGCCTGGAACAGGCCCGCACCGCGGACCCGGCCCGACGCGAACGCGCCCGCCTGGAAACGGCTCTGGCCGCAGCCAGCAGGGGCATCACCCGCATGATCGAGGCCTACCAGGAACAGCTGATCACCATCGACGAACTGCGCGCCCGCATGCCTGACCTGCGGGCCCGCGAAGCCGGCCTCCGCGGCCAGCTCGACGCGCTGGAGGCCCAGCTCGCCGACCGCGACGCCTACCTCAAACTCGCCCACGACCTCGAGGGCTTCCTGTCCCAACTCCGCTCCGGCGTGAGGACGGCCGACGTCCCCGAGCGTCAACGCGTGCTGCGACTTCTCGTCCAGGACATCCTCATCGGCCCGGAGAAGATCACCATCCGGCACCGCATCCCGATCCGCGAGCACACCCCACCCGATCACGGTCAGTCACCAGACGCCGACGACGAGGGCGACATGCGCCCGGGTTATCCATTGCGTTGGAGGCGTGGCCTCCCCGCTGCTGGCCAATGTCTATCTGCACCGGCTGGACCGGGCGTGGGCGACACGGGACCACGGGGTGCTGGTGCGTTATGCCGACGATGTGGTGGTGATGTGCGCCAGCCGCGCGCAGGCTGAAGCCGCTCTAGAGCGGTTGAAGGGCCTGCTGGCCGAACTCGGCCTGGAGCCGAAGGCGGCCAAGACCAGGATCGTGCACCTGCGGGTGGACGGCGAGGGGTTCGACTTCCTCGGTGCGACACGAGGTCGCATGGTTCGAGCGAGCACGCTGATTGGAGGGCTGAGACCGATGACAGCAGCGTAGCTCCGGACAAGTGTTGACAGGTCCGTCCCCGCTCTGACGTGCGTTGCTGGTAACGGCAGGGTGCGAAGCTCAGGGAAGACGCCCAAGGGCTCCCGCTCCATCCGGGGGCTACAGGCAAGGGGAAGGCCGGACGGGCGAGTACACGCGAACTCTCGATGATGCCTCGATATCGATACCCCCGGAGATGGGATGGACCGCTGGGGGCAGGGCTGGCCGTTGTGAAACGGCAGGCGGCGGCTGGTGACTAGGAGCCAGCCGCGAGAACACCGCCGCCCCGGGGTGCAGAGGGCGCCCACCCCGGTCGGATCTCGACCATGCGGAACGTGAAAACCCCGTCGGGGTCCGGGACTTGTCCCGGTAAGCCGACCGTGAGGGAGGCCCAACTCCCCGGCGGGAGCAGGACGGTCCAAGAAGCCAATGCCGGTACGCCGAAAGGCGACGGGAAACCGGGACACCAAGGCCGCACCCTTCGCGGTCGCCCCGCATAACCGGCCGGATACAGGCAGATGCCTGGCCCGAAAGGGAGCTGAGGTGGACCGGGTGAGCCTTTGACGCACCAAAGCTGAAGTACCGGAACCGAAGGACAAGTTGGACACAGATGACGGCACACGCATTCGCTCTCGCGATGGCGGCCCTCGGAGTGAACGGACCGGAGGACGCGGCACCCGACTGGGACGCCATCAACTGGCGCACCCACGAGGACCACGTACGGCGACTGAGGCAGAGGATCTTCAAGGCGACGAAGGAAGGGGACCTCAAGAAGGTCCGCAATCTGCAGAAGCTGATGCTGCGGAGCCGGAGCAACACGCTGGTCAGCGTGCGGCAGGTCACGCAGCGCAACGCTGGCCGCAAGACGGCGGGCGTCGACGGCGAGGTCGCCCTGACCTCCCGCGATCGAGGGGAGCTGGCGGAGCGGATGCACCGCCATGCCTCGCCCCTCAAAGCCCTGCCGGTCAAGCGGATCTTCATTCCGAAGGCGAACGGGAAACAGCGTCCCCTGGGAATTCCGGTGCTCGCGGACCGCGTGCAGCAGGCACGCGTGAAGAACGCGCTGGAGCCCGAGTGGGAGGCCCGGTTCGAGCCGAGGTCCTACGGATTCCGGCCTGGACGGGCAGGCCATGACGCGATCGAGGTCATCTTCAAGACGCTCTGCGGCAACCGCAGCAAGCGCCGGTGGATCCTGGACGCAGACCTGGCCGGGGCGTTCGACCGGATCGACCACGATCACCTTCTCTATAGTCTCGGCACCTTCCCTGCACGGGGGATGGTCCGGGCCTGGCTGAAGGCCGGCGTGATCGAGTCCGGCGAGTTCACGCCGACCGAGGAGGGAACTCCTCAAGGCGGTGTGATCAGCCCCATGCTGATGAACGTGGCCTTGCACGGGATGGAGCACGCGGCAGGGGTCCGCTACCGGCCCAGAGTCCGAAGTGACGCTGAGACGGTCGAGGGATGCCCTGTGCTGGTCAGGTACGCCGACGATTACGTGGCGATGTGCCACAGCCGTGAGCAGGCCGAGCAGGTCAAGGCCAGCCTCACGGCGTGGCTGGAGCCGAGAGGACTCCGTTTCAACGAGGACAAGACGCGCATCGTCCACGTTGAGGACGGGTTCTCGTTTCTGGGCTTCGACATCCGCCGCCATGTCGACCGGCAGGGCAGCGGAAAGCTGCTCATCACTCCCAGTAAGGAGTCGGTCAAGCGGTTCCGGAAGCGGCTGTCCGCCGACGTGCGCTCCATGCACGGCGCGAACGCGGCCGCGGTGGTGTTCCGACTCAACCCGGTAATCCGGGGATGGTCGGCCTACTACCGGAGCGTGGTCTCCGGCCGGGTCTTCACCGGCCTGGACCACCACGTCTGGCACCTCACCTACCGGTGGGCCAGGCGTTCGCATCCGAACAAGTCGAGGGGCTGGGTCGCAACCCGGTACTTCGGCAAGTTCCACAGGTCCCGGCAGGACCGGTGGGTGTTCGGCGACCGCGATAGCGGCGCCTACCTCACCAAGTTCGCCTGGACGAAGATCGTCCGGCATGTCCCGGTCCACGGCGGAGCGTCTCCGGACGACCCCGCCCTGACCGAGTACTGGACCGAACGGCGGCGCAGGAAGAAAGCCCCGCCCGTGGACGAGCACACCGCCCGGCTTCTGCGAAGCCAAGGCGGCCGCTGTCCCGGATGCGGGGAATTCCTGCTGCACGCCGAGCACGAGCCACGCAGCCCACGCGAGTGGGAGCAGTGGTTCATGACCGTCCGGCGGGTGCTGGCAAAGCAGCACATCGTCGAACAGGTCGACGGCCAGGACCGGACCTTCTACCGGCTCCTCCACGCGCACTGCCGACGGCAGATCCTTGCCGGAAAGGTGGTGCACCAGCCATGACGCCGACGCGGAAACCTCGTCGTCCTCGGGGCTTGCTTGAGCCGTGGTGCCTGGAGAGCGGGCACGCCCGGTTCTTAGGGGGCGGGGACGCAGCAATGCGTCCCCGCTACCCGACGTTTCCACCATCGGTGGGTGGCGTCCCGGCCGCGCGGCAACCGGCGTCCGGTTGCCTTCCTCGCCCGCTGGCCCTCGGCAAGGGCGATGCAGCATGCCCGCGACCGGATCCGTGAACTCACGGACCGACGCAGGCTGTTGCGGCCGGTCAAGGCCATCGTGGAGGACGTGGACGCGTTCCTGCGCGGATGGGCTGCGTATTTCCGGTTCGGGAACTCGGCCCATGTCTTTGACCAGATCGGCTCGTACGCGCGGATGCGGATCGGCGGGTTCCTCGCCAAGAAGCACCGGCGCACCAGGAAGTTCGGCTGGGCGGTGGTTGCCTTCGCCGCCCAGGACTCCCTGGGGCTGATCGCCCTGCACGGAACCGTTGTTGCACCCAGACCCTTCCGGGACTGGCGGGGTGGGCCGAATGCCGGTGGTGAACGGCGTCGGTGAGCCGTGTGCGAGAGAACCGCACGCACGGTTCGATGCGGCGGGGGCTGGAAACGGAGCGTACGTACTACGCCACCGCGCCAGCCCCCGACCCTACTTGAGGGTCCGCCGACGGAGTCGGTGGACCCTTTTGCTTTCCGGGGCTGATGCCGGGCAGGTCGGTGGCCCGGCTGTCGCGTCGGGTGGGCGCCGGTTCCACTGCCCGGGGCGGGTGATGCTGTCGTCGGGACGGGTGAAGTTTGCTGGTCAGCCGGGGCCGGGCAGGAGCGCGAGCCGTTCAAGGGCGGCGGTGATCTCGCCGGTCCAGGGTCAGTGCCGGGCGAGGCGGAGAATCCTGCGCCGACCGGTGGTGACGAGCTGGCCGGCTGCGGAGAACAGGCAAAACCGCAAGCGACGCGGTTCCCAGAGCCTTGCCCGGCCGGTCAGAGCGAGCATGGGCATCCAGGCCAGCAGGTCGAGCGCGATCTGGACGATCTCCAGCCAGCCCCGATTCTGGGCGGTGTCGTGCAGGGGGGGGTTGCGCAGGCCGGTGGCCCGGGCGGCCCGGATCCGGTCCTCGGCCCGTGCCCGGAGCCGGTGACGCAGCTCGAGCCCGGCGATCGGCCGGCCGGTGGTGTTGGTCGCGAAGCACGTGATCCGCATGCCGTCCGCGTCCGTGATCCTCAACTGGGCGCCAGGATGAGGCCGTTCCTTGCGGACGATGAGCCGCATGCCCTTGGTCCAGCCGTCCAGGAGCTTGCCGGTGAGCTCGGCGACCCAGCCCCCGTCACGGGCCTCACCGTCAGCCTCGACGGCCGGGGTCCAGGCCGAGGCGGGGACCTTCAGCACGTGTTCGTGGATCGCTTCGGTGACCGTCATGCCGACCGAGTAGGACAGCCATCGGCCCCGCTTCGCGACCCAGGACACGAAGTCGTGGGTGCCGCTGGCGGAGCCCGTGCGGATCAGCGTCTGCCGCCCTCGCCGGTAGCGCTTGGGCAGTTGCCCCCGGCTGATGCTCATGACTCTGTGCGAAAACGGCACCCACGGCCTGATCGGCGCCGTCTTCGGCCCCGCCAGCAAGGGTGAAACCGACTACGCTCACGACCTGATCGGCCACCTGACCTCGGACATGCTTGTTCTGGCAGACCGTGCCTTCGACAGCAACAGACTGCTGGTAGACATCGCGGCTCAAGGGGCCCAGTTCCTGATCCGCGCCACCAGCGTCCGACGCCCGCCGGTGCTGGCACTGCTGCCCGACGGCTCCTACCTGACCCGGATCGGTGACCTCTCGTGGCGAGTGATCGAGGCCGAGGTCCGCTCCCGTACCGCCGACGGCGGCGTGTTCGGCGGGACCTACCGCCTGCTGACCACACTCACTGACCACTCCAACGACCCCGCCGACCACCTGGTGCATCTCTACCACGAGCGTTGGGAGATCCAGATCGCATACCTGGCGCTCCGTCACACCCTGCTCCAGGGGCGAGTCCTGCTTCCGAAGGACCCGGTGGGGCTGACTCAGGAGATGTGGGCACTGCTCACTCTCTATCAAGCCCTGCGCTCTGTCATGGTCACCCGGTGGAGACGGCATCCGGCTGCGATCCCGACCGAGCCGCTTTCACCGTCGCTTTGGAAGCCGCCCGCGACACGGTCATCAGCTCAGCCGGATCCAGCCCCGCCGCTGAGCCGATCACCGGTTGCGACCTGGTGGGACGCATCGGCGCGCGCCTCCTCCAGACGCTGCTTCCCGGCCGTCGGATGCGGCTGTCCACCCGCATCGTGAAATGCGGAACCTCCCGCTACAACAACTGGAATCGCGATGGTCGATCTCGCGGCAGCACGTCGATCACGACCATCGAGATCAGCGTTCGTCCACCGGGCCTCACCGGCACGCACGCCCGACACCGGACCGACTCCGGCCGCTGGGACAGGGTCTGCCAGATCTTGGCGATGAACTCCAACGAGTCCATGCACGCCCGTGAGATCGCACAACGCCTCGGCCTCACCGTTACAGGACGCATCCTCAGCGGCTTCAACGCGCAACTCTGCTACTGGGCCCGAAACGGACGGCTCATTCGTACGGCACCGAGCACCTACGAGATCACATTCCCTGATGGCTTGACACCGCCAACTCGCCCTTAACTACGTGGCATTGGTCGAGCATCTCACGGTGGCAGTACGCCTCTGGACGGACGCCCGCCTCGCTTGAGGAGCCAGGCCGGCACCCATCGCCGAGCGGACTTCGGCCCACTCCGCATCCGTTATGTCACTCGGATAGCACCGCACCCGCCGTCCTGGAGCGATCGAACCGAACCTGTGGACGTAGCAGTCATACCCAGGGGTGACCGTGGTGGATGCATGCACAGAGATACTGCTCAACTGATCAGGCAACGGGCTTCCTTGGTCGTGCTGGTGTCGTAACCGCGTCACTACCAAGGGGCCCGTTCTTTCATGCCCACGGCCGCACCCGTACCTCTGTCCAGATGACCACCCGCGCCGCACACCTCGAACGAAATCCGGTTTGCCACAACACACTCATGGCGTCTCGGGGCCCTCGTGCTGTCGAAGTCCGTGCTGTCCGTCGAGGAGCGTGCGGAGTTGGCACGCTGGGCGGACGGCGCGGCTCCGGCAGCGGCGGGTTTGGCCGTTCAGGGCGAGCAGGTTCAGACGCGGTCCTCACAGCGGGCCCGGCTGCGGTGACGTAGTTCCACGCAGGCACTTGGGCCAGATGCTCGGGTCGGGCATGTCGGTGGTGGTCATTGCCACGCCATACGACAGCCAACGGCCCCGTCGGGAGAGGCAGTCGAGGAAAACATGGGTGCCGCCGGCGGAGTGATCGGGCGGTGCATCGTGCCGCCGGGCAGGTGGGCGATGGCGCACAGGCCGATGACGATGGGCCGCTGCCCGCGCAGGGCCAGGGCCCAAGCCGCGGCCAACGTCCACGATCCGTCTCTCGGATGCCAGCGCGGCGAAGGCGTCCATCAGGGCGCGGTCGAGAGGTCCGCCCTTGAGTTCTTCGCCGAAGTCGGCTCCGCGCTGGTGGAGTTCATGTCTGTCACCTTGCCGGATCGGAGTACCCGGCGAGAGCCCCGACTGCTCGCACGCCGATATGCGGTGGCGGCGCGGAACATGGTGGTCGCCGCCCGTCAAAGCGGACAACAACCACCATGGCCGCGGCCTCCGCGCCTCCGCGCCTCCGCTCGGACGCTCCGCCGCGCCGTCGGCTACTCCGTCAGGGACAGGGTCCGGCTCGGGCAGGTCTCGACGGCGGACCGGGCCCTCTGCAGCGCCTCGTCGTCCGCCGGGGTGTCCTGGAGGACGATGACCGTGCCGTCCTCCTCGCTCTGATCGAATGCGTCGGGGTCGGTCATCACGCACTGGCCCGCTCCGACACACCGGTCGAGATGCGCCACGATCTTGGTCATGCCGGCTCCTCCCATGCCACGGGTACCTTGTGGATGCCGTAGTAGAGGGCATCGCCCTTGTAGGGCAGCTCGTCCGCGGGCATGGCCAGCCGCAGCGTCGGAATCCGGCGGAAGAGCGTGTCGAAGACGATCTGCAACTCCATCCGGGCCAGGTTCTGGCCGATGCACTGGTGGATGCCGAAGCCGAAGGCGACGTGGTTGCGGGCGCCCCGGTCGAGCTTGATCTCGTCCGCCTCGTCGAAGGCAGAGGGGTCGTGGTTCGCCGCGTTGCTCAGCGCCAGGACAGGGTCGCCGGCACGGATGGTCACGCCGCCTATCTCCACGTCCTCGACGGCGACGCGGGAGTTGCCGAACTCGACGACGGTGAATATCCGCAGTAACTCCTCGATCGCAGGCAGGGTTCGCGCCGGGTCCTCGCGCAGCGCCGCCAGATCCGCCGGGCGCTCCAACAGGGTCACCACGCCGAGCGAGATCATGCCGGCGGTGGTCTCGTGCCCGGCGACCAGCAGGGAGAAAGCCAGCGGCAGGACGTCCTCGGGGTCGTTGCCCTGGGCGAGCTGACGGCCCAGCAGGTCGTCGGTCGGCTCGGCGGCCTTCTTGGAGATCAGGTCCCTGAGATAGTCGCGCAGCTCCATGCGCGCCTGCTTCCTTTCCTCGGCGGTGAGGGAGCGGCTGACCATGGTCGAAGTGCGGGCCTGGAAGAAGTCGTGGTCCTGGTACGGCACGCCGAGCTGCTCGCAGATGACCAGGGACGGCACCGGCAGGGAGAGGGCCTGTACGAGGTCGGCGGGGCGCGGCCCGGCCAACATCGCGTCGATGTGCTCTTCGACGATCTCCTGGATGCGTGGGCGCAGGTCGGTCATACGACGCACGGTGAACTCGCCGACCACGGCCCTGCGAGCGGGACCGTGCTCAGGCGGGTCCAACTGGCTGATCGATCGGCGCATGGTGTAGGCGCGCAACTCGCGGGTGAACCGGGGGAAGTTCGGATCCCGGCGGTTGACGCTGAAGCGGGGGTCCGTGAGCATGGTCCGGATGTGCTCGAGCCGGCTCAGGGCCCAGGCGACCTGGCCGCTGGGCAGGGTGACCTGGGATATCCCGGAACCGGTGTCCCGGATACGGGTGTGCTCCTCCGGGGGCGCGTACGCGCAGCGCCGGGTGGTCTGCAGGGCGGGAGCGGTCAACGAGGAGCCTCCATCGCTCAAGGACGAATCCAAGTGGAATTGATGGGTTATCGGTAGCGAGTGGCACCGCGTTGCTCGGCCGTTGCGAGCGGCGGCGGCCTTGGCCCAACTGCTCGCAGTGGGACGAGCCCGGAAGGACCGGCCCGCAAAATCGCCCCGGTGGTCCGGGGCGGAGTACCCCAGCCGGCGACCGGACCAGCACCGACCAACCCTCAGGATTTCCGACGCGGCAACCTAGTGGATCCGCAGGGGGAGGGTCTTCGGTCCGCGGGCCTGGGTCCCGCCCCAGATCACCGTGGACGGGTCCTGGAGGGTGAACTCGGGGATCCGCTCGAGCCAGACCTCCAGTGCGACGCGCAGTTCCATGCGGGCCAGGTGGGAGCCCA
>NZ_JBEYVI010000090.1:0-12333 GCF_040643955.1 Streptomyces sp. NPDC047061
GGATACCTGACCCTGGTCGGGCGGTCGAAGGACATGATCATCCGAGGTGGGGAGAACATCTACCCCAAGGAGATCGAGGACGTGCTGGCGGGCGACCGCTCCGTTCTGGAGGCCGCGGTGATCGGGATTCCGGACGAGAAATGGGGCGAGGTGGTCATCGCCTACATCCAGCCGCGGCCAGGCGTGACGGTCGATCCCGCGGAGCTCCAAAAGCTCTGCGCGCAGCATCTCACCGGCTACAAGCGTCCCACCTCGTACATCGTGGTGGAGGCCATCCCCAAGAACGCTGTCGGCAAGATCGACAAGGTCGCACTGCGAGCGAGCCACGCCTCCGCCGGGGCGTGACGACCGCGGACGGACGGCACCGTCGTGCAGCAGCACACGGAGTCGGCTGCTGTTCCCGTCGCCAACGCTCGCCGACGGTTCCGCCGAGTGCGCCGTGCGGGAACTCACCGCAGGTACAGGCACCGTCGGCGAGTTCCCGCAGGTGGCCGTCAGTCGACCATCCGGTTGAGTTTCCGGACGCTCTTGTCGAAGGCCCGGGCGGGGACGATACGGCGCAGCACGCTGACGCGTGCGGCGATCGAGCCTGCGGGATAGCTCAGCTTGGGTTTCGGGTCGGTCGCTGCCGCGACGACCGCCTTGGCGACGACAGCGGGATCGTCGCCACTGCGCATCTGTTCCTCCACCACCTCGTCGAAGACGGCCCGTCGCCGCGCGTACAACGGCAGAGGGGTGTCGGCGTGCACCATGTTCGTGTCGAACGGGGTGTTGACGGGGCCGGGCTGGACGCGCAGCACCCGAACGCCGTACTCGCGGACCTCGTGGTCCAGGGATTCGGAGTAGCCCTCGACCGCGTGCTTGGAGGCGATGTAGACGGACATGAAGGGGTTGGGGGCGAACCCGCCCACTGAAGAGATGTTGACGATGCGTCCGTAACCCCGGCCGCGCATGTACGGCAGGACGGCTTTGGTCATGCGCATGAGGCCGAAGACGTTCACATCGAAGACGCTCTGCGCCTGTGCGACCGAGATCTCCTCGGCTGCGCCGTTGGTCCCGACCCCGGCGTTGTTGACCAGGACGTCGATGCGCCCGAACTCCTCGATCACCTGCCGGACGGCATTGTTCACCGAGTCGACGCTGGTCACGTCGAGCCCGAGGAGCGTCACACCGCCGCGGGACGGGCCGTCCGCCCCCTTTCGGCTCGTCCCTATCGCGTCGAACCCCGCCTCGGCGAGCGCATGCGCCGTCGCCTTGCCGATTCCCGAGGACGCGCCCGTCACGAGCGCCACCGGCCGATCCGTCGTCATGTCCCGCTCCCGAATCTTTTATATTACGACCATACGACAATAACAGGCGCTCACTGCGGGCGCCTCGATCACACCCGACGCCACCCCGCAACCCCGCCGGGTGTGCGGCAAACGCCGCCGCTCCCTTCCGCACCCGGTCCCACACCGCAATGGGCGCGGGCAGCCGACCTGGTGGCGATGGCCGCCGACCGGATGGTCCGCGCCCGCGACATCGTCGGCGACATCGCGCAGGAGGTTGGTGGTGAGGGGCGCAAACTCCCTCGGTACGATTGGAGCCGGCCCGCGGTGACGCAGGGGGCTCCGCATGCCTGCCCGATGGAGGCGGGATGCCCATACCGAAAACGGCGGCACCCCTCCCCCGAACTTGTCCCGGCTGTCGCGGACAGAGTCGCGCACGAACCCCGGGGAAGCGGTGTCGACGCGGATCCCCAGGGGCGAACTCCTCGGCGAGCGTCTTGCCCAGTGCGGTGAGTGCCGCCTCGACGTAAGCGCAGGCGACGGGCCCGGGGCCCGACAGGTACGCGACGGCCGAGGGCACGTCGACGCTCGCGCCCCTGCGCTCGGCTATGCCCCGAAAGCCTGCCCCGCCGACCCGAGCGGCACCCGGAAGGCGTCAGGTCCGCTTCTGGCGGCGGTCCCGACGGAGCCGGGCGAGGCCCCCCTCGGAGGTGACCTCGGGTGGCATCCAGGGCCGGATCATCCGTGGACATTTCGAGGAGTTCACACAGTTCGCCGACCCCGAACGCCTGGGCGAGGTGCCGGCCGAAGGAGTTCGCGATCCGCGACCACCCCCTCTTGCCCCGGCCGACCGACGGCACCCCGTCCCCATGAGCCGCACGATCACGACGGAAGCAGCGAACCCGGCGTCTGCCGCGCACGAAGACGGCGCCGGGCCCTCACCCTCGTTCGGCCTGGACGGCTGCGGCAGTTCGCCGGTCGACATGGCGAACCGGCACCGCCCACAGGAGTGGCACGTGCGCCACCGACGCTACTCGTCGAGGAACTGAACAGCGTGCTTCAGGAACCGCTCGGGGTACTGGAACTGCGCTCCGTGCCCGGCGTCGGGGTAGATGATCAGCTGGGCATCGGGAATGTGCTGAGCGAGGTGCCAGGAGTGGATCGTGGGGATCATCACGTCGTCCTCGCCGTTGAGGACCAGCGTCGGCTGGGTGATCACGTTCAGGTAGACGAAGGGCGTCTCGCCCGGCCGCAGCGGCGCGTAGGCGAGGGCCGCCTCGATCTGCGCCATCATGAATTCGGGCGAGCTCGGCGGATCCTGGTCGACCCTCTGGTGACGCCGCTCCCAGAAGGCCTTGCCCGCTTCCTGCGCGGCCTCCGAACGGCCGAAGAACAGGTAGAGGAAATCGTCCAGGGTCGGGACCGGATTCGTCGCGACCTCCGCGAACGCCTTGGGGTCGGCGGCCGCCTCCCCGCCCCGCAGGCCGGTGCCGATCAGCAGAAGCTTGCGCACCAGCTCGGGGTGGCGCAGCGCGACCTCCTGAGCCTGGAAACCGCCGATCGAGAAACCGAGCAGGTCGACCTGGTCCAGCCCCAGCGCCCGGATGACCGCGGCGATGTCGTCGGCCATGTCCTCCATCCGGTTGCGCGGCGTGCCGGACGACGAGGCGAGACCGCGCCCGTTGAACAGGATGACCTCACGCCCCTCCGCCAGGCCGTCGGTCATCAGCGGATCCCAGTGGTCCATGCCCCCGCGGAAGTGCTGGACGAAGAAGAGCGGAACGCCGGAGGGCTTCCCCCAGCGCCGGTAGGCGAATCGGTCCCCGTCGACCTCGATGTACTGAGTCGGTGCGGTCACATGTGTGTCACTCACGGCCGTGCCTTTCTGTAGTCGGCAGCCTTACGATGATGGTCGTAATTTAAAAAGTCAACCGTTTGGATGTCGATCGACATCAAAGTATGGTGGGCAGTCGGGCGTCGGCTGGAGAGAGGGGCTGGACATGCGGGTCACCAAGGCGCAGGCAGAGCAGAACCGTGCGCACATCGTCGCGACAGCCGCCCGGCTGTTTCGTGAGCGCGGCTACGACGGTGTCGGCGTGACAGAACTGATGGCGGGGGCCGGATTCACCCATGGCGGGTTCTACAAGAACTTCCCCTCCAAGGCCGCCCTGATGGCCGAGGCGTCCGCGAACGGGCTCTCACGGACCGCGTCACTGGCAGAAGCTCTGGACGTCGCCGAGTTCGTCGAGTCCTACGTCTCCCGGGAACATCGCGACGGGCGCAGTGACGGCTGCACCATCGCGGCCCTCAGCGGTGACGCAGCACGTCAACCCGAGGAATTCAAGGCGGAGTTCGCAGTCGGCATTGAGAGCCTGACGGCAGCCCTCCAGGCCGGAGGCGACGCGGCGCCGGACGCGGACCGGCTCACAGCCCGCACCACGGTGATCGACGCACTTGCCCACTCGGTCGGCGCCATCGTGCTGTCGCGGGCGTGCCCGGACGACTCTCCACTGGCCGACGAAATCCTCGACGTCTGCCGTGAGGCGATCCTCACGTCACTGGCACGCGCGGACAGCAGCCGGTCAGCGGCGGAGAGACCGGCGAGTTGACCCCGAGGCCTCGAGGGCCGCCACAACCGGGGCTCCGGTCTGCTGTCCATCGGCCCGCAGGCCGGACACCGCTACGGCCGCCCCCACTTCATGAGCCTGACGGACGTCTTCACCGCGCCACCCAAGTCACCGAACACAACAGATCGGCCGGATCGCCTTGAACCTGCTCACCGAGCAGGTCCAGGGCGCTCGCAGACACCTGTTAGCCGGGCGCGGTCAGCAGGTCACCCACATCGACTTCGAGCCCGATGCCGTCCACCGGGATTCTCCCGTCCACCGTCTCACTGCTACGAGGTGTGGGTCTCCGGCATGTACGCCGCCGCGTATTGGCGTTCGAGTGCCTTGATCGCGCCGCTGCGCCAGCTGTCCGCCAGGGATTGCGACAGGGGATCGGGGAAGATGTCCTCTTCCCCTTTCTCCACCCCGTCGAGGATGTTTCGCGCCGTGGCCTGCGCTGACGCCTTCGGTATGTCGAAGCTCTGGGTCATGGCCGTGTCCACGGGACCCGGCAGGACGGTATGCACGCTCACGCCCTGTCCGGCCAGCAGGGCTCGCCACGACTGTGAAAGGGAGAACACAGCCGCCTTCGAGATCGAGTAGCCGGCGGAGGCGGGCACGGCGGCCCAGGCCGCGAGCGAGGCCATGTTGACGACGGCTCCCCGGGAACGAGTCAGAGCCGGCAGGAAGGCCTGCGTCATGTCGTGCGTGCCGAGGAGATTGACCGCGAGGTGCTGTTCGAGCACGGCGCGATCGACCAATTCGTCGGCGAGCCCGATACCCGCGTTGTTGATGAGGATGTCGAGGGAGCCGACCTTCTCGGCGGCCTCCCGTATCTGCGTGGCGTCGGTGACATCCAGGGCCAGGGGCGTGACGCGCTCGTCCGAAGGGGCGAAGGGCCGGCGCGTACCGGCGTAGACGTGCTGTGCGCCTCTCTTCAGCGCTTCCTCGACCAGCGCCCGCCCGATGCCACGGTTGGCCCCGGTCACCAGAACTGTTGCGCCTGCGATCGTCGACATGAGATCTCCTGGCTCGGTGGGATGGTGTGAGCACCGACCCGGCCGACGGGCCGGGCCGGCTGACAGGTCGCTCAGCGGGGAAGCCGCGGGGGGCCTGACGCGTGGCAACTGGCCGAGAACCGCGAGGCCACCCGGACCACGCGCCGCCTTCCGGATCTGCGCCGCGGTCTTCCCGACGATCGCCCGCACCGCAGAGCGTCAACACATCCCGCGGTGAACGTACCGGCCACCGTGCGGGAGTCGAGGACCAGACCCGGGGCGTCGGGGGTACGACGCCGACGACGGAGTCTGCCCGGGCCCGGACGTCGGCAGAACAGCCCAGGATGGTGAGCCGGCCGACGAGCGTGTCCGGACAGTCGAGGAGCGAGGTCCGCGAGCATCTGAAGCTCCCCTTGATCGTGGGCACCCGGAGCCGACGCCGGCATCAATGTCCACCAGCGTGACCGATGAGCCCGGTGGTGCGGGCCCCAGCCTGCCGCTCAAGGAGTTCCAGCGCGATGTCGGCCAGCATGTCCTCCTGCCCGGCGATGAGTTTGCGGCGTCCGGCTTCGACGAGAATCTGCCGTGTCGACAGGCCGCTCTGTTCCGCCACGTGCTCGGCATGGCGAAGGTAGCTGGAGTAGACGCCGACGTAGCCGAGGGTCAGGGTCTCGCGGTCGACCCGCACCGGCCGGTCCTGGATGGGACGGACCAGGTCGTCGGCCCCGTCCTGGAGCGCCCAGAGGTCACAGCCGTGCTCCCATCCGTAAAGGTTCGCGGCCGCGACGAACGCCTCGATCGGGCAGTTGCCCGCTCCGGCACCGTGCCCGGCGAGCGACGCGTCGACCCGAACCGCCCCGGCCTCGACGGCAGCGAGAGAGTTCGCGACCGAGAGGGAGAGGTTCTCGTGCGCGTGGATGCCGATCTCGGTCTGTTCGTCGAGAACGTCGCGGTAGGCGAGGATGCGGTCACGGACACCGTGAGGGGTCAGGTGACCCGCAGAGTCGGTGACGTACACGCAGTGCGCCCCGGCGGCCTCCATCGTCCGGGCGCAGGCGGCCAGCTCCTTGGGTTCGAGGCCGTGCGACATCATCAGGAACGCGGCCACGTCCATGCCGAGCTCGCGGGCCCGACCGATGTGCTGGAGCGCCACGTCGGGCTCGGTGCAGTGGGTGGCGACCCGGACAGAGGTGACGCCGAGTTCGAACGCGGCCTCGAGATCCCCGACCCTGCCCAGGCCCGGCACCAGCAAAGTGGCGACCCGGGCTCGCTGGACGGTCTCGGTCACCGCGCGGATCCACTCCTCGTCGGTGTGACTGCTGGAGCCGAACGTGAGGGTCGAACCCGCGAGGCCGTCGCCGTGGGCGATTTCGATCGAATCGACACCGGCGCGGTCGAGTGCGCCCGCGATCTCACGGACGGTCTCGGGCGCCATGCGGTGACGTATGGCGTGCATTCCGTCGCGCAGGGTGACGTCCTGGATGAAGACTCGGGTCACGAGGCACGCTCCACAAGGTTCTCGGTGCGTCGCAGCCGCCGCTCCGCGGCTCCGACGGCTGCGGCGGTCATGATGTCGAGGTTTCCGGCGTAGGCCGGCAGGTAGTCGGCGGCGCCTTCCACCTCCAGGAAGGCGGTCACCTGCAGTCGCTGCCTCGGCTCGAGTGACGGGCTGATGCCCCGCAGCGGGACGTCGGTGCCGATGGTCGCGAACTGCACCTCGTGCTTGAGCCGGTAGCCGGGCACGTACGAGGACACCTCCCGGACCATGTCGTGGACCGAGGCGCGGACAGCCTCGCGGTCGGTCTCGGCGTCGACCAGGCAGTGCACGGTGTCGCGCATGTGGACGGGTGGGTCGGCGGGGTTGAGGATCACGAAGGCCTTCCCTATCCGCGCGCCACCCACCACCTCGAGCGCTCGGGAGGTGGTGATGGTGGTCTCGTCGATGTTGGCCCGGGTGCCGGGCCCGGCCGAGCGCGACGAGATGGAGGCGACGATCTCCGCGTACTCGACCGGTGTCACCCGTGACACCGCGGCCACCACCGGGATCGTCGCCTGGCCGGCGCAGGTCACCATGTTGATGTCGCCGGCTTCGGCATGGTCACCGCCGTTGACGGAGGGGACGACCATGGGGCCGGCCGCTGCGGGCGTCAGGTCGATCATCTGTATCCCGCGCGCGGTCAGCGGCGCGGTGTTGTCCGCGTGGGCTGAGGCTGAGGTGGCGTCGAAGGCCAGCTCGATCTCGTCGAGGTCCGGCCAGGCGAGCATGCCCGCGACGCCCTCGGCGGTGGTGCGGATCCCGAGGTCGCGCATGCGGCGCAGTCCGTCGGACTGCGGGTCGATTCCGACCACGCCGGCGAGCTCCAGTATGGGACTGCGCATGACCTTGAAAGCGAGGTCGGTGCCGATGTTGCCGGAGCCGACGATGACGACTCGTGCCATTCCTTCTCCTGAGATAGGTGGGGATGCGGTCAGTGGCTCTCACGGGGGACGCCTGCAGGCCGGCGGCCCACGAGGAAGTCGAGATCCGCGCCCCGGTCGGCCTGGAGGACGTGCCGGTGGTGGAGGACGCCGTACCCCGAGCTGGGTGCGTCGCCCGGTGGCGCCGTGGTGGCGGACCGGGCGGCCAGCTCTGCGTCGTCGACGATCAGGTCCAGGCGTCGGCGGTCGACGTCGAGGGCGATCCGGTCACCGTCGCGCACCAGGCTCAGCGGCCCACCGGCCGCGGACTCCGGGGCCACGTGCAGCACCACTGTCCCGAACGCGGTCCCGCTCATCCGCGCGTCGGAGATCCGCACCATGTCGCTGACCCCGCGGCGCAGCAGCTTGGCGGGGATGGGAAGGTTCCCGATCTCGGGCATTCCCGGATACCCCTGTGGTCCCGAGTTGCGCAGGACGAGCACGGAGTCCTCGCTGACGGGCAGGTCGGGATCGTCGATGCGCCGATACAGGTCCTCGCGGTTCTCGAAGACGATGGCGGGGCCTTCGTGGCGGAGCAGGTGCTCGCTGGCCGCGGCCGGTTTTATCACCGCGCCCGAGGGGGCGAGGTTGCCGCGGAGCACCGCCAGGCCGGCGCCCTTCTTCAGCGGGTCGTCCCAGCGACGGATGACCGGGTCGTACCAGTCCCGCTCCGCGGGCACGTTGTCAGCGAGACGGCCGGTGACAGTGGCCGCCTCCACCTCCAGCACATCGCGCAGCTCGTGGAGGAGGACCGGGACACCACCGGCCTCGAAGAAGTCCTCCATGAGGTGCTCGCCCGCCGGTTGCAGGTCCACCAGGAGCGGCACGCCCCGCGCTGCCCGATCGATGTCGTCCAGGCCGAACGGCACCCCGACGCGGCCGGCGATCGCGATCAGGTGGAGCACGGCGTTCGTCGAACCGCCGGTGGCCGCCAGCGCCACCACGGCGTTGCGGAAAGCCGCCGGGGTCAGGACGTCCGAGACCCGCGTCCCGCTGCGCACCAGTTCCACGGCCTGTCGCCCGCTGTCCTGGGCGAGCACGCGACGGCGCGCGTCGACGGCGGGGATCGCCGCGTTTCCGGGCAGGGCGAGCCCGAGGACCTCCATGAGAACGGCCATGCTCGACGCCGTTCCCATCGTGTTGCAGTGACCGTTGGCACGCCACATGCAGGACTCCGCGCGGACGAACTCCTCCTCGCTCATCCGTCCCGCCCGCACCTCGTCACTCATGCGGTACACGGCGGTACCGGAAGGCAGCGGCTGCCCTCGGTAGCGGCCGGTCAGGGTAGGGCCACCGGATACCACCACCGTGGGCAGGTCGGCGCTGGCGGCGCCCATGACGAGAGCGGGCGTGGTCTTGTCGCAGCCCCCGAGCAGGACGACTCCGTCGAGAGGGTTCGCCTGGATGGACTCCTCGACGTCCATGCTGACCAGGTTGCGGTACAGCATCGTCGTCGGGCGCATCAGTGTCTCGCCGAGCGACATCACCGGGAACTCGACAGGGAAGCCCCCGGCCTCGTACACGCCGCGCTTGACGGCCTCGGCGAGGTCGCGGAAATGAGCGTTGCACGGCGTGAGTTCGGACCAGGTGTTGCAGATGCCGATGACGGGGCGACCGTCGAACATCCGGTGCGGCACCCCCTGCGCCTTCATCCCGGAACGCCGGGCGAACGCGATCTTCTCGGTTCCACCGAACCAGGCCTGCGATCGGCTCTCCGTCTGGGATGTGTGGGGGTTCTCTGCTGTCGGCACGGTGCCTCCTTGCTGGGTCGGATCTCCCTCGATCCGGTCTCGAAGTGTGGTGGCGTCGCCGTCAGGGGGCGAGTGATCGCAGCGCATCTCGCACACCCTTGGCGCGGCGTGCGACTATCTCGCAAAGGTGCATCGCGGCGATGTGTGTGGAGGCAGGGATGGGTCTGAAGACCATCGAGCGTCTCGGTGACTTGTTCGCGCTGTTCACGGTGGCCCGGCCGGAGTGGAGTCTGGCAGAGGTCGCACGGGAACTGGAGGTGCCGCGCTCCACTGCGCACGGACTGTTGGTCTCGGTCGCCGCCACCGGGCTGCTGGACCCGGTGGGGCAGGGCCGGTACCGCCTCGGTCCCCGCATCACCGAGCTGAACGCCGTCCGCATGCGGCGGCGTGACGTCGGCGAGGTAGCGGGGGAAGTGCTGCATGCGCTGACCACGGAGACCGGGGAGACCAGCAACCTGGGCGTGCTGGCCGGTTCCGCCCTGCTCTACCTCGATTCGGTGCCCGGCCGCCATCATGTCAACGTGACCGGTGCCCGCCCCGGCACTCGGCTCGCCGCCGACCGGACGGCGATGGGCAAGGTCCTGCTGTCCCACCGGGCAGAGCCTCGGGCCGCCCTCACCGAGAAGCGGGCCGCCGAGGTGCTCGCGGGCACAGGCCTGCGCCGTGCGGAAGCCGAGGCCATCCGCCGGGACGGCGTCGCCTACGACCTGGGCGACGTGTCGCCCGAGATCCGGTGCGTAGCCGCCCCCGTCCGGGACGAGGCGGGAACGGTGGTCGCCGCCCTCAGCATCTCGACGACCGCCGTCCGCTTCGCACAGCACCACGACCGGCTCACCGACCGGCTGCGGGAGGCGGCCGCCGTGCTGAGTGAGCGGCTCCGTTCCGATGGGGCCTGAACCGCGGGACCAACCTGTCCTGGGCAACCTGTCGGAGTTGCCCGACGACTGCGGGTTCACGCAATGCTCTCCTTCACCTGGGCAGGCATTGACCAAGGCGGTCAACGCCTTGTCGGACGTCGCCCCCGGCCTTGACCTCCTCCGCGGGCACAACACCCGGTCGATTCACACATCCGGCGCCCCGAGTACGTGAACGACACTGTTTGACGCGCACCAGGGGTAAAGTATTACGGTCATCATGTGAATATTCGAGCGCTTGTATTCGATGTGTTCGGAACGGTCGTGGACTGGCGCTCGGGCGTCGCTCATGACATCCGCCGACTGGTACCCGACGTGGACGCCGAGGCGTTCGCCGACGCATGGCGCAGCCAGTACCTTCCCTCGCTGGACCGGGTGCGGCGCGGCGAGCTGCCCTGGACGAACCTCGACGAGTTGCACCGGGCATCACTCGACGAGCTGCTCGCCGAGTACGGGGTGCCGGATACGCCCGAGAGCGTGCGCGCCGAACTCGTGCTGGCCTGGCACCGGTTGGAGTCCTGGCCCGACTCGGTGCCTGGGCTGGAGCAGCTGAAGAAGCGGTTCGTCATCGCGTCCCTGTCCAACGGTCATGTCGCGCTGCTCGTGAACATGGCCAAGCACGCCGGGCTGCCCTGGGACACCGTGCTGTCCGCAGAGCTCTTCGAGCACTACAAGGGCGACCCCGAGGCCTACCTGGGTGCCGCGCGACTGCTCGGCCTCCAACCGGAGGAGGTCATGATGGTCGCCGCGCACGTCGACGACCTCGCCGCGGCCCGGGCGTGCGGTCTGCGTACCGCCTACGTGCACCGTCCGCAGGAGTACGGCTCGAAGGCTGTCCTGCGGCCGCCGAGCACCGACCCGAAGGCCGATGTCTCGGTGGCCTCATTGACGGAGCTGGCCGACCACCTGAACGCCTGAGGCTCCGCCGTCCGTCGGAAGGCGCCGGTCACAGCCACTCGTTGGAGGCCGGCGCACCGGCGCAGCAGACGGGCCCGGCACTCCCCGGTCGTCACCGTCGGCCGGGGAGCGGCGGGCCTGTTCCTCGTCGCATCCGTGCATGCCCTGGACCACGGGCAAGGAATCCGGGCACGGGCGCACTGGGCCCGCGTCCGTGCGTGTGATCGAGCGGATGGTGTTCAGCAGCAGGACGGCCCGGGCCTCAGGGTCATACCAGGGACCGATCCGGGGTCGAACTGCCCTGACTCTTCCCTGCCTTGCAGGTGACCGCTTGACGCACCTGCGAGTCACCTGCCTATGGAGTCGGGGAACCGGCCAGGAGACTGAGGGCGCCGAACCACAGGATGCCCGGGTTGATGCGCTCCGGGTGCAGGCTCAGCATTCCCTCGTAGTACTCCATGGGGGTGGGTTCGCCCCGCAGTAGCCGGTCCGCGTCATCGAGGTAGCGTTTCGTACGGCCGATGTCGGCGGGGTCGTCCGCCCGAGCCGGGTCCTTGTGGCCGGCCACCACGAAATCCGCTCCGAGCGCTTCCACCTGGCCGAGTGCGCGACGCCACGCGTCGCGCCCCCCGCCCGCAGATTCCGAGAGCGCCAGATGCACTCCGTTGTAGACGACATCACCGGCGACGGCCAGCTTCAGGCTCGGCACCCAGAGCACCGTGGTGTCGTCGCCGTCGCTGTGACCGACCTCGACCGGGAGGAGCACGTTTCCCTCCAGGCTCAGCCCCTCCTCGCCGACGACCTGCACTTCGACCGGGGCGGTAGGGATCCGGCCCGGGAACAGCACGTCCCAGAACGGCCCGCGGGACTCCGGCGTGGCCAGGCCCGCCATGTGGGCCTGGGTCCCGGCCGTCGCGCGGACCACCGCGTCGGGGAACCGTTCGAGCAGGACGGGAGCACCCAGCCAGTGGTCTCCGTGGCCGTGCGTGATGTAGATCTCTGTGACGTTTCTGCCGGTCTTCTCCACCCAAGCCAGCACCTCGCGGGCGGTGTCCACGGTGAAGGGCGGATCGACGAGAACGGCGTCCCTCTCGCCGTAGATCAGGGTCGTCGAGATGGGCGACCACACCATCGGCTCCCCGTCGGGAAGGTTCAGGGTGCCGCTGCTCTGTGCGATCGCGGGGGTCACGAACACCTCGTAACGCAATGACGTCATGCTTCCGTCCTTCTGGGACGTGGAGAAGAGGGCTGGAAGGCGGGATCGTTCCCGAAATGCCGCCGGGGCCGCAGCCCGACGGCTGCGGCCCCGGCGGGCCGTCAGAACATGGTGTTGCTGTTGGCGGCCTGCTCCGGCACGTCCTGTGAGCCGTCCCAGTGCTCGACGATCTTTCCGTCGCGCACCCTGAACAGGTCGATGACCGCGCGCCCGCGTTCGCCCGGAG
>NZ_JBEYVI010000091.1:0-12306 GCF_040643955.1 Streptomyces sp. NPDC047061
ACCTGGTGTGGACGGCGGGGCACTGTGTGCACGCGGGCAAGAACGGCGGCTGGTACCGCAACATCGCGTTCGTGCCGTCGTACAACGACACGCTGGCCGGGATCAGCTGGATCTGCGGGGCCGCCGCTGTCGCGGCGGGGACGGCCGGGCCGGACGGGCCTGGCTTGGCCACGTCACGCGGCGCGCGCTGTACCGGCGGCGTGGGCCGCACAGGGCCGGGACGACCGGGACGCGACGGAGCCGCGGGGCGGGGGCCGGGTACGGGACGAGGGGTCGGCGCGGTACGGCCGGTGGCCGGAGTGGCGCGGGGACCCTGGGCACTCTCGTGAATCTGAGGCTCCTCGGGAATGAGAGGCATGAGCTGATATTTATCAAACGTTGGTGCAGGTCAGGTGAACCGGGTGGCACAACAGTGCGACCGGAAGGTCAGAAATCGAAGCCGAGCTGACCCTCGATCTCCGGAGCACTTCCCTCCGCCCAGCCGCGGACCTTCTTGAGGTGCCGCCACTGGGGCAGCGCATCAAGATACGCCCAGGACAACCGGTGGTACGGGGTGGGTCCCCGCTCCTCCAGTGCGGCCTTGTGCACGGGCGACGGGTACCCGGCGTTGTCCGCAAATCCGAAGTCTGCATGGTCGATACCCAGTTCGGCCATCATTTTGTCGCGCTGAACTTTGGCGATCACCGAGGCCGCGGCCACGGCGACACACGACCGGTCGCCCTTGATGACCGTGCGCACCCGCCACGGGGCACCGAGGTAGTCGTGCTTCCCGTCGAGGATGACCGCGTCGGGACAAACCGGCAAGGTCTCCAGCGCACGGGTCGCCGCCAGTCGCAGCGCGGCCGTCATCCCGAGCTCGTCGATCTCCTCCGGCGAGGCATGCCCCAGGGCGTAGGCCGTGACCCACCCCCGCAGCGCCTCTGCGAGTTCCGTGCGCCGTCTGACGGTCAGCAGCTTGGAGTCGGTGAGGCCCTCGGGCGGCCGGCGAAGACCGGTGACCGCGGCACAGACGGTGACGGGCCCGGCCCAGGCGCCGCGCCCCACCTCGTCGACACCGGCAATGACCTTGGCTCCGGTCGTGGCGCGAAGGGAGCGCTCGACGGTGTGAGTAGGCGGTTCGTACGGCATGGCGCCCTTAGGGTACGCCGCACTGATCCCCTGACGACACCCCGGCTTCCCGGACCGCGCCCAGGACCGCCCGAGCCGCGGCTCAGACCTGGCGTGACAGGAGCAGCGGAAGCATGAACCGGTCGATCATCTCTTCGATCTCCTGGTCGTTCCATTCGCTTCCAGAAATCTTGTTGCGGTACATCATCATCGCCGGAATGGCATCGAGGACATAGCCGTTGGCCGCATCGGCGCGCACCTCGCCCCGCTCAATTCCGCGGGCGACGACGTCCCCGATCAGCTGGATCGTCGGCCCCACGACCCCGTCGAAGATCACGCCATGGAACCGCTCAACCTGCAGGGGATCGCATTCGTGAATCACCGACCGCAGTGCGAAGCCGGGGCGCGAGAACATCGCGTCCCGGGCCTGCCGGCACAGGGCCAACAGATCCTCACGCACATTTCCGAGGTCGGGGGCCTCCTCCAAACGTGGCAGACCGGCCTGCAACGCGTCGGCGACCAGCTCCTCCTTGGAGGGCCAGCGGCGGTAGACCGCCGCCTTCCCGGTCTGGGCACCGGCGGCGACGCCTTCCATCGTGAGGCCGTTCCAGCCGACGGTGCTGAGTTGCTCCAGGGCGGCGTCCAGGATCGCGCGTTCGAGGACCGCACCGCGCCGACGAGGGGAGGCCGCCTGAGGAGGAGCGGCAGTCCAGCGCGAGGTAACCATCTGAGTTTCTCCAGCGAGCGAAGGGAAGCAGGGATTCCGGAGTGGGGACGCGGCGCGCGACGGCAAAAGGGGGACGCGACACGCGACGCGCAGTTAAGTGAACGCTTGCGTTCTCTACCGAGGACTCACTACCGTTGACGCGACAGTGAACGCTGGCGTTCACTAACACCTTCGTGGGGGACCCATAGTGACGACCTCTCAACTGATACAGGACCGGAAACCAGGTGCCGCCCGCCGGCAGGGACGTCCCGGCATCGCACTCACCGTGATTGCCGCTTGCCAGCTCATGGTGGTACTTGATGCGACGATTGTGAACATCGCGCTCCCGCACATTCAAGACGCGCTCAAGTTCAGCACCACGGACCTCACGTGGGTGGTCAGCGCCTACACGCTCACCTTCGGCGGGCTGCTGCTCCTCGGCGCGCGGGCGGGTGACATCCTCGGCCGACGCCGGGTGTTCATGGCGGGCATCCTGCTGTTCACCTTCGCCTCGCTCCTCGGCGGTCTCGCCCAGGAACCCTGGCAACTGCTTGCCGCCCGCGCCCTCCAGGGTATGGGTGGCGCGATCGCGTCGCCGACCTCGCTGGCCCTGATCACCACGACGTTCCCCGAAGGTCCGGAGCGGAACCGGGCGTTCGGCGTGTTCGCCGCGGTCTCCGCGGGTGGCGGGGCCATCGGCCTGCTGGCCGGCGGCATGCTCACCGACTGGCTCGACTGGCGCTGGGTGCTCTTCGTCAACGTGCCGATCGGACTGCTGATCGTCGCCCTCACCCCGCAGTACATCAACGAGTCCGAACGGCACCCCGGACGGTTCGACATCGCGGGCGCGCTGACTTCCACCCTGGGCATGGCCTCCCTGGTCTACGGCTTCATCAGGGCCTCGGAGGACGGCTGGCGCGACGGTCTGACACTCGGGTCGTTCGCCACGGCGGTGGTCCTTCTGCTGGCCTTCGTCTTCATCGAGACCCGGGCGAAGGAGCCCATCACCCCGCTGCGGATGTTCGGCGACCGCAACCGCTCCGGCACCTACGTGATCATGCTCAGCCTGGCCGCGGCGATGTTCGGCATGTTCTTCTACATCGTGCTGTTCGTGCAGAACGTGCTGGGCTACAGCCCGATCAGGGCCGGCCTGGCCTTCCTGCCCGTGACGGCGGCCATCGCCGTCGGAGCCGGGCTGTCGCAGCGGTTCCTGCCCGTCCTGGGCCCGAAGCCGTTCATGATGGCCGGTTCGGCGCTCGTGGTCGTCGGACTCACCTGGCAGACGTTCATCAAGCCCGACAGTTCGTATGTCGGCGGGGTGCTCGGGCCCATGCTGATCTTCGGCTTCGGCATGGGGCTGAACTTCGTGACGGCGACCGTCACCGCGGTCTCCGGTGTCGCCCCGCACGAGGCCGGAGCGGCTTCCGGGCTGCTCAACGCCATGCAGCAGGTGGGCGGTTCGCTGGGCCTGTCCATCCTGACCACGGTGTTCGGCTCGGCGAGCAAGGACGAGGCGAAGAAGCAACTGCCCAAGTTCCTCGCCGACGGTTCGCCGGAGCAGAAGGCCGAGTTCGCCAAGACCCATCAGCTGCCCGCGCCCTGGGGGCACGAGGTGCTCGCGCACGGCATCTCGACCGCGTTCATCCCCGCCGCCGCCATGGCCGGGCTCGGCCTGCTCACCGCATGGTTGGTGATCAAGGTCCGCAAGAGCGACCTCGAAGCCCTCGCCGGCACGGCCGGTCCGGGAATCGGCTGACCCCACCGGGTCCGCGCGGAGCCGCGGACGGCCGGGCCTCAGCCAGGGGACAGACGGCAGAGGCCGAGGTCCGGCCATCCGCATCACGGCCTTCGGCGCCGCGATCATCGCCACGGCGCACACCACAAGAAGAGCCAACCCGACCCACACGACCGACACCTCCCCCTCCGTCACGCCTCCCGCCCACCCGCCGGGACATCCGTCAAGGGGAGCGGCTGCCGGGAAAACGCCTGGCGGTCACGCAGAGTTCCCGCCAGGCACAGAGAGTCTCCTATGTGGAGCGCGGCATTCGGCATGGACCACAGACGCCGAGGACGCGGCCGGCCCCGGGCCGGTGAGAGCCCACGACGGCACGCTTCGACGGTCCTCGGACACCGAGCCCGCCACGAGCCGGCATCGCCAGGCCGCGTCACCCACCTCGCACGCCTCCGAGGCGCCGCGGCCTCACGGATTTCCGTACGAGCCGCCTCCCAAGGGGCGCCGACCCGCACCGCGCCGCCATGCACGGTCCGAGACCGGCCGCGGTCGTTCACCCGGCCGCGGTCGATGGCCTTGCCTCGGTCGATCACCCGCCGACAGCGGACCCCGTCCCCGCCGGCACCCATTCCGGCAGCGCCTCGACGCGCTCCACCCAGGCGGCAGGCGGCGCTCCCGCACTGCCGCTGGCGAGCACGCCGCCCACGATGGCACAGGTGGTGTCCACATCGCCGCCCACCTGAGCGGTCGTCCAGAACGCCGTCTCGTAGTCGCCGAGGGCACGTGCGGCCGACCAGAGCGCGAAGGGGACGGTGTCATGGGCGGTCGTACGCCGTCCGCAGCCGAGGACGGCCGCGACGGTGCCCGCGTCGGCGTAGTCGAGCATGTCGCGGGCGCGCCGCAGGCCCTGGCCGACGGCGCTCCTGGGGATCAGGGCGACGACCCCGTCCAGGAGCGCCTCAGGGCTCGGCGGGCCGCCTGGCGCGGCTGCCAGCGCCGCTGCGGCCGCCACAGCCATGGCACCGACCACGGCCTCCCGGTGCTGATGCGTGGGGTAGGCAGAGATCTCGGCCTGGTGGGTGGCCTGCTCGGGATCGTCCGCGTACCAGGCGCCCAGAGGCGCGATCCGCATCGCCGCGCCGTTGCCCCAGGACCCCTGCCCGTCGAAGAGCCCCGCGGCCAGCTCGCGCCAGTCGCCGCCCTCCCGGACGAGGCGCAGCAGGCGGTTGACGGCGGGGCCGTAGCCCCGGTCGAAGTCGTGGCGCGTGGCGAAGGAGTGGGCCAGCGCGTCCTGGTCGATCCGATGGTGGGCGGCCAGGACGGCGACGACGGAGCAGGCCATCTCGGTGTCGTCGGTCCACTGCCAGGGTGCCGGAGGCAGCTCCCGCCGCTTCAGCAGCGGGTAGTTCACCGGCACGAAGAACTGTGAGCCCAGCGCGTCGCCGACGGCGAGTCCGCGCAGGCTGGTCAGGGCGCGTTCCAGGCGCCCGGGGGTCGAGGAATCGGTGGAGGATGTCATCGCGGCCAGCCTAGCCGCTCATCCAGTAGGGCTCCGGGTCCCGCCAGCGGTCGAAGGGCTGGTTGAGCGTGTACTTGCCGTCGTCCCCGAGAACGAGCATCCGCATCTCGGCGTTCCCGGGGTTGGAGAGCGACTCGAACTCCGCGACCGTCCAGTGGAACCAGCGCATGCAGAACAGCCGCATCGCCAGGCCGTGGGTCACCAGGAGCACGTTGGGCGGGTGGTCCGGCGCCTCGAAGCTGCGGAACAGGCTCTCGAGGAAGCCGCCGACGCGGTCGTACACGTCGGCCCCGGACTCACCCTGCGGGAAGCGGAAGAAGAAGTGGCCGTACGCGTCCCGGTACGTCTTCTGCAGCCGCACGTCGTCGCGGTCCTGCCAGTTTCCCCAGTCCTGCTCCCGGAGCCGGGGCTCCTCGCGCACGCGTATGAGATCCGGGTCGAGGTGGAAGGCGCGAAGGGTCTCGTGCGTACGGCGGTAGGGGGAGACGTACACGCTGACGCGCTCCTGGCCGAAGATCTCCCGGACGCGTTTTCCGGTCTCTTCGGCCTGCCGCCAGCCCCGCTCCGTCAGGGCCAGCGCGTGGTCGGGTTCCCGCTCATACACGGAGTCGTCGACATTGCCGGTTGACTCGCCGTGCCGGACAAGGACGATGCGCCGTGGTCGTGCCATGCCAAAACCCTAGATCGAGTGACGAAAAATCGAGCACTCGGACGGGCCCCATACGGCGCAGGTCACACTAATCAAGGGTTGGATATTCAAACGATCCAGCTCGGTTCGAGCTCCACGATGTCGCCCGTGAGGGCCGCGATGTCGGCCTCCGTCTGGGCGCGCAACGCCAGCCGCTCCACCCGTTCGGTGCGGTACTTGCCGTGCTCGGCAGCCGACCGCCACATGGAAAGGATCATGAACTCGTGCGCCGGGGCCTCGCCGAACATGCCGCGGATCATGCCGGGCGAGCCGGCCATCGCCGGGTTCCAGACCTTCTCCTGCATCAGCGTGAAGTGTTCGACGCGTTCCTCGTGCACCCGGCAGAGGGCCACCCGGACCAGGTCGCTGTCCGTGAACCGCGGTTCGAAGCCCGTCTTCACGTCGAACCGGTACTCGAACAGCTTGACCTGCTGGTCCTTGTACGTGCCGGACTGGGACGCGGCCAGGCGGTCGTGTGAACGCGCCATGAAGGAGTCGTAGAAGGCACGGCTCTCCCAGAAGGCGAAGATGTGCGCCACTCCGGGACGCTGCCGACTCCAGCCCCCGCCCTGTCCCCGAAATCCCGGCTCCCCCAGAAGCCCCGCCCATTTCCGCTGCCCCCGCTCGAAGCCCCGGCGGTCCACCACGGTGCAGCGAATCCACTTGACCAGCACCGCGCCATCGTAAGGCCATGGAGCGTGGCGCTGGTCACGCTCCGGCTGAGATCACCCGCGCGTGCGCCCCCGCGCGCGTGGCACGATGGACAAAGAGCCTGGGTAGCCCATCAGTTGGGGCAGTGGACCTCTAGGGGGAAGGGGACGCGTGATGAGCGGTTTCAGCAAGGCGATCAGCAAGGTCGAGGTCGCGGTGAAGTGGGATCCCAGCCCTTCCGGGCAACCGCCCACCGATCTCGACGTCATCGCCGGTACGTTCACGCGGGTTGACCCGTACGGAACTCCGGCCTATCTCGTGCACTTCGACAGCCGTTCGCCCGACGGCACCATCTTCCTCAACCGGGACAGCCAGGACGGCAAGGGCTTCGGCTGGGACGAGGTGATGACCCTCGAACTGGACCGGCTCGACAGCCGGTACACGCGCGTGGTCGTCGGAGTCGTCATCCAGCAGCGGGCCGCGCACCGCACGTTCGTGAATGTCCTGAACCCGGCCGTCCGCGTCCGGGAGGGCTACAACGTACTGGCCGAGGACGACTTCGGCTCGGTCCTCGGGGCGACGGCTGCCGCCGTCGCGGAGTTCGTGCGCGACGGATCCGGGGACTGGAGCTTCCGGCCCGGGCTGCACGGCTTCGAGGACGACCCGGTGGTGTTCACCCGGGAGATGGGCGGACTCGGCCGTCCCTGACGGCGAACGGCCACCCGGGCAGACAAACGGTGCAGACAAACGGTAAGGGGCGCCGGCTAGGGCCGGCGCCCCTTACTTCACGTCACATCGACCCGTCAGCTGCAGCCGCTGGTCGAGCCGCAACCCTCGCAGATGTAGCAGGACCCGGCCCGCTGCATCTTTGTGCCGCAGGAGAAGCAGAGCGGGGCGTCGGCCTGGATGCCCAGCTGCATCTCCACCAGCTCGGCACTGGTGTGCGCCTGCTTCGGGGCGGGCTTGGCCGAACCGATCTCGGTCCGCGGGGCGGCGACGGCCTTCAGCTCCTGGGCGCGCGGCGCCGACTGGGCCAGACCCTCGACGTCGACCTCGTCGTCGATGGTCGGCTCGTACGAACCGGTGTCCAGGTGCCGTTGACGCTCCTCGGCGGAGTGGATGCCGAGCGCGGAGCGCGTCTCGAACGGCAGGAAGTCCAGCGCCAGGCGGCGGAAGATGTAGTCGACGATCGACTGCGCCATCCGCACGTCCGGGTCGTCCGTCATGCCGGCCGGCTCGAAGCGCATGTTGGTGAACTTCGAGACGTAGGTCTCGAGCGGCACACCGTACTGAAGGCCGACGGAGACCGCGATGGAGAAGGCGTCCATCATGCCCGCGAGGGTCGAGCCCTGCTTGGACATCTTCAGGAAGACCTCGCCCAGGCCGTCGTCCGGGTAGGAGTTGGCCGTCATGTAGCCCTCGGCACCGCCGACGGTGAAGGACGTGGTGATGCCGGGACGACCCTTCGGGAGGCGCTTGCGGACCGGGCGGTACTCGATGACCTTCTCGACCGTCTCGCGGATGGTCGCCTCGGCCTTCTCGGTGACCTCGGCCTTCTCCTTCTCCTTGGTCTTGGCGGAGAGCGGCTGGCCGACCTTGCAGTTGTCGCGGTAGATCGCGAGCGCCTTGACGCCGAGCTTCCAGGCCTCGTAGTAGATCTCCTCGACCTCCTCGACGGTCGCCGTCTCCGGCATGTTGACCGTCTTGGAGATGGCACCGGAGATCCAGGGCTGGATCGCGGCCATCATGCGGACGTGGCCCATCGGGGAGATGGCGCGCTCGCCCATGGCGCAGTCGAAGACCTCGTAGTGCTCGTGCTTGAGGCCGGGGGCGTCGATCACGTTGCCGTTCTCGGCGATGTGGGCGACGATCGCCTCGATCTGCTCCTCCTGGTAGCCCAGGCGACGCAGGGCCTGCGGCACGGTGCCGTTGACGATCTGCATCGAGCCGCCGCCGACGAGCTTCTTGAACTTGACCAGGGCCAGGTCGGGCTCGACGCCGGTGGTGTCGCAGGACATCGCGAGACCGATGGTGCCGGTGGGGGCGAGGACGGACGCCTGCGAGTTACGGAAACCGTTCTTCTCGCCGAGGCGCACCACGTCCTGCCAGGCCTCCGTGGCGGCGGCCCAGACCGGGGTGTCAAGGTCGTCCATGCGCACGGCCACGGTGTTGGCGTCGGCGTGCTGCTGCATGACGCGGTTGTGGGCGTCGCCGTTGCGGGCGTAGCCGTCGTAGGGGCCGACGACCGCGGCGAGCTCGGCGGAGCGCTTGTAGGCGGTGCCGGTCATCAGGGAGGTGATGGCACCGGCGAGGGCGCGGCCGCCGTCGGAGTCGTAGGCGTGGCCGGTCGCCATCAGCAGGGCGCCGAGGTTGGCGTAGCCGATGCCGAGCTGACGGAAGGCGCGGGTGTTCTCGCCGATCTTCTGGGTCGGGAAGTCCGCGAAGCAGATGGAGATGTCCATCGCGGTGATGACCAGCTCGACGACCTTGGTGAAGCGGTCGACGTCGAAGGACTGGCTGCCCTTGCCGTCGTCCTTCAGGAACTTCATCAGGTTCAGCGAGGCGAGGTTGCAGGACGTGTTGTCCAGGTGCATGTACTCGCTGCAGGGGTTCGAGCCGTTGATCCGGCCGGACTCCGGGCAGGTGTGCCAGTGGTTGATCGTGTCGTCGTACTGGATGCCCGGGTCGGCGCAGGCCCAGGCCGCCTCGGCCATCTTGCGGAACAGGCTCTTGGCCTCGACCTCTTCGATGACCTCGCCGGTCATCCGGGCGCGCAGACCGAACCGGCCGCCCTGCTCGACCGCCTTCATGAACTCGTCGTTCACACGGACCGAGTTGTTGGCGTTCTGGTACTGGACGGAGGTGATGTCGTCGCCGCCCAGGTCCATGTCGAAGCCCGCGTCACGGAGGGCGCGGATCTTCTCCTCCTCCTTGACCTTGGTCTCGATGAAGTCCTCGATGTCGGGGTGGTCGACGTCCAGGATGACCATCTTGGCGGCGCGGCGGGTGGCGCCACCCGACTTGATGGTGCCCGCGGAGGCGTCGGCGCCACGCATGAAGGAGACCGGGCCGGAGGCGTTGCCACCGGAGGAGAGCAGCTCCTTGGAGGAGCGGATCCGGGAGAGGTTCAGGCCGGCACCGGAGCCGCCCTTGAAGATCATGCCCTCTTCCTTGTACCAGTCGAGGATCGACTCCATGGAGTCGTCGACGGACAGGATGAAGCAGGCCGAGACCTGCTGGGGCTGCGGGGTGCCCACGTTGAACCACACGGGGCTGTTGAAGCTGAAGATCTGGTGCAGGAGGGCGTACGCCAGCTCGTGCTCGAAGATCTCGGCGTCGGCGGGCGAGGCGAAGTACTTGTACTCCTCGCCGGCCTTCCGGTACGTCTTCACGATCCGGTCGATCAGCTGCCTGAGACCGGTCTCGCGCTGCGGGGTGCCGACGGCACCGCGGAAGTACTTGCTGGTGACGATGTTGACCGCGTTCACCGACCAGAAGTCGGGGAACTCGACGCCACGCTGCTCGAAGTTGACCGAGCCGTCGCGCCAGTTGGTCATGACGACGTCACGGCGCGCCCAGCTCACCTCGTCGTACGGATGCACGCCGGGGGTGGTGTGGATGCGCTCGATACGCAGTCCCTTGGTGGCCTTCGTCCCCTTCGCGCGGGAACTCCGTGCCGGACCGCTCGCCGTCTCTGTCATGCCGCCTCCCTGTACGGGCTAAAACGCCCTGAAATGCCACGATGTTCCCGTGACACGCTGTTCTGTTGTCACGTCGCGGGCACGCTGAGCCGCCCCCGCGACAAGTCCTGGATCGCCGTCCGACAACCGGATCCGGGGCCTCCGCCCGGTTCCGGTCCGCCCGTCAGTCGGCGATATGGACGGGCGCGGGCACCCGAGTGGTTCCGCCCGGCCCGTGATCGTCCTCCTGGCTCCCCGCTGCCGCGTCTTCGTCGTCCGCGGCGGGGTCCTGCGCGGCCTGCCTGAGTTCCACGATCGCGGCCTCGAAGTCCTCGAGCGAGTCGAACGCCCGGTAGACGGAGGCGAATCGCAGATAGGCGACCAGGTCGAGCTCCTGCAACGGGCCGAGTATGGCCAGCCCCACGTCGTGGGTGGTCAGCTCGGCGCTTCCGGTGGCCCGCACCGCCTCCTCGACCCGCTGGCCGAGCTGGGCGAGCGCGTCCTCGGTGACAGGCCGCCCCTGGCATGCCTTGCGCACGCCGTTGATGACCTTGGTACGACTGAAGGGCTCGGTGACTCCGGACCGCTTGACCACCATGAGCGAGCACGTCTCGACGGTCGTGAAACGACGGGAGCAGTCCGGACACTGGCGGCGCCTGCGGATCGACGTGCCGTCATCGGTCGTACGACTGTCGACCACGCGGCTGTCGGGGTGCCTGCAGAAGGGGCAGTGCATGATCTCCAACCCTCCTCACAGCAGACTCAATAGCCTCGCTGGGCCACATGGGCCCCTCGAAGCAGCCCCAAGCATAGGCGATCTCGGCGGGACCGGAGACCCGGGGGACCACAACTTGTGGGCTGCTGTAGCAATCCAACCACTAGATGTGGTGATTGGCTGATACATCGCCAGGTTGCGCGTGTCGCACACGTACCGCTACGGCGGATACGGAGATACCGTGGGCGCCGCACGGAGGTCACGTGCGACTCCGGCGCAGATGGGCACGTACATCCCGGTCAGCGGCGGTCAGGATGGCAGACTGGTCACACCCACAAGGCCAGCACCCCGGCGGCGAAGAGTACAACAATGGGCCCTTTTGCCCGCCGGGCACCGCGTGAGCCATACACCCAGACATGTGATCGCGTACGGTGAACCGCGTTTTTTCACTCGAACGTGTGTTTGGCGCAACCTTTCGAAAGCAACTACCGTTGTCCAGCAGGGAGACCATCGAGAGGGGCCGACGTGACCACGACCGCAGACAGTGCCACCATCACCGCCCAGGACCGCTCCCAGGGCCGACTCGACCCGGTGCATGCCATGAACGAAGCCGTGAATCCCGAGGGACACAAGCGTTCCCTGCCGGGCCGACCTCCAGGCATCCGGGCCGACAGCTCGGGCCTCACCGACCGGCAACGCCGGGTGATCGAGGTGATCCGGGACTCGGTGCAGCGGCGGGGCTACCCGCCGTCGATGCGCGAGATCGGCCAGGCCGTCGGCCTGTCCAGCACGTCCTCGGTGGCACACCAGCTGATGGCACTGGAACGCAAGGGCTTCCTGCGCCGTGACCCGCACCGCCCGCGCGCGTACGAGGTGCGCGGATCCGACCAGGCCGTGAGCGTGCAGCCCACGGACACCGCCGGCAAGCCCGCCGCGTCCTACGTCCCGCTGGTCGGCCGGATCGCCGCCGGTGGGCCGATCCTCGCCGAGGAGTCGGTCGAGGACGTCTTCCCCCTCCCCCGGCAGCTGGTCGGCGACGGCGAGCTGTTCGTGCTCAAGGTCGTCGGTGATTCCATGATCGAGGCCGCGATCTGCGACGGTGACTGGGTGACCGTCCGCCGCCAGCCGGTCGCCGAGAACGGCGACATCGTCGCCGCCATGCTCGACGGCGAGGCCACCGTCAAGCGCTTCAAGCGCGAGGACGGCCATGTCTGGCTCCTTCCTCACAACGCGGCCTACGAGCCGATCCCCGGCGACGACGCGACCATCCTGGGCAAGGTCGTCGCGGTACTGCGGCGCGTGTGACGCCTGCGGCGGGCGGTCCACATCGCCCGCCCTCCGATCGGCCCCGGGACCCCTGCGCCGGTTCCGGGGTCCTGCACTGTCCCGAACGGCTTCATTCACCGTTCCGGATCGAGGCACCGTTCTCCATCGTGGGGGGGGGGGGGGGCCCCCCGGGGGGGGGCGCCCCCCCCCCCCCCCCCAGGAACCCCAGGCGCCCCGCCCCC
>NZ_JBEYVI010000092.1:0-11941 GCF_040643955.1 Streptomyces sp. NPDC047061
GTCAGACCGCCTCCCGCCGCTCCGGCGGGGCGGGGGGGTGGGGGTGGGGGGGGCCGCCCCGCCGTGGCGGGCCTGGGGTGCGGCCGGCCGGCCGCGACGCCGCCGGAAGGGAGTTCCCGTCCGCCGCGCCGGAGTCCGCGCTCCCCGTCGTACGGCCCGTACCGGAGGGAGAGCCGGGGGCGGTCGCGCGAGGCTCGGCCGGGTGCGTGGCCTCCGGCAGCGGGACGAACGGAGCGCTGAGGGTGGGGCCGCCCAGCAAGGTGCTGACCAGCAGGGCGACATAGACGCCGGCGGGGATCACCAGCAGCCGCGCGGCCCGCCGGACGCGGCGCTGGCGGCGCCCCGAGGCGTCCACGAAGACGGGCCGTGCCGGATCTCGCTCGGGCGCGTCCGGTGCCGGTGCGGGAGGCCCGGGAGCGTCGTGGTCCGTCGGCAGCACGGTGATCACCGCACCGTGCGGAGAGTCCCGCTCGGCCGTGGAGAACTGGCCGGGCCCGGCGACGAGCAGGGGCGCACCGGCGGCCCGGGGCTCCGCCTCGGCCACGGCCGTGTCGGCGGTGGCACCAGCGGTGCCCTCGTGGCCGTGGGCATGCCCGTACCCGGCACCGCGGGACGGCTCCCCGCCGTGTGCTCCGCCGCTGTCGCCCGTCCACCGCACGAGTCCTGCCCCTCTCCATGCCGACCGACATGGTCGTCCGCATGGAGAGAGCGCGACGGGCCGAAACTGTTACACCGCCCGCCCCGGGCCGCCGCTCCTCACGCCTTGGAACGCCACTTCACCACCGCGTCCCCGCACTCGGCCGTGTACGCGTAGAACGCCCGCAGCTCCCGGTGCGTCGTGGCGAAGGCACACCAGGTCTCGGGCTCCGCGCCCACGCCGCCGTAGCGGGGCAGCAGTCCGTCCCGGGCCGAGTCCCACAGGGCGTCGAAGTCGGTCCGCTCCAGGAATCCGGCCACCCGCCGGGCCTGGGCCGCCGTGAGCACCAGCAACGGCGGCTTGCGCCGGTCGGTGCGGAGCACGGGGCGACCACCGAGCACCACCTGGGCCTGGGGCCGGTCCCCGGGACCGTCCGGCGGCGCGCCGGTGTAGATGCGTTCCTGGTCCAGGCAGCACTCGTCCAGCACCTCCTCGTGGCACCGGCCGACCCGGTGCCGGACGGTCTCCGCGTCGCTCGCGAAGAGCCGTTCCAGCCATGCCGGACTGTTGCGCAGTGCCGGGGCCGGCACCGCCCGCAGATGGAGGTAGGCGCTCATGACAGAGGGAGCGCACGAGGGCGCCGAACCATCACGCGGCCGCGTCGGCGGCGGTGGCCGCCACGGCCTGTGCGGTGCCGGGCACGGGTACCTGCTGCGCTGTTGCGGCGGAGGCGTCCTGTGGCGTTGTGACGTTTCTGTGAGCTCGCGCGCTGGTCACCATGGGGCCGTCGTTGCGACCGGAGCACGGCGGACGACGTGGACTCGGCTGTGAACGGTGCGAACGAGGGCGATCTTGGGCCAGGTACGGCAACCCCGGCGCGTGCAGGAGTACGACGGGGAACTGGGCGCGGCGGTCGCGCGAGCCCAGGACGGCGACGAGGCCGCCTTCGCGGTCGCCTACCGGATCGTGCAGCCCGGCCTGCTCGGCTACCTGCGCGGCATCGTCGGCGACGAGGCGGAGGACGTGGCGTCCGACGCCTGGCTGGAGATAGCCCGCGACCTCGGGCGGTTCAAGGGCGACGGCGCCGGCTTCCGCGGCTGGACCGCGACCATCGCCCGGCACCGGGCGCTGGACCACCTGCGTCGCCGGCGCGTGCGGCCCCAGGCCGGCGGCACCGACCAGGACGTCCTGGAGCTGGCCGGCCCGTACAACACTCATGAGCAGGCCCTGGAGTCCCTCTCCACCGAGCGGGCCCTGGAGCTGATCCGCGGGCTGCCGCGGGACCAGGCCGAGGCGGTGCTCCTGCGGGTCGTGGTCGGTCTGGACGGCCCCACCGCCGCGCGCGCCCTGGGCAAGCGGCCGGGCGCGGTGCGCACGGCCGCCCACCGCGGCCTGAAACGTCTCGCCCGTCAGCTGGGCATCGGCGACGAGGCGGAGGAAGGTGTGACGGATGTGGCTCCCCGTGCGCTGGGGGAGTCGACATGAACGACAACCGCGACGGGATCGACAGGCAGGCGCCGGACCCGGGACAGCGGACGAATCGAAGCGATCGCGATCGGACAGGAACGGAAGCGGACATGGGCGAACGGCTGGGCGGTGACGGGGTACGAGGCCGTCGACGTGTGCAGCCCGGCGGTGCCCTGTCCGGCCTCCGGGACACGGGTGACGAGGCCGCGATGACGGACACTGCGGTGGAGGGCGCCGCGCTGGACGACGCCGCGCTGGACGACGGCGCGCTGGAAACGGCATTGGCCGCCGCCGTTCGTGCGGCCGATCTCGGGTCCCGGGGCGAGCAGCAGGCCGTGGCCGCGTTCCGGGCCGCCCGCGCCGAGGGCGCGCACCGTGCACGTACCCGGCGCCGGGACGACTGGCGGCCGGCGGCGGACCGGCGGGCCCGGCGCCCGGCGAAACTGACGTTCGGCGTGGTCTTCGCCAGCCTTGCCCTCGGGGGCGTCGCCGTCGCGGCCATCGGTTCCGCGGGCTCCTCCACGGAGGGTGCCGGCCATGGCCGGGGAACGACGAACCCCGCGGTGGCCGCCCCGAACCGGCCGGGCGACGCGGCCTCGGCACCGTCCTCCGGCAGTCCCCGGCCGACGGACCGGCCTGCCACCGCCCAGGACACCGAAGCCCACTGCCGTGCCTACGCGCAGGTCCAGGGGCATGGCAAGGCGCTCGGCGCGACGGCCTGGCGGCGGCTGGTCGCGGCAGCAGGCGGTGCGGACAAGGTCGCCGCCTTCTGCGCCGAGCAACTGGCAGCGGAGACGGCCAAGCCGAGCCACTCGACGGGCGCGGGCAAGTCCGGCGAGGGGGCCGCGAACTCCGCCAACGGCACCGCGGGCAACACCGGCGCCTCCGCCGACAGCAAGGCGAACGGCGGACAGGGCAACGGCAAGAAGTAGCCCGCCTCCCCTCCGGTGACCAACCTGTTGCCGGGCGTCCCGGAACCGCGGCCGGCGCCGGGACTTCCCCGGAGGAGCCGCCTATGCTGACGTTCGGCAGCACAGGGGGAGGGGCAGCCGATGGACTGGTTCTGGTGGGTTCTCATCGTCTTCTGGACGGGTGGTTTCGCCTGGGTCGCCGACAACGTCCGTACCGCACTGCGCAATCGGCATGAACGGAAAGTGCAGCTGCTGGAGGCGGCGAAGGAGGAGCGGCTGGCCGTCGAGGCCGCGAACAGGCCACCGGAGGCGGTCTGCGGATGCGGTCACCACCTCGCCAAGCACGACAAGCAGGGCCGGTGCCACGAGCGCGTCGAGGTGCCGACGGCCTGGGACGAGAACAAGAAGCCGCTGCGGTACGAGGCCGCCCAGTGCAACTGCCAGCAGTACGTGGGACCGCAGCCCCTGTCACAGGTGTTCGCGGAGGACCTGACGGACCGGATCTGACCGGGGCAGCGGCTCGGTCACGGCCACCGAGCCGCCGACCGGCCGACCGGATCCGACGTCACCTCCGCCGGGCCTCGGGGACGTCTTACTTGCTGACGGCGAAGCGCATCAGGGCGTGTTCGTCGCCCTGCTTGATCTTTCCCGTCAGGTTGATCACCTCCAGCTTCCAGCTTCCGCCGACCCGTACCGCCTTGGCCACGGCGCAGCCGTTGTCCTGGCTGAGCAGGCTCGGCCATATGTCGGCGACCTGCTGGGAGCTGCCCCCGGTGGCGTCGTAGACCTTGAAGCTGATGTTGCGCGCCTTCTGGAAGGAACTGCCCTTCTTGTAGGCGGCGGCTATGAACACGATCGACGTGACGTTGGGCGGGATCCGGGCGAACTCGACGGTCACCGTCTCGTCGTCGCCGTCCCCGCGCCCGGACTGGTTGTCGCCGCTGTGGACCAGGGAGCCGTTCCCCATCGGGTCGAGGGAGTCGAGGCCCGCGAGGCGTACCGGCTCCCCGCCCTGCATGGCGATGGCGATGAGGTCGAGGTCCGTGCCGGACTTGCGGCGCAGGACGCCCATCACTCCGCCGCTGCTGCCGGCGGTGGGATCCCAGGACACCCCGATGGACAGGTGGGTCACTCCGTCCAGGTCCGCGGGGCCGTCTTCCTTGGTGAGCGTGATCATGTGTGGCGCATCCTTGTGTCGGAGTGTCGGGGAACTACAACACGCAGAGTGTGCACGGCGCCTCCGCGGTTCCAGGTGCCGGGTCCATGAACACGGGTTTCTGCCGTGGGCAGGGGTTCCCGTCAGGCGCCGGTCGGCACGCCGAGGTCGGTGAGCAGGCCGCGGACGCGGGTCTCGATCTCGTCGCGGATGGGGCGTACGGCGTCGACGCCCTGCCCGGCCGGGTCGTCCAGCTTCCAGTCCAGGTAGGTCCTGCCCGGGAAGACGGGGCAGGTGTCGCCGCACCCCATCGTGATCACCACGTCCGACGCCCGGACGGCCTCCGTGGTGAGGATCTTCGGGGTCTCGGCGGAGACGTCGATGCCCACCTCGTCCATCGCCTCGACGACGGCGGGGTTGACCGCGTCCGCGGGGGCCGAGCCGGCCGAGCGGACCTCCACCGCGTCTCCGGCGAGATGCGTGAGGAAGGCGGCGGCCATCTGGGAGCGGCCCGCGTTGTGGACGCAGACGAAGAGGACGGAGGGCCGGCCGGCGGCGGGAGCGCGGGACATGGCGGTGGCTTCCTGTGCGGTGGGTCAGGGGAGGGTGGGGGCGGCGAGTCCGGGTTCGCCGTGCACCGACGGCGTGCCGGGCCGGGCGGGGGCCGGGCGGCCGAAGAGCGCTGCCACGAGCGTCAGCCCGAGCGCGGCGCCGACCAGCTGTGCTGCGACGAACGGGGCGACCGAGTCGGGCGCGATGCCGGCGAAGGTGTCCGTGAAGGCACGGCCGATCGTGACCGCCGGGTTCGCGAACGACGTCGAGGACGTGAACCAGTACGCGGCGCCGATGTACGACGCCACTGCCACCGGGGCGAGAGCGGCACGGCCGGCGCGGGACAGCCCGAAGACCAGCAGGACCAGGCCGGCGGTGGCGACGACCTCGCCCAGCAGCAGGTGCCCGGCCGAGCGGTCGTGGGTGGACCACCGGACCGCCGGTTCACCGAACATGGCGTCGGCCAGGACCGCACCCGCGATCGCTCCCGTGATCTGGGCGGGGATGTAGGCCGCCAGGTCGCGTGCGGTCGGTCCGTCGTCGGTGCGGCGGCCGTCGATCCAGGCCGCGAGGGTGACGGCGGGATTGAAGTGGGCCCCGGAGACCGGTCCGAGCAGCGCGATGAGCACGCCCAGGCCGAAGACGGTGGCCAGCGAGTTGGCGAGCAGTTGCACGCCGACGTCCCGGGTGAGCCCGGTGGCCTGGATGCCCGAGCCGACCACCACGGCGACCAGCGCCGCCGAGCCGACGGCCTCGGCCAGGGCGCGGCGCGGCAGGGAGGCGCTCACGCGGGTGCTTCCGCGGTCATCGGCGTGCTCAGGAACACGGCGAGCCGGTCGAGAGCCTTCGGCAGCACCCAGTAGTAGACCCAGGTACCGCGCCGCTCGCAGTCGATGAGCCCGGCCTGCCGCAGCAGCTTGAGGTGGTGGGAGATCGTCGGCTGGGACAGGTCGAAGGCCGGGGTCAGCTCGCACACGCACATCTCGCCGCCGTCCCCGCGCGAGGCGATCATCGAGAGCAGGCGGAGCCGGACCGGATCGCCGAGGGCCTTGAACACCTTCGCCAGCTCGGCCGCCCGTTCCTCGTCCAGCGGCGAGTCGGTCGGCCCCGGGCAGCAGTCCGTGTCCTGGCCCAGCACCTCGAGCTCTTGTTTCGACATACGTCTATGTTGACGTTCCTCGATCCAAGGCGCAAGGTTGAATCGAAGAACATCAATACAGAACGGCGATGAGGAGTGACGCCATGAGCGAGCAGTCCACCGAGCTGCGCGAAACGGTCCGGCAGCGGTATGCCGCCGCAGCCGTGCAGGTCGCCGAGGGCGGCGCCGCCTGTTGCGGGCCCGGGCCGGTCGAGGTCGACGAGCACTTCGGCTCCGCTCTCTACACCGCCGACGACCGCGAGGTCCTGCCCGCCGAGGCGGTCGCCGCGTCCCTCGGCTGCGGCAACCCCACCGCCGTGGCCGAACTCCGCGCGGGCGAACGGGTCCTGGACCTCGGCTCCGGCGGCGGCATCGACGTCCTGCTCTCCGCCCGTCGCGTCGGCCCCACCGGCAAGGTGTACGGCCTGGACATGACCGAGGAGATGCTCGCACTGGCACTGGCCAACGCGGCGAAGGCGGGCGCGACCAACGTCGAGTTCCTCAAGGGCACCATCGAGGCGATCCCGCTCCCCGCGAACACCGTCGACGTGGTCATCTCCAACTGCGTGATCAACCTGTCCGTCGACAAGCCCGCCGTCTTCGCCGAGACCTTCCGCGTCCTGCGGCCCGGCGGCCGGATCGGCGTCTCGGACGTCGTCGCCGACGACACCCTCACCCCCGGACAGCGCGCGGAACGCGGCGACTACGTCGGGTGCATCGCCGGCGCCCTGTCCTTCACCGAGTACCGCGAGGGCCTGGAGGCGGCCGGCTTCACGGACGTCGAGATCACCCCGACGCACCCGGTCGCCGACGGCATGCACTCGGCCGTGGTCCGCGCGGTCAAGCCCACCGGGCTTCCTCCCGCGCGGTGACCGAGGCGCCCGCCCGCGCGGGCGCGCTCAACTCCCTTTGATTCCGCTGCATTTAGGTACGGCGCCCCCATACGATCCCCTCGCCGTCCGTACACCAGTGCGCGTAAGGGCACCGGATACGGGCATCCAAACGGGAGGGACCACTTGACCATGTCCTTCGGCGCGCCCGTGCGTGCCGTCCTCGCCATCCTGGGAACCCTCGGCCTGTCCGTGGCCGCCGCCGTGTCGCCCGCGAGCGCGGCCGGGGGAACCCCCACCACACCCACCCAGCTCTTCAACGGCTACCGGAACTGCTCGACCGACGCGGACCGGCCCACGTACCTGCCGTCCCGTGGCAACGTTGTCGTCGAGGGCATCCCCGGGACCGCCGACACCACCGACAGCTCCCCGCTCACCGCCCGGTACCAGGTCTGGCCGGTCGGCGACCCGGCGCGGACCGAGACGGTCACCCACGACCGCGCCGTCCCCGGGCGCGAGGCCACCGCCATCCTGCCCGGCGACCTGCTCGCCGACGGGCAGACCTACGCGTGGCGGGCGCAGACGGTGGCCGGGGACGCGGCCTCGGACTGGTCCGCCACCTGTTACGTCACGATCGACGACACCGTCCCGGCGAACGCGCCCGCCGTCTCCTCCCCGAACTACCCGCCGGACCGGTGGAACCAGGGCGGCGACCCGGTCACGATCAGGTTGAACGCCGGCGGCGCCGACGACGTCGCCGGGTTCCAGTACTCCTGGACAGGGTCGCTGGAGACCATCGTCCTCGCGGACATCGGCGACCAGGGCATCCCGCGGCCCCGCGACCCGTACGCGGACCCGGACCACTTCGCGCGCACCGACGCCCCCGGCGGTTCGGCCACGGTCGACCTGATCCCGCCGTACGGCGGTGCCGTGACCCTGTGGGTGCGCAGCCTCGACCGGGCCTACAACCCGTCGGAGACCACCAGTTACCGGTTCTACGTCAGTCCCACGCCGCCCACCGTCACCCCGGCGGACCCGGCACCCGGGTTCGGCGACACGACCACGTTCACGCTCCGGCCCGACGCCGCGCTCCAGGCGAGGAGCCCGGTCGTCAGTTACTCCGTGCACACGTCCGGCGGTTCGGACGGTGACCGGACCTTCGAGGTCGCGGCGGCGGCCGACGGCACGGCGACGACGCAGCTCACGCTCGACGGCGTCACCGGCGAACAGCTCGACGTGACCAGCAGGAGCGCGGACGGCTGGGTCAGTGACCCGGCGTCGTGGGGCATCGACTACGACACGACTCCCACCGTCGCCTCCGAGGCCTACCCCGAGAACGGTTCCGGCGGCGGTGCGGGCGTCCCGGGCACCTTCACGTTCACACCGAAGGTGAAGGGTGTCGTGAGCTACACGTACTCCTTCAACACGGAACCGGAGGTCACGGTCGCCGCGGGAGCCGACGGCGGTGCGAGCATCGACTGGACCCCGGCCTCGGCCGGCTCGTACGACCTGCAGGTCCACGCGACGACCCGCTCCGGCATCCAACTGACCACGTACGACTACTCGTTCACCGTGGACTGAACCCGCGACCGGCGACCCGTGACCCGTCTGCGGACCGTCCGCCCGACATGGCGCGCAGGCCCCGGTCGGCGAAGGTGATCAGCCACTCGAAGCTCTCGTCGATGTCGGCGCTCCACCGGAAGCCGTCGTCCGCCTGAAGCGTCGCGAAGCCGTGCCAGAGGCTGCGGAGCATGCGCAGGGCGTGGTCCACGTCGGACTCGGGGAGCGGGTAGCCGCGCAGGACCGCCGTGAACGCGCCGAGCAGCCGCTGCTCCGCGGTGGCCGGTGGATCGTCCGGTCCGAAGGGTTCCATGCCGATCGTCGCGGCGTACCGGCCGGGATGGGCGAGGACGAAGGCGCGGAAGGCGCGTGCCGCGGCCGTCAGGGCGTCGCGGCCCGCGTGCCCGTGGACCGCTCCGCCGACGGCGTCCGCGGCCTCGTTCAACGCCAGTGCCGCGATACGCCGGTTGAGGTCCTGCTGGCTGCCCACGTGCTTGTACAGGGACGGGGTCCGCACGCCCACCCGTTCGGCCAGCAGGCCCATCGTCAGGCAGTCGAAGCCCACCTCGTCGGCGAGGGCGGCACCGGCCGCGACCACGGCCGCCGGGTCCAGACCGGCCCTAGGCACGCGCGGGGGCCGAGCGGAGGAAGCCGAGCACGAGCGAGACCACCTGGTCGGGGAACTGGTCGTGCGGGTAGTGCCCGGCCCCCTCGATCATCTCCAGGGTGCCGAGGCCGGACGGCAGGGCCTCGACGACCGCGCTCCCTTCGGCATGCGGGTCGGCCCAGTCGGGGTCGAGCGTGCCCATCACGACCAGCACCGGGCAGCGGACGTCGCCGAGCCGCTCGCCGGCGTCGGTCGGGGTGGTGCGCCCCATGCCCTGCAGGGCCTTCATCCGGCCCGGCTCGCGCAGCAGGGCGTCGATGCGGCCGAGCCGCTCGGCCCAGTGGGCCGGCTTCACGCCGGGGTAGGCGACGTCGAGGTACGAACGCCAGAGCCGCACGCTGCCGAACGCGCCCGCGCCGAGCAGGCGCAGCATGCCCCGCCGGAAGCGCCCGACCCGCAGGTCGCCGAGGCGGATCGACTGCTTGCGGGTGAACGGCGCCAGCTCGACGACCGCGGTGATCAGCGAGGGCTCCAGGGCCGCGGCGACGGTGGCGGCGCCGCCGGAGATCGAGTGGCCGACGAGCACGGCCGGGCCGCCCAGGTGGCGGACCACGGCGAGCAGGTCGCCGGCGATGGCGGTGCGGCTCCAGGCCGGCCAGTCGGCACCGGACTCGCCGCAGCCGCGCAGGTCGACCGCGGCGACCCGGTAGCCCGCCGCCACCAGCTGCGGGACCACGGCACGGTAGGCGGCGCGGCTGTCGCCCATCCCGTGCGCGAGAACGATCAGCGGGCCGGACCCCGCCACCTCGTAAGCGATCGTGCCGCCGTCGACGGCGAGGAACTCGGGCATGACATCCTCCAGTGTGGCTAACGTTGTTAGCTAGAAGCTAACCCTGTTAGCCAACCCTGTCAATGCCGAAACCGCCTCCCGGGCGCTCTCGAACGGAACCGCATGTCCGTTCCCTCTGTCCTCACTTCACGGCGATGTCGACGAAGAACGGATCAGCATGACCTTGCAGAGACGGAAGTCCGGGCGGCGGCTGGTGCCCGCCGTCGCCGGAACCGCCGTGGCGGCCGGGGTGTTGGCACTCCTGCCGTCCGGAGCGCAGGCGCAGCCCGGCACCCCCCGACCGTCAGGCGCACAGGCCGACTTCACGGCCGCGGCCGTCAAGTACGACGTCCCCGTGGGCGTGCTCATGGGCGTCACCCGCGAGGAGTCCGGCTGGCAGTCCCACCCGGGCTACAGCGACAAGGGCGGCTACGGCCTCGGCAACCTCACCGACGTGACGACGGGCATGCTTGTCGACGGTGCGGCCGGCGCCGGTGGCCGTGCGGACCTGTCCGAGCTGGTGAACCGGCCCGGCATGCACACCCTGCGGACGGCGTCGAAGCTGACCGGCATACCCGCGTCCCGGCTGAAGACCGACGCCGGGGCCAACCTGGAGGGCACCGCCGCCCTGCTGGCGTCCTATCAGAAGACCCTCACCGGTGGCCTGTCGGAGAACCCGTCCGACTGGACCGCGGCCGTCGCCCGGTACAGCAGGCTCACGGACGAGAAGGCCGCCACCGGGTACGTCGACGACGTCTTCGGGACCATCGCGTCGGGCGCCGAGCAGAAGACCGCCGACGGAACGCTGCGCCTGGCCGCGGACGAGGACGCCGAACCCGAGCTGTCCCAGCTGGACCAGCTCGACCTGAAGAGCGCGGCCGCCACGGCCACCACCGGCGCCGAGTGCCCGTCCACCATGAACTGCACGTACGCGCCGGTCGCCGTCACGGGCAGCAACGGCCAGGTGTCCAACAGGCCCGCGAACGGCATCCAGATCGACCGGATCGTCCTGCACACCGCCGAGGGCTCCTTCGCCTCCGCGCTGGCGACCCTGTCGGCCACCGGCGCGACCGCGTCCGCCCACTACCTGATGGACACGGACGGCAGCACCACGCAGCTGATGCCGGTCGAGGACATCGCGTACGCCGTCGGCAACTACCACTACAACCTGCACTCGGTCTCGATCGAGCACGCGGGCTTCACCGCGCAGGGCGCGCAGTGGTACACCGACGCCACCTACCGGCAGACCGCGGAGCTGGTCTCCTACCTCGCCCAGCAGTACGGCGTGCCGCTGGACCGGCAGCACGTCCTGGGCCATGACAACGTTCCCGGCTCGCTCGACTCGAACCTCGCCAAGCAGCACTGGGACCCGGGCACGGCCTGGGACTGGAACCGCTTCATGAAGCTGCTCGGCGCGCCCACCGACACGGGCCGGCACGGGGTCGGCGAGGTCGGCTCGGTGGTGACCATCGCTCCGCGCTTCGAGAAGAACATCCAGTCCTACACGGTCTGCCCGGCCGACGACCCGACCGGCGCGACGACGGCCTGCGGCGAGGTCGCCCAGCCGTCGAACTCGCTGTTCGTGCGTCAGGCCCCCGACGCCGACGCGCCGTTGCTCCTCGACCCCGACGTGCACCCGGCCCTGACGGCGGGCACGGACGGGATCAGCGACTGGAGCGACCGGGTCCAGGCCGGCCAGCAGTTCGTGGTGGCCGACCGCCAGGGCGACTGGACCGCGATCTGGTACGACGGCCAGGAGGGCTGGATCCACAACCCGTGCGGCCGGAACACCGTCCCGACCACGGGCGTGACGGTCATCAAGGCCGTGGGCCCCGACGCCGCGCCGCTCTACGGCCAGGCCTACCCGGCGGCCTCCGAGTACCCCGCCGGCCTGTCGCCGTCCCGGCAGGTCGCGCTCACCGCGCCCGGCTACCGGATCCCGGTCGGCCAGGCCTACGTCGTGGACCAGCCGGCCGCGCAGGCCGACGACTTCTTCACCTCGGGCGCCGTGGTGAAGGGTGCGGTGAAGTACTACCAGGCCCAGTTCAACAACCGGACCATCTACGTGAACGCGGCCGACGTGACGGCCACCGAGGCCGACTGATCCCGGACCCCGCACGCGGGAGAACCCGGACCCCGAGACGTGGGCGGGGGGGCCCCGCGGCGGGGGCGGGCGGGGAGGGGTGGGGGTGGGGGGGCGGGTGGGGGTGCGTGGGGGGGTGGGGGTGGGGGTGGGGGGCGGGGGGGGGGGACG
>NZ_JBEYVI010000093.1:0-11910 GCF_040643955.1 Streptomyces sp. NPDC047061
ACATCGCCGCCGCCCTACGGCATTACGCACGCGCCACCGACCGCCCCATCGACCTGCTCCTGGCAACGTGATCAACAACTTTGCCGGGGCCCTGCGGGGGACACGGAGGGCGCCCTCCCATTTCGAGCCACGGGCGCCCGGGGCGCCCGGCCGGGAGGGTGGCGTATCCCTGAAACGCGGCGCTGACCTGCGACGATGTCCGAACAGGTGCGAACCGCGGGTGGCGCCCCCGGCAGGACTCGAACCTGCGGCCAAGCGCTTAGAAGGCGCCTGCTCTATCCACTGAGCTACGGGGGCCGGCTGTGCTGGCCTCGTACGTACTGCCCTGGTGGGGGCGGGTCCGTGACGTTGCCGGGGACAAGGATAGAACTCCCCGATCCTTCTCCCTGCTGCTTCGCCTCCGTGGCTCAATGTGGAGGTTCGGTGAAGCGGTCCTGATAATCGCAGGCAGGTACGAATCGTGCATCGCTTTTGGCGCCCGGCGCACCGGGTGTTGTGCACTCGTTATGCCTGGACTGTGCCTCCGTCCCAGTCGCCCCTTCCGCCCGTTGTGTCCTGTCGGCGCGCAGACATGTCTATATGCTTCAGAATTCCCCTAAAATTGGGCATTCTTCGCATGTGGTGACCTTGGACGTACGGCCTCAGCTGCTCGACACACTCTCCGCCCTGCGCGACCGTGTCGCTGCCGCACGCTTCCCGCTGCCCCTGGCGGGGGCTCCACGCGCGCGTGCCAACCGCGACGAACTGCTCGCACAGCTCGACGACTATCTGGTGCCCCGCCTCAGAGAGCCCGAAGCGCCACTTCTGGCCGTCGTGGGCGGATCGACGGGCGCCGGAAAGTCGACCCTCGTCAACTCACTCGTGGGCCGCCGGGTCAGCGAGGCGGGCGTGCTGCGGCCGACCACCCGCACGCCGGTCCTGGTCTGCCATCCGCAGGACCATCACTGGTTCAGCGGCATGCGCGTGCTGCCCGACCTCACCCGCGAGTGGGTACCCCATCAGGAACCCCGTGACGAACCCTTCCTCCCCGACGAGAACCGCGCGCGCGTGCTGCGCGTCGAGACCGCCGACAGCATCCCGCGCGGCCTCGCCCTGCTCGACGCCCCCGACATCGACTCCCTGGTCGTCGGCAACCGCGTCCTCGCCGCGGAGCTCATCTGCGCCGCCGACGTCTGGGTGATGGTGACCACGGCCGCCCGCTACGCCGACGCCGTCCCCTGGCACCTGCTGCGCGCCGCCAAGGAGTACGGCGCCACCCTGGTGACCGTCCTCGACCGGGTCCCGCACACGGTCGTCTCGGAGGTCTCCCGGCAGTACGGCGCCCTCCTCACCAAGGCCGGACTCGGCGACGTCCCCCGGTTCACGGTGCCCGAACTGCCCGAGTCGGCCTGGGGCGGCGGCCTGCTCCCGGCCACCGCGGTCGCCCCGCTGCGCGCCTGGCTCCTCCACCAGGCCCAGGACCCCGGCGCCCGCAGCCACACCCTGGCCCGCACCGCCCACGGCCTCCTCGACTCCCTCAAGGCCCGCATGCCCGAACTGGCCGGCGCCGCCGCCGCCCAGTACGCCGCCGCCCTGCGCCTGACCGCCGCCGTCGACACGGCGTACGACAGCGAGCACGCGCGCGTGAAGGGGCGCCTGCAGAGCGGAGCCGTCCTCGCCGGGGACGCCCTCAAGCGCTGGCGCGCCTACCCCCTCGACTGCTCTCCCGGCGAACTCCTGGACGCCCTGGTGGAGAGCCTCGCCGCCCTGCTGCTGTGCTCCGTCACCGCGGCCGACGAACGCGTCGACGACGCCTGGCGCCGCGAGCCGGCCTCCGCCGCCCCCGGCCTCACCGAGCGGGACCCCTCCCTGGAGAGCGCCGAGCACCGCATCGGCCTCGCTGTACGGCGCTGGCGGCGCGAGCTGGAGGAGTACGCCGACGACGAGGTGCGCGAGCTCGACCGCAGCGTCGCACCGGACTCCGAGGCCGTCGCCGCCCTGGTCGCCACCGCGCTGCTCGGCGGACGCCGTGCCAAGGCGGCGGGGGAGCGGCTCGCCGAGCGTATCGGCGCCCACGGCGCGCTGCGGCTGCGCGACCGCGCGGGACGGCTGCTCACCGACCACGTGGACCGCGTCCTGCACGCCGAACGCGAACGCCGCCTCGCCCCGCTCGACGCCCTCGACGTGCACCCCGAACCCCAGGCCGAACTCATCGCCGCCCTGTCCGTCCTGCAGAAGGAGAGGTGACCGGTGACCGCCGTCACTGACCACGACCACACGGATCACATGGAACGCATGGATCACACCAGTGACTACACCGGTGACTACACCAGCGACTTCGAAACCGGCCTGACCGCGGCGGACCCCACGCCGGACGCCGCACGGGAGTCGGTACGCGAGTCCGCGCAGCAACGTGTCCCGGACTCCGCGCCGGAGGGCGCCCCGTACCGGAAGGCGACCGGGAGGAAGCCCGCGGCCGGCGCCGGGTCGTCCCAAGCCCCGGAAGCCCCCGAGGCGATCGAAGCGATCGCGGCGGTCGAAGCCGCCGGGGCCGAGAACGTGCCGCACGCGCGCGTGCGGGAGCAGCGCGAGCCGGCCGACGGCGACCCGGTCACCGAGGACGATCCGGCCGGCGCCGACGACGTCTGGGACGACGGCCTCATCGCCCGCCGCGTCACCGAGACCGCCAAGGCCGCCGTACCCGTCCTGGAGACCCGCGGCCCCGGCGCCCCGCCCCCCGCCCCGCTCGCCTACGACGGCCCGCTGCGCTCCCGCCTCGACGCCCTGCGCGAACTCGTCGGCCTCTCCCGCACCCGCCTCGACAGCACCGCCCTCGCCGAGGCCGGCCGGGTCCTGGACGAGGCGGCCGCCCGGCGTCGGCTCTCCGGCCAGCACACCGTCGTCGCCCTCGCCGGCGCCACCGGCAGCGGCAAGTCCCAGCTGTTCAACGCCCTCGCCGGCGTCGCCATCTCGGAGACCGGGGTACGCCGCCCCACCACCGCCGCGCCCATCGCGTGCAGCTGGAGCGACGGCAGCGCGGCCCTCATCGACCGGCTCGGCATCCCGGGCCGGCTGCGCCGCCGCCCCGTGCACAACCCGGAGGCGGACGCACAGCTGCGCGGACTGGTTTTGATCGACCTGCCCGACCACGACTCGGCCGCCGTCCAGCACCGCACACAGGTCGACCGGATCCTGAAACTGGTCGACGCGGTGATCTGGGTCGTCGACCCCGAGAAGTACGCCGACGCGGTCCTCCACGAGCGCTATCTGCGGCCCATGGCCGGCCACGCCGAGGTCATGTTCATCGTCCTCAACCAGACCGACCGGCTGCCGGGCGAGGCCACCGACCAGGTCCTGGACGACCTGCGCCGGCTGCTCGACGACGACGGCATCGCCCTCGGCGAGTACGGCGACCCGGGCGCGACCGTGCTCGCGCTGTCCGCGCTCACCGGCGACGGCGTCGGCGAACTGCGCGAGGTGCTCGGCCAGTTCGTGTCCGAGCGGGGCGCGGCGGCCCGCCGGGTCGCCGCCGACGTGGACGCCGCCGCGGCCCGGCTGCGACCCGTCTACGCCACCGGGCGGCGCGCCGGGCTCAGCGAGGAGGCGCGCGACGAGTTCGCCGCGCGGCTCGCGGACGCGGTCGGCGCCACCGCCGCCGGCGAGGCCGCCGAACGGGCCTGGCGGCGCAACGCCAACCGGGCCTGCGGCACGCCCTGGCTGCGGCTGTGGCGCTGGCGCCAGAAGCGCGGTGAGCCGCCCACCGGGCGCCTGCAGCAGGCCCAGCCCGAGGTGGAGGCCACCGCGCGGCAGCGCGTCGAGCAGGCGGTGCGCACGGTCTCCGAGCGGGCCTCGGCCGGGCTGCCCGCGCCCTGGGCACAGGCGGTGCGCGAGGCGGCCGTACGCGGCTCGCAGGGCCTGCCGGAGGCACTCGACGACCTGGCCGCACGGGCCGGGCTGCCACCGGGACGGCCACCGCGGCCGGGCTGGTGGCCGGTGGCGGTGCTCGCCCAGGCCGCCATGACGCTCCTTCAGGTGGTCGGCGGGCTGTGGCTGGTGGGGCAGATCGCCGGGGTGACGGCGCCCAACCTGGGCGTTCCGGTGCTGCTGATGGTCGCCGGGATCGTCGGCGGACCGCTGGTCGAGTGGGGCTGCCGGATCGCGGCCCGCGGCCCGGCCCGCCGCTACGGCCTGGAGGCGGAACGCCGGCTGCGCGAGGCGGCGGCCGGCTGCGGCCGGGCCCGGGTGCTGGACCCGGTGGCGGCGGAGCTGCTGCGGTACCAGGAGGTACGGGAGCAGTACGGGAGGGTGACGCGGGCGAACGCCGGGTCGGTGTGACGGACACCGGGGCGGTGTGACGCGGCCGGGGCCGTCGCCGGGGCGCGGCCGGGGCAGGCGCCCGGGTCGGGCCCCGGCCGGCCGACGCCGGGTCGGGCGAGGCTCGGTCCGGGGCCGGTCCGGGGCCGGTCCGCGTCGGGCCCGGACTGGGGTGAGGGGCCGTCCGGGGGAGGCGGCTCACTCGTCCGGGTGGCGGAGTTTTCCACCGGTCCCCGGTGGTCCACAGCGCTCGGCGGGCCCGGGCCGACGGCGGGCACTCTGGTCCCGCGGCGATCGCGACGCACCCGGACGCACTCGGACACGCTCGACGAACACGAACACGAACACGAGCACGAGCACGAACGCATCCCATGCACGCGGCCGCCGCGCTGGACACCGCCGTACGGGACGGACCGTACGCGGATCCGCCCGGCCGCGGCGGCCGGGCGAGGGAGGGGTTCGTGATGAACGAGACGATGGTCTGCGCGGTGGGCAACGTGGCGACGCAGCCGGTGTTCCGGGAGCTGGCGGCGGGACCGTCGGCGCGGTTCCGGCTCGCGGTGACCTCGCGCTACTGGGACCGCGAGAAGAACGCCTGGACGGACGGCCACACCAACTTCTTCACGGTGTGGGCCAACCGGCAGCTCGCCACCAACGCGGCGACCTCGCTGACGGTCGGTGACCCGGTCGTCGTGCAGGGCAGGCTGAAGGTGCGCACCGAGACCCGGGAGGGCCAGCAGTGGGCCTCCGCCGACATCGACGCGGTGGCGATCGGCCACGACCTCGCCCGCGGTACGGCAGCCTTCCGGCGCACCGGCAAGCCGGACACCGCGACACCGGCACCACCGCGCCCGGAGCCGAACTGGGAGACACCGGCGGAGCCTCCGGCGGCCCTTGCCGAACCGGAACCGGAACCGCTGGCCGTGTCGTGACGTGTCGTGACCTGACGTGGCGCGGCCGACCGACCGTTCACCGCCGCTTCCTGACGGCTTGTCGGCGGACGGGCTCCGAAGCACCCGCCAAGGTGACCGGAGGGACTTGTCGACAAGCCCTGCTCGCCGAAGCCCCCGCGATAACGATTACGGATCGGATCGCTCATCGGACCATCTCACCGGGAAAGGCCGGTCCGGCTGATCCATAGGATGCCGGGCATGGCCCCTGGGGCCGCTGATTCTGCTGGTGGGACCACCCCCCCCCGCGTCCAACGGGTCCTGCTCGAAGGGGAATTCTGTGCTCGCTGCGTTCTCTGGTTCCTCGGCGCCCCGCGCGTCCGCCAGGCACTACGGCCCGGCCGTGGCCGCCAGAGGCATGTCCCGCCTCGCCGCCGCGGCCCTGGTGTCCGGGCTGGTGGCCGCCGCCGCGCTGACCGGCGCCGGCCGGGCCGCCGCCGACGACGGGACCGCCGCGAGCCAGAGCGGGGCGACGGCGACCATGAGCGGCCTGAAGACCTACGGCGAGGCCGTGGTCCACGGCGACAGCGGCGACGAGCAGGTGGCCGCGGGCCTGTTCGAGATGTCCGTGGACGGCGGCGGCACGCTCCAGACCTACTGCGTCGACCTCCACAACCCCACCCAGCGGGACGCCAAGTACCACGAGACGGCGTGGAGCGGCACCTCGCTCGGCGCCAACAGGAACGCCGGCAACATCCGCTGGATCCTGCAGAACTCCTACCCGCAGGTCAACGACCTCGCCGCGCTGGCCCGCAAGGCAGGCGTCGGCAGCCTCAGCGAACAGGACGCGGCGGCCGGCACCCAGGTGGCGATCTGGCGCTACTCGGACGGCGCGGACGTCGACGCCGTCGACCCGCAGGCCGAGAAGCTCGCCGACTACCTGGAGAAGAACGCCCGCGGCCAGAACGAGCCGCAGGCCTCGCTGACCCTCTCGCCGGCGGCCGTCTCCGGCCGCCCGGGCGGCCTGCTCGGCCCGGTGACGGTCCACACCAACGCGGACACGGTCACCGTGATCCCGCCGTCCGACGCGGCCCTGAGCGGCGTACGGATCACCGACAAGGCCGGCAAGCCGGTCACCACGGCGCGCAACGGCAGCGAGCTGTACTTCAGGGTTCCCGACGACGCGGCCGACGGCTCCGCCGAGCTGGCCGTCCAGGCGTCGACGACGGTCCCCGTCGGCCGGGCCTTCACCTCCGAGAGCCGCAGCCAGACGCAGATCCTGGCGGGCTCCAGCGAGTCGACGGTCACCGCGACCTCCAACGCGACCTGGGCGGACCAGGGCGCGATACCGGCCCTGTCGGCCGAGAAGAACTGCGACCGCAGCGGCGTGGACATCACCGCGGCCAACACCGGCGACCAGCCGTTCACCTTCGAGCTGGTGAGCACCGAGTACAGCATCCCCGCCCACACCTCCCGGACGGTGACCATCCCGCTCCAGGAGGACCAGCCCTACGACTTCACGATCACCGGCGCGAACGGCCTCGAACGCCGCTTCACGGGTGTCCTCGACTGCAAGACCCAGGGCACGGACGCAGGCCTCAGCACCCAGACCCTCAGCGAGCCCAGCCCCGCCTCGGTCGGCGGTACCGCGGCCGACGTCAACCTGGCGGCGACCGGCGGCGGTTCCGCGACCGGTGTGATCGCGGGCGTGGCCATCGGCCTGGTGGTGATCGGCGGCGCGGTCCTGGTGATCCTGCGCCAGCGGGAGAACCAGCAGACCGACTGAGTCCGGGACGAGTGCCCGGGCCACCGGGCACCATGGCCTCATGACCAACTCACCCGGCGCGTCGCCGTCCTCGGACTCCGTCCTGTCCCTGTGGTCGCAGGACTCGGTGCTGTCGATCGGCTCGGTGGGCTCCGTGCTCTCCATCGGGTCGGTCGGCTCGGCCCTCTCCGTCGGCTCGATCGGCAGCGCCCTCTCGGTGGGCTCGATCGGCTCGGCGCTGTCCTTCATCTCGGCCGGCTCCTGGCTGAGCACCGGCTCCGTCCTCTCGGCCAACTCCCGCTGGTCGACTCTCTCCTGGCGCTCCGACCGCACCTTCCGCACCGCCGGCGCGGTGGCAGCGGTGGCGGCGACCGCCCTCCTCCTGCGCAGAGCCCGGAGCTAGACAGACCCTTCTTCGTCGCGGTCCCGGCCGTCGTCGAAGACGAAGAGCGGTTTGGCGCCATGGGCGGGTGCCTCGGCGAACGAGACGGCTTCGGCGAAGCGTTCGAGCGGGAACGGCCGGCCCTCGGGGATGCTCAGCACGCCGTCGGTGACAAGGGTGCGCACCTCGCACAGCGCGTCCAGGACATCCGCAGGCGAGGCGGTGCCGAACCAGCGGTTCAGCCAGAAGCCGCGGACCACTTTGGTCTCGTAGATGAGCGAACGCGCCGACAGCGGGATCGTCAGCGCCACCGGGTCGGTCTGGCGATGGGTGGAGAGCGCGCCGTAGACCACGGTCTCCCCGCCCGGAGCCAGCGCCCGGGACACCTGGGCACCCAGCTGTCCCGCGACACAGTCGACGGCCTTGCGCACGCCGGCCGCGATCTCGGCCACCCGCCGCACCAGGTCCTCGTCCTCGGTGCAGATGACCTCGTCGCCACCCAGCGCCCTGAGCTCCGCGACGGCGGCGCGCCGCCGCACCACGTTGATCGTGCGGATACCCAGATGCCCGGCCAGCTGGACGACGAGCCGGCCGACGGTGGAACCCGCTGCCGTCTGCAACAGCCATTCCCCCGGCTGGACATCGAGTTCGCGGTTCACCAGGAGCAGCGCGGTCAGCGGGTTGACGGCGAGCTGGCAGGCGCTGGAATCGCTCAGCCGGTCGGGAACCGGCAGCAGCCGGTGCGTGTCGGCGACAAGGTACTCCTGCCAGGTGCCGGCCACGGGCGGCCCGGGTACGGCCGGGACGGCGGCGACCACCACCCGCTCGCCGATCCGCAGCCCCTCGGTGCCCGGCCCCAGAGCCTCGATCCGGCCCACGCATTCCATGTTCCCCCCGACCGCCGGAAACGCGGGGGAGAAGCCGTAGCGACCACGCAGCACGTGCAGGTCACTGGCGTGAACCGGAGTCGCCCGCACCCGGATCAACGCCTGGCCGTCTCCCGCCACGGGAACAGGCCGGGACTCCAGCCGCAGCACGTCGTTCGGCTCGCCGACCTCTCCGGCTACGAGCGCGCGCATGGATCGCGGCATGAGTGACCTTCCGTCTCCCGGCACACCCGGCACCCCACGACCGGCGGCCCGGCGGGCGCTCTGGGCACTCCTCCCAGCCTGCGCTCCTTCCCGAGCGCTGTCATGTCGTGTCGAAAGGAGCCGGGCCGGACACCGCCCTCCGGCGCCGCCCGTCCTCACATCCCGGCCATGCCGCCACCGGTGAGGCCCGGAGCCAGCGCCGGGACCCAGAAGACGGCGCCGGCCAGGGCGATCGAGGCGACTCCCACGGCGCGGGCCACCAGGCGCCCGGCCGGAGCCAGCTTCTCGGCGGTGATCACGGCGGTCAGGACCACCATGGCCCAGAGGTTCATCACCCCGAACGCCGCCAGCAGCACCATCAGCGACCAGCAGCAGCCCAGGCAGAAGGCCCCGTGGTGGGCCCCGGCCCGCAGATCGCGGGAGGGCCCCGGGTACGAGGCGTAGCGCAGCATCAGCCCGATCGGCGAGCGGCACCGTGCCAGGCAGCGGTCCTTGAGCGGCGTGAGCTGGTAGACGCCGTTGGCCGCGAACACGGCCGCGGCCACCGCGGTCCCCGCCACGGCCGGGAGGCCCGCCGCGCGGCCGAGGCCGGCCGCCAGCCCGTACGCGGGGAGCCCGGCCGCCGCCCAGACGAGCAGGTAGGCGACCGTGAAGACGGCCATGCGAGGGGCCCGGTGCAGGGTTATGGTGCGTGCGTACAGCGCGCCCACGGGCGCCGTGGCCGGCAGCATCATCGCGGCCATCATCAGCGTCCACACGGCGAGGAACGAGGGCAGGCCCAGCCCCATGGTGCCCGGCATCGTCTGCATGCCGCCCCACCGCGCCACCACCCACACCCAGGCGGCGGCCGCCGCGACCAGCAGCAGTCCCGCGGGACCCGCCCCACGACGGACGGCGACCGGCCGACCGGTCACGCGGACCACGTGAAGGGCGCCGAGTGTCCGTTGCCGCCGGAGAAGTCCCAGGACCGGCCGTACACGCCGTCGCCCGTCGCCCGGGTGGACCGGGCAATGGTCAGCGTGCTGCTCACCGGGTGGAAGATGCCGGTCAGGCCCATGACCGGACCGTCCTCGCCGAACTGCGGGGCGACCTGGTCCTCGATCTCGATGTCGATGGCGTCACCGACCCGTGCGGCGTGGCGGCGGCCGTCGTCGCGGAAGTCGATGGGAACGCGCTCCACGCCGAGGACCTCGCCGATGAGCGGAGTGAGCGCCGCCATCGGCCCGCCCGCCTGACCGGAGAAGACCCTGCCGAGCGCGTCCGCCTGGCCGTCGTCGGCCGAGGCGTCCAGATACAGCGCCACCTGCCAGCCGCCTTCGGACATCACCCGCGGCGCGTCGATGAAGACGGCGACGTTGCGGGCGGAGACGTCCACGCCGTCCACGTTCCCGCTGTCCACGTGGAACGCGAAGGTCACCTGGCAGCGCTCGTGGTCGGCCGGCGCGGTGAGACCCGAGGTGGTGCAGGGACACACCACGTCGCAGTTGCAGCTCTCCAGATACGTTCCGCTCATATTCCAGGGCATGACTCTCCGCCTCCCTCCCCCACGTCCCCCTCACCTCGACAACGGGAGCGCATCGGGAACCCCGTCCCCTCCCGATGCCTCTCCTCTCCAGGCTATTCCCGACGCCCCTCGTCACGCAGAAGACACCGGACGCAGAGGACACCGGCGCCTCCTCAGCCCGTGCTCGTCCACGCGTCCGGGCGGGGAGCCAGCACCGCGGAGACCACCGCGCGGGACGAGCTCATGACATCGCCGGCGAATCGCAGGCGCCCGACACCGAGCCGGCGCAGGGCCGGTCCGTGGTCGGCGGCGACGACGAGACAGACCGCGAGCAGCAGGAGCCGCCACAGGGCCGTCACCGGGCGGCGCACCGCACGGGGCAGCTCCGCCAGGGAGGCGTGCAGGCGCTCGCAGTGGAAGGGGACGTGGCGCTCCTCGTCGGACAGGATGCGTCGCGCCACCTCGGAGGTGAGCGCGTCGTCGGTCCCGTCGCGCAGGGCCCGGTAGTAACGCAGCGCCACGACCTCCGCGATCATCAGCACCAGCAGCTCCATGCGCAGGCCCATGAGACGCCGCAGCCGTACGAAGACCGTGTCGCTCCAGTGCCCGGCCAACGTCGGCATGCCCCCGGCGGCCAGCAGCCGGGCCAGCAGACGCGCGTGGTTCTGCTCCTCGGCGACGAAGAGCCGGACCGCCCGGCCGTAGTCGGCGTCGCCGGCCTGGTCCGCCTTGCCGACGAGGTTGGCACCGTCACCGTCCTCGCCGACCTGGAAGCGCTGGACACTGCCCCAGATCGCCGGATGCAGCGCCGCACCCCGCCCCCACTCCGGATCCCCCTGTGCCCGCCTGCGCTCACGCTCGTCCTCGAACCGCCGCGTCCACTTGGCGAACCCGCCCGCATCCCCATCCATCCGGTCCCCCTCTCCGGGACACGACCGCCATGCCCCGGACAAGGACGACGCAGCCCGCCCCCGAAGCGTTCCGCGGACAGCCGCTTCCCCGGCGCGACGTGTGTCCGGGGGGGCTGGGCAGGGACCCCTGCGGTGCCGAGGAGCCGGTGCGTGTCCTCGACGGGGAGACGGGATCGCCGGCGACGGCGCCGGGTGAACCGGTCCAGGTCCTGCGGGGTCAGCACGGGATCACTCAGCGCCGGGCGACGACGCGCCGGATCCGAGGAGTGCGCGAAACGGGCCGCGCGTTCCTGCTCCGTCAGCTCGGGCCGGGCGGACCGAACCTACGAGCGCCTGATCGACCGGTGCCCCCGTGGCGGACCGCCGTCGGCTGGGGCCCGTGCCACGGCCATGCTGGATTTCGGGGCCTCGCCGGTCCGGAAACACCAGGTCAGTGGCGTGATGCGGATGTCCCCGTGCAAATCTGTGCCGATGGCCACAGCACGCGGGACACGGGTAGGCGCATACTGACCCATGACCAAACCTGCGGCGCCGAAGCGTCATCTGCCCACCAGCCCCTTCAAGGCCCCGGTCACACGGGCTCCTGAGCACTTCGCCGTCGGCGACCAGGTCACACATGACGTGCACGGTCTCGGCCGGGTGGTCGGCATCGAGGACGGAATCGCGGCACTCGTGGATTTCGGCTCGGCACCCATGCGGATCCTGAGCCCGTACGCCAAAATGACCAAGCTGTAGGTCCCCCGCGCCCGGTCGCGGCACGCCGGGTCCTCTCGGGGACCCGCACCGAAAGGCAGACCTCCCATCGACTCGACGTCGCTGTTCTCCGCTCCGGAAGCGCAACCCCGCAGTTCCCCTGCGGTATCGCCGCCTCCGACGACAAATCCCTTCCAGGCCCCGGACTTCGGAGAGGACGAGACCCTCTGGTCCGAGGATGCACAGGAGCCCGCCTCGGGCACGCGTGCGGCACGCTCCAAGGCTGCCTAGAAGGTCGATGAAGATCTTGGGTTCTGGTCCTGCCGCGTGAGCGGCGGGACCAGACTTGTCTTGTGGCGATGGGTGAGTGGGTCGGCGAGA
>NZ_JBEYVI010000094.1:0-11407 GCF_040643955.1 Streptomyces sp. NPDC047061
GACAGCCGGGCCACAGACCTGCCCCTGATCAGCCCGGACGACCGAAACGGCCCACCAGAGGAACCGACGGACCGTCACGAAAGATCGAGGCTAACGGCGGGTCCTGGCCTGCAGTGGCGCTTGTATGGTCGACCCAGCGAGGGGCCGTTGGCCGCTGCTACCACCTTGCTGGAAAGAAGTGCCTGGACTCATAGCGGCCATCCTCGCCATCTCCGGCAGTTGCACCGGAAAAGCCTGACTGACGGGTTCGGGGCCGGAAACCGGGGGTGACTGCGTTAGCGGGAGATAAGCGAACGGTGAATCGGGGTTCAAAGAGTAGTGGAATGCCCAATCCTCCCTCGCTGAGAAGCGCTGGTAAACCTCTGTATCAAGACGATCGGGACCAGGATTGTACGAATGTATCACATGGGCAGAAGAGCCCGGTTTTACACGGACAGGCAGGATGAGTGTATCGACTTCCTCCGAGGAACGGCCCTGTGCCCACGCCCACTCCCGCGCCCGCGCCTTTATCAGCGCCGCCTTCTCCGCCGCCTCGCGCGCCTTTATCAGCGCCTCCGCCTGCGCCGCCGTTTGCGCTTCCGACTGCTCGTAGGACGGGGGCCTGTGGGCCTGCGCCTGTTCGTAGGGCGGGAGATCGAAGAGCCGGCGGGCCCGCTCAATCGCCCGATCCTGCGCCCGCGCCCGCGCCTGCGCCTGCGCCTGCTCGTGCGCACGCTGTCGCTCCTGTATCTGCGCCCACGCCCACGCCCGCGCCTGCGCCTGCCCGTCGGTCGGGCCGGCCTGTGCCTGTGCTTGCTCGTGGGAGGGGTGCCCGTCGGTCCGGGCGGCCTGTGCCGCCCGCCTCCGTCGCTCGATGAGCAGCCTTACGCCGACGACGAGGGCACCGGCGGCTGCCCCGGCCGCTAGTCCCACCAGCGAGCCGACAGGCCCCCAGCCGAGAAAGCCGCCTATCGCTCCGGCCCCGATGAAGCCAGCCATGATCGCATAATTGGTGCGGGCCAACGACCGGGGTTCTGTGTTTCTCATGCTGTAGTCCGCCATCGCGCTCTCTTTCGTGATGTGGAAGACGGGGGGGCCGGTCCTGTCGAGGAACCTGCTGGGTGAATCTCCGCCGGGAAATGCACCGGGCACTACGGGGGGCGGGGGGCGACGGTTCACCAGAGGCGTGTCCTGAGGGGCCCGTCGGCCTCGGCGAGCGGTCGGGTGAGCGCGCCCTTTGATGATCTGTCGGGTTCCGCGGCGGAAACTCTTCCCGCGCGCCGCGCCCGTGTCCCCACCAGGGCTGATGCGTTCTCAGATTTCAAGATCGAGTAGTTGGAGTGCGTTGTCGGTTCGTGACCGGTAGTGGTCGGTGGCGGCGGCGATGTTCGTCCATCCGGCCTGGCGGATGAGGCCGATGGCGAGGTTGCGGAGGGTCGCCATGGCGCGGGGTGCGGTGCCGGTGCGGACGCTGGAGGCGTCTTCGGCGAAGGTCACGTCCCGCACGTGGTGCAGGGCTTCCACTCCCCAGTGCCCGCGGACGTATCCGCCCAGGTCAGCGGGGCTGGCCTGGTGGGTATCGAGGCTGGTGACGGCGTAGACCGTCTCCCGGGTCCGCCGTTTGCCGCTCTCCTGGCGGCGCCGGTGGATGCGCAGGGCCAGACGTGCTTCCGGGAAGGCGATCCCGCCCGGGTTCGCCGCGATGGCCATGGTCTTGACCGAGCGGGATTCCCGTCGGCCGTGCCCGGTTCCGGAGGCGGTGTGCGCTACGGGCACCTGCTCCCACGGCAGGGCTTTGAGCTGGGCTGACGCGATCGGCTGGTTTCCCTTGATCACTGCGATGCAGTGGGCCTTCTTCTCCTGGACCAGCCGGCGCACCTGGTCCTTGACGCTGTGCAGGGCGTCGAAGGTGGCCACGGTGCCGGCCAGGTCGAGGGGTTCCGGCAGCGGGCGGAAGGCGGCCGTCCCGGTGGTCTTGGCCCCCACCTCCCGCAGGGCCAGGGTGACGGTGAGGGCGTGGGTGACGGCGGACAGCAGGTGCCGGTGGCGCTGGGTCCGGTGCGCGGAGCCGGACAGTGCCTTGCCGTCCACTGCGATCGCCGGCCGCGGTGCCGAGCTTGTACCGCCGATGTCGGTGTGGTCATGTCCGGCCAGGTAGGCGCCGATCGCGTCGTCCAGGGCATCACCGTCGAGGGCGGCCGGCAGCCGGGTGAGGGTGGCATGGGACGGGGCGCGGCGACGTCCGGGCAGGTGGCGGCGGATGCCGAGTTGTTCCAGCACCGTGGTGGTGGCGCGCTGTCCCCACTCGGTGATTTCGGTGATGGTCCGGGCGCCGGAGACGACGGCACAGACGCAGATCAGCAGCAGGCCGATCAGGGGATACCACCGCCCGCGACGCGAACGCGGGCCGGGTACGCGCTGGAGGTGGGCGCGCAGGCGGCCGGTGTCGTGCTCGTGCAGGGGGCTCAGTTCCGCCAGGGCGGCAGGCATCGGGGAGGACGGAGCGGCAGGCACGGGACCTCGACGTGATCAGCCGGCGCAGACACCTTGATGATCACCGGACTCGTGCCTGTGCTGTTGGTGCGTCAACTCCCGCCGGGACGGACGATCCACATGATCCCGGAACTTGCAACCGCCCTGCCGCCGAGGAAGGTGAACCAGCCGGGTCGCCGACCCGTTGATGCGTACATCGCAGCAGCTCGACAAGTACCGCTTGTCACTCGTCGCGGCCCACGGGGAGACGCTATTCCAAGGAAAGGGATTGAAGATGCCGGCAAATCCTTCCCCCGATCAGTCTGACGAGACTATGGCCTGGGAGGAAGCGAACAGTAAGCGCTATCTTTACGACCCTCCACCAAAGAGCATTCGAGGCACCGATGCCGGGCTCCAGCAGTGGTGGAATAACTGGAAGAAAATGGGCAAAGAGGGCTCACAACTCGATCCGAGCGGCTGGCACACACGCGTCAATATAGTGGCGTCTGCACGGCAGGCCACGGGGATCGCACGCCACCAGGGTGATTTCAAAGCAGAATGGAAATTATTGAATGACCTACGAAGAAGAGCTCATGCCTTTGGTGCCCTGGTAAAGCTGTATGGCGGGAATGAGGAGGATGCCCGGGACGCCCAGAAAAGGAAGTATGGGCCGGAGGAGACCCGCGATGTCGCAACGGCACGGATCGAGGCCGCAACGGCACGGATCGAGATCGCAGGGGAACTCGAGTTTCGCGCGACAAACCCAGCGCCAGCCTACCCCTTCTTGCCACCTCCACCTCCGTACCGACCTCCGAGTCCCCAGGGGGACACGCAACAACCGAACTCCTTGCGTCCTCGAACGCCCCCGCCAGGGCCGAGGCGCTGACCGTACCGTTCGTAACGGTGCACTCGCGGGCGTCGCTCATGCGGGCAGTTCGGGTCGCGCTGACCGGCAAGAACCCGAACGCCCCAATGAGGTCTTCTCGGCAATGCGACGGCTGCGGTACGTAACGAGCCTGCGTGACCTGGATGGTGACCTGACGTCAGACATGCGTGAAGCCCCTGGTGGGAACGACTCTGCGAAGATCACGTTCCGTGCAGCAACCAGAGGCTCCACGTGCCCTCCAGGATCGCCTGACCCGCTGCCCTCGATGTCGGCAGGGCGACCGCCGAGCGCCTCGCCCCGGCGGTCGCATGAGCACCGCGAGCGCGTCGGGACCCGCACGAGCACCCGGGCCCCGGCCACCTTCCGGCAGGCGGTCCTGGTCCTGCGGTGGCTCATCGACGGCACCCGCATGTCCCGACTCGCCCCCGACAACGCCATCTCGCTGCCCACGGCCTACCGCTGCCTGCACGAGGGGCTGCCCGTGCTCGCCGACCACGCCCCGCGCACGCGGCGAGCGCGAGGGTGAAAGCGAGGGGATGTGGCGCCGCCCCTCCGCCCGTCGGGGATCCGGCACCGCTGCGAAGCAGACCAGCAGACCCGGGTGGTCCTCGGGCTCGGCGGGCCGGACAACGGCGAGTTGGCTCAGGCCGGCGGGGACGGGCGATGACGAGCGGGCAGGCACGGTCTTCCGTTGTGGTGATCAGGGAATCGACACCTCTTGATCACCCGGAGGTCGTGCCTGCCTCCGTTCCGGCCCCGCGAACTCCGCAGCCATGTCCGCCACCTGAACCAGCATCAAGTCGGACAGATCCTCCGAACGACGCCGCCCTGTGGTGCAGACCGAGGTTCGGATTTCACGTCGGGTGGGCGCCGCATCGGCTGGTCGGTCCGGGCTCGGCACAGTGCGGAGCCGGTCGATCGCGCGGGTGATGACGTCGCTCCAGGGCCGCCGGCTGGGCGGCGGCGGAGAACAGGCGCGGGCGCGAGGGAGACGATCTCCAGCCAGATCCGGTTCTGGGCCATGCCGCCCAGGGGCAGGTCGCGCGGGCCGGTGGCGCGGGGCCGCGCCACACACATCACTGACGCTCAATACGTGACGTACCGTCAGATGTGGCCTTCCCGCAGCGCGTAGGCCACGGCATGTTCCCTGTTGCGCAGCTCAAGGCGCGAGGTCAGCCTGTGGGTCACGGTCTTGACCGTGCGTGGGGAGCACGAGAGCTCGGCCGCGATCTCCACCGTGGTGTGCCCGTCGGCGATCAGGCGCAGCACGTCCTTCTCCCTGGGTGCGAGTCCCGCGACGAACGGGTCGGAGCCGCCGCCCGCCTGCCGGGACACCGCGGTCGCCTGGTCGACCACGCGGCCCAGCAGATCCGTGGGCAGGTTGACGTCACCGCGGGCGGCCGCGAGGACCGCTTGCGCGAGCCGCTGCGAGGTGGCCTCGTGGCGCCAGACCACGCCGGCCGCGCCGGATGCCAGCACGTCCAGCAGTTGTGGGTCACACAGCGCCCTCACGACGAGCACCACACGGACCTTCTCGTCCTGCGCCACCCGCCGCAACCGGGTGAGGGCCGCGTCGTCGAACAGGCCTTGAACGTGGACGGCCACCGTACCGGGCTCGGTGGTCGGCTCCTCGCGGACGTCCATCTCCGGATGGCACCGCAGCAGGCCCAGCACGCCCTCACGAGAGATCGGGTCAGAGGCTCGCACCGTCACGGGGACACGCCTCCCCGGCTCCGCCTGCGGTCCCGGCCCACCGGATGGGCGCCCGCCGGAAGAGGCCGCACCGGACTCCGCGGTCCGGGCTGAGTCAGACATCTGTCTCCCTTAGTCCACTCGCTCCCATCCGACGGGGAGACGCTGATCCGCAAGGAAGCTCACGGTCCTACGACGCTCTCGGGCCACACATCGTGGGCAACCACGAGGACAGCCACGAGATCCGCGCCGTCCCCGCCGTGCCGCTCCGGATTGCCGCCCGGCGCGCGTCCCCGGCTTGAACCGCGGACGGCGGGGCTCCGTTGTGACGGTGTGACACCGCCGTATCCGGCGCCGACAACCCGTGGGGAGGCGGATGTGAGACCGATGCCCGGGACGACGCCTCCGCCCGGTCCCGTGGTGGTCGCGTCAATCCGCCCGCCGCGGGGTTCGCCGTTCCACAACGGCCGAATGCCGTTCCAGGTCGGCGAGTTTGGTGCGGATGCCCTCGGCGTCCGGATGCTCGGACCGCTCGAAAATGGTCAGGGCGTGTCGCCAGCTGGCGCGCGCTTCCTCCGTACTCCCGACGGCCAGCTGGACATCCCCCAAGTAGCCCAGCACCAGCCCCTCGCCCAGACTGTTGCCCACTTCCCGGTGGACTTCGAGTGCTTGGCGGTAGTGTCCGACCGCGTCGTCGTGTCGGCGCAGGCGATGGTCGACCAAGCCGCGGAGGCCGAGCACGATGCCTTCGACCCAGCGGTTGCCGGCACCGCGCGACTCGGCGAGTGCCTGTTCCAGACACTCGATCGCCTCGTCGTACCGCCCCAATTGCTCATAGGCGTCACCCAGGTTGGTCAGGGCTACGACCTGCCCCCAGGAGTTGCCTATGCTCCGATGGGCGGCAAGCCCTCTGAGGGTCGGTTCCACGGCTTTCGCCGGCTGACGGGCATCGAGGTACACGTTGCCCAGGTTGACCGCTGCCATGGCCATGCCGTAAGTGTCTCCGAGTTTCCCGTACAGGACCGCGGCCTGTTCGAGGTGATCGGCGGCCTCGTCGTACCTGCGCAGTTGCCCCAGAGCTCCGGCCAGGTTGACATGGCTGCGGCTTTCACCCGCCTCGTCGTGGTTGCCGCGGGCGGCGGCCAGGCCGACCTGAGTGGTCTCGCGCCAGTCGTGGAAGTGCCCCCGTATGTAGAAGAAGCCCCACAGTGCGGCGGGCAGCCGCCAGGCGATGCCGGGGTGTCCGGAGGCGACAGCCTGGTGGACCGCGGCCACGAGGTTGGGGCGTTCGGTCTCGCACCAGTCCACCGCCTGTTCCCGGGTGGCGAAGGTGAGCGGAGCGCAGCCGGACGGTGGTGGGTCGAGTGGCACCGGCTCCCGCTGCGGGGTGAGGTGGGGAGACGTGGCGGCAGCCGTGTGGAGGTACCAGGCGAGAACGCGCTCCACGGCACGGTGCCGTTCGGCCGGTGTCTCATGGGCATGAACGCGTTCGGCGGCGTAGGCGCGCAGGAGGTCGTGGAGGGTGTAACGGCCCGGTTGGCGCTCGGTCAGAAGGTGGGAGTGGGTGAGTTCGCGCAGCAGCGTACGCGTTTCGCGCAGACCGAGTCCGGCGAGCGCGGCGGCCGCGGGTGTGGAGATGTCGGAGCCGGTGGGCAGGCCGAGGAGATTGAGGAGGCGTTGGGCGGGGGCGGAGAGGGCCCGGTAGGACCAGGAGAAGACGGCCCGGATATCGGTGGTGCGGTCGTCGGCCGCGAAGGCGTCCAGACCGTCGTCGATCTCGTCTGCGATGGCGGCGAGGGAGAAATGCGGGTTGGAGGCCGCCCGGGCGGCGACGATCGCCAGAGCCAGAGGGAGACGGGCGCAGCGTTCGGTGATCAGCGCGGCGGCCCGGGGTTCGGCCGTGACACGGGTGGCGCCGAGCCGGCGGGCGAGGAAGTCGTGTGCCTCGGCCGGGGTGAGAGCGTCGAGTGTCAGCGGGTGTGCCCCCTCGTTGGCGATCAGGCCGGTGAGGCGGTTGCGGCTGGTGACGATCACCAGACAGCCGGGGGCACCCGGCAGCAGGGGGCGCGCCTGTTCGGTGTCCCGGGCGTTGTCGAGGACGACAAGGACCTGGCGCTCGGCGAGCAGGCTGCGGTAGAGGGCGGCCTGTGCGTCGAGTCCGGTGGGCATGTGTTCGGGTGGGACGCCGAGGGCGTCGAGGAAGACGCGGATGGCTTCCTGCGGAGGCATGACCGCGCCGGTGGGGTCGAAGCCCCGCAGGTTGATGTACAACTGGCCGTCGGGGAAGCGGTGTGCGATCTCGTGGGCCCAGTGCACCGCGAGGGTGGTCTTGCCGATGCCTGCCATTCCGCCGATCGCGCTGATCACCACGGTGGCCTGGAGCCCGTCGGTATCGGGCAGCAGCGCACGGATCCGCGCCAGTTCGGGGGCGCGCCCGGTGAAGGCGGGCAGGTCTGCGGGCAGTTGCGCCGGCCGAGGCGAGTGCGCGACGGACCCGGCCGCTGACGCGGCGGTCGGTGGCTCGGGGCGTCCCGCCGTCGCGGCGAGCTCCAGTGCCGGATCGGCGGCCAGGATCCGGTCGTGCAACTCCCGCAGTGCGGTGCCGGGTTCGATGCCCAGCTCCGTGACGAGGGTGCTGCGGATCGTGCGATACGCGGCGAGTGCCTCGGCCTGCCGGCCGGAGCGGTACAGGGCCAGCATCAGCAGCCGCCATTGCTGTTCCCGCAGGGGATGTTCACCGGTCAGCGAGGTCAGCTCCGCGATCACCTCGCTGTGACGGCCGCACTGAAGATCGAGGTTCAGGCACAGTTCGACGACACCCAGCCGCTGTTCGCCCAGTCGGGCGCCTTCGGCCTCCGCCAGTGGACCGGGCAGGCCTGCGAGAGGGGTTCCCTGCCACGCGTCGAGCGCCGCACGCGACAGAGCCGCCGCCTCGGAGACCCTGCCCTCGTCGGACAGCCGTTTCACCTCGTCGACCTGCCGTTCGAACACACGGAGGTCGACGGCGTGGTCGGGCACGTCGGCCCGGTACCCGTCCGCGGCGGAAACGATCACCCGCGGCGGTGAGCCCGCACCGCGTTCGGGCTCCAGTACCTTGCGCAGTCGAGACACATACGTACGGAGGACGGACACCGCCGCCGCCGGCACTCCCTCCCCCCACACGGCGTCGATGAGTTCGGCGGTCGTGACCGGGCGTCCTCGCCGCAGCAGCAGCGCCACCAACACGGCTCGCTGCTGCGGCGAACCAAGGTCCAGTTCCCGCTCGCCGTACCAGGCCCGCACCGGTCCCAACACGGTAAAGCGCACGGATCGCGAGGAGGTCGTACTCATTTCCTCACTATCGCCGACACCCTGAGCGGGCTTCGAGCGGTTACCGCAGACAGTGCCCTGGTCGTCCGGTGCGTCACTGCCCCGAAGGCCCAGGCCGTTCGCCCCCGAGGGCACCCTCACCCTCCCGTGCTCCGGCACGCCTACGCGAGCGTGCCAGCTGGAGACTGGCGAGTCGATCGTCAACCTGTCGAAAGGGCTCGGTCACTCGACGCCGAAGGTCACCCTCGACCACTACGCTCACTTCATGCCCGGCGCAGGTCAGCGCGGTCTCGTTGCCATGGACGCGTGGCTGGAGGACCGCCACCGGCCGAAAGTCCCCGAGAAGTCCCCAGTGGCCGAGTGGATCAAGAAAATCCCAGAGAACCAGCAGGCCAGCGGGCTCGTCGCGTCCGGCGCGCGCTTGTCCGTCAAGTACAAGGAGACGGCCCGGGGCGGGCTGGCGGTGAACATCATCGAGTGCTGAGGGGGCGATCGGCCCCTGACCCGCGCGGGGGTCCGGCGGCCTGGTGTGCGGGTGGTGCATGCATCGTCCGTGCGAACCGGATCCGTATAGCCGGTCTATAGGGGACTCGCACAGCCTGACATCGATCGGATGCTGTCGCGTCTGCGCCCCGCAACTCCGCGGCGCGACCGGCGCTCCGTCTCCACGGCTCCGGCGAGAAGGCAGACACCCCATGGCCGAGACAGACCCGCTCCCCCTCCTGCTCCGCGCGCCCGAGAGCGGCCACCTGCGGCAGTTGCGCAGGGACTGACGGGAGCACGGCATGCCCCGCCCGTTCCGTACCCCCGCGCCGCATCCCACGTCCGGCGGCCGGCCGGCCGAGCCGTCCCCGGTCCCGGCGGACGTGGATCTGCGGCCGTTCATGGCCGCCTTTCCGACCGGTGTGGCCGTCGTCACCTCGCTCGACGCGGACCACCGGCCCTGGGGGATGACATGTACCTCGCTGTGCAGCATCTCGCTGGCGCCGCCCAGCCTCCTGGTGAGCCTGCGCAGCGCCAGTCCGACCTTCAGCGCGATACGGGAACAAGGAGGCTTCGCGCTCAACCTCCTGCACGACGGGGCACAGGCCACGTCCAACCTCTTCGGCTCAGGCGACCCCGGGCGCTTCGAGAACACGGAATGGGAACTCCCCGTGCAGGCCAGAGGCCCTCATCTGAGGGCCGATGCGCACGCCACGGCCGACTGCGCCCTGCTGAGCACCACTGTGGTCGGAGATCACACCGCGGTCTTCGCGGAGGTCGAGCGCGTCATCACACGCGACCTCACGCCCGCGCCACTGCTGTACGGACTGCGTCGCTACGCCCGCTGGCCCCTGCCGGCCGACACGCCGGCCGCGGGAGCTCCCGACGCGGACCGCTGAACGTCGTCGAACCCCTGAACATCCCTTATGCACTCTGGAGGACTGACCGCCGTGGGTGACAACCGCATCAAGGACATACTCGTACTCGGAGGGGGCACGGCGGGTTGGATGACCGCCTCCTACCTGGGCAGAGCACTCGGTCCGACGGTGAACATCACAGTGCTGGAGGCGCCCGCGATTCCGCGGATCGGGGTGGGTGAGGCCACGATTCCCAACCTGCAGAAGGTGTTCTTCGACTTTCTCGGCCTGTCCGAGGAGGAGTGGATGCCCGAGTGCAACGCCAGCTTCAAGATGGGCATCAGATTCGTGAACTGGCGCACCCCCGGGACCGGTGAGGCCGAGGCGCGCCCGCACGGAACCGGGCAGGATCACTTCGACCACCTCTTCGGTCTGCTGCCGAGCCACGACAACCTGCCGCTGTCGCACTACTGGACGCACAAGAGGCTGAACGGTGCCACCGACGAGCCGTTCGACTACGCGTGCTACGCCCAGCCCGCGGTCTTCGACAGGAAGCTGTCCCCGCGCTTCCTGGACGGCACGCGATGGGCGAGCTACGCCTGGCACTTCGACGCCGGTCTGGTCGCCGGCTTCCTGCGCCGGTTCGCCGTCGAGAAGCAGGGGGCGGTGCACATCGAGGACAGGTTCACCGAGGCGGAGGTCGACCAGCGCGGGCACGTCACCGCCATCACCACCGAGTCCGGACGCAGGCTGGAGGCCGACCTGTTCGTCGACTGCTCCGGCTTCCGCGGTCTGCTGATCAACCAGGTGATGAAGGAACCGTTCCTGGACATGAGCGACCATCTCCTCAACGACCGGGCGGTCGCCACCCAGGTGCCGCACGACGACGAGGCCGACGGCGTCGAGCCCTTCACCTCGGCGATCGCGATGTCGTCGGGCTGGACGTGGAAGATCCCCATGCTGGGACGGTTCGGCACCGGTTACGTGTACTCCAGCCGCTTCGCGTCCCAGGACGAGGCGACGGAGGAGTTCTGCCGGATGTGGGGCCTCGATCCGGAGAAGCAGCCGCTCAACCACATCAAGTTCCGGGTCGGGCGCAACCGGCGGGCCTGGGTGAAGAACGTGGTGGGCATCGGCCTGGCGTCCTGCTTCCTGGAGCCGCTCGAATCCACCGGCATCTACTTCGTCTACGCGGCGCTCTACCACCTGGTCAAGCACTTCCCGGACAAGCGTTTCGACACGGTCGCGGTCGACCAGTTCAACCGCGAGATCGAGACGATGTTCGACGACACGCGGGACTTCATCCAGGCTCACTTCAGCTTCGCCCCGCGCGACGACACGGCGTTCTGGCGCGCCTGCAAGGAGCTGGAACTCGCGGACGACTTCAAGGAGAAGGTCGCGCTGTACAAGGCGGGCCTGGGCGTGAACCTGCCGGTCACCGACGAGGCGAACTACTACGGCAACTTCGAGGCCGAGTTCCGCAATTTCTGGAGCAACGCCAACTACTACTGCGTGTTCGCCGGGCTCGACGTACTGCCGGACCACTCCATGTCACTGCTGAACCACCGCCCGTCGTCCGTCGAGTCGGCCGAGGCGGTCTTCGCGGAGGTCGGACACCGGCGGGACGAACTGCTGAAGTCCCTGCCGTCCACCTACGACTACCTGCGCCGCCTGCACAGCAAGTGACGTCGGTGGGCCGGTTGTCGGTGTGCCGCCCGGGCGGCACACC
>NZ_JBEYVI010000095.1:0-11357 GCF_040643955.1 Streptomyces sp. NPDC047061
CCGGAGCCCGTGACGGTCACAACCGCTGATTGGGATACGCGACTTGATCGCTGTGTAGGACAACGTCGGCGAGGCCGTCCGCGGGATCACAGAATGAACAGCTGACGGAGGCGGCCGTGTTCACGATCTGGGCCGGGGTCGATATCGGCAAGGAGCATCACCACTGCGTGGCACTCGACGTCCGTGGTGAACGGAAGGTGTCACGCCGCGTCGGCAACGACGAGGCCGAGCTGCTGGAGCTCATCCGCGACGTGCTCGCCCTCGCCGGTCCGGGCGAGGTGCTGTGGGCGATGGACACCAACCACGGCAGCGCCGCCCTGCTCATCGGGCTCCTGCTCAAACAGCGACAGCCGATGACCTACCTCACCGGCCTGGCCGTCCACCGCGCCGCGGCCGGCTACCGCGGTCAGAGCAAGACCGACGCCAAGGACGCCCACGTCATCGCCGACCAGGCCCGCATGCGCCAGGACCTTGGACTGCTCCGGCCCGGCGACGAGGTCGCCGTCGACCTGCGCATCCTCACCGGCCGCCGCCTCGATCTCGTCAACGACCGTACCCGGCAAGAACGCCTCCTCGCTCGCACAGACCGCTGTCGCAGCGGCAGAAGCCCAGTACATCGCCCTGCCCGGAGAGAAGCTGGCCGCCGCCATGGCGGCCCGGATCGCCCAGGGCGTTCTTGACCTGGACGCGGAGATCACTGGGTTGACGGGAGGCACGGGAGGTCTCGGGACCACCGAGCACCGATGGGTTCACGCTCTCGACGGCGCCGTCGCGGTTCCCCGTCTCAATGTCCCAGGCTCGCCCGCAGCGCCTCCCGGGCCGCCGCCGTGCGTGCGGGCAGCGGCAGGAGACCGCTGACGGTCCGGAACGCGCGGTTGAGCGTGCCGGACACACAGATGTGCTGTCGTCCGAGCCGTTCCAGGGAGGTCGCCGCGACCTTCTCCGGGGACGCGGCCCAGCGCGGGAGTTCCGTGTGCTGGGCCGCGTGGAACGGGGTCGCCGTCGTGCCCGGCAGCAGGACCTGGAACACCACTCCCCGGTCCCGGAGTTCGTGCCGGACGGCGGTGGCGTAGGTGAGCACGAACGTCTTGGTGGCCGAGTACACCGCGCTGTACGGCACGGGAGCGAGCGCGTTGACGGAGGCGACATGGATCACGGCGCCTCTGCCGCGTGCCGCCATGGCGGGCAGCAACGCCCGGTCGAGGAGTACCTGGGACGTCAGGTTCACGTTGATCATCGACAGGTACCCGGCCGGATCCCCCGCGGTGAACCGGCCTTTGGCACCCACGCCCGCGTTGTTGACCAGGACCTCCACCCTCCGGTCCGCCACCCAGGCGACCACCTTGTCCGTCGCCCGCTCCTCGGCCAGGTCGACGACCAGCGCGTCCACGCGCACGGCGTAGGCGTCCCGCAACTCCGCCGCGATGTCCGTCAGTTCGGGTGCGTCGGCCACCAGAAGCAGCCCGGCGCCACGAGCCGCCAGCAGCCGGGCGTAGGCGAGCCCGATACCCGAGGACGCGCCGGTCACCAGGGCCCAGCCGCCGAGCGCGGCGGCGTCCAGTGCTGCATGGGCCCGGGTGCGCGTGCGTCGTGCCCCGCTGAGCCGTTCGGCGCAGCCGCTCAGCAGCTCCCGGCCCGCGGCCGTCAGCGCCCGTGGCGGTACCGCCCATGCGGAGCCCGCCTGAACGCGGGAGACCTCCGGCGGGGGTGCCGCGGGGTGTTCGCCCGCACCGGAAGGGGTTCGGGACCGGAGCAGTCCCGTCTTGTAGAGCGCCAGCCGGCACAGGGCCCGGCGGCGGTCCGCGGTCCGGCTGTCGTAGATCCAGCCGTCCTTGTGCCGGCCGTCCACCGTGACGGGACCGGCATAGAGCACCCGGGCGCCCGCCGTCGTGTACATGAGATGCAGGCCCCTGCTCTCGGTGCCGAACACGGCGTGCCGGACGCCGCTCGCGGCCCCTTCCCGGAACAGTCCGTGCCAGAACAGCAGGGAGCGCGGCCCCGACCGGTGTTCGGGATCGAGCCAGACACAGGCGAGTTCGATCGTGTCGTCGGGATCCACGGACGCCTCGACCGCGCCGCGCCGGGCTTCCGGTATACGGGCGAACGTGCGCAGCGGTGCCTCTCCGGTCATCACCGCGCCGCCGATCAGCCGTCCCCGGCGGCGCATCCCGAGGACGAGGCCGCGCTTGAGGTAGTCGGCCGCCACGCGGTAGCCCGAGGCGCGTTCGTAGGAGTCGGCGAACTCCTCGATCTCCGGGAGAGTCGTGAGTCTGTGCAGGATGGGCACGATCGCTCCTGATCACTCGGCGTCGGGCTGGGAACGGCTTCCGGACCGGGGCGAGATGATCACCACGCCGTCCTCCATCTCCAGCTGGTGGCGGCCGTCCACACGAGGGCAACGGCGGGCGTGCCCGCGTATCCGCTCGTCGACCAGCCGCAGTTCCTCCTCGCTCAGGGCGGCCAGTTCCGCGGCCGTGAAGCAGTCCTCGTACACCACGAAGCGGCAGATCGCGTGCATCTCGTCGGGTGTGGCCGCCGTCCATCGGTTGACGGTGGAGACCACTTCGTACGGCTCGTGCCTGGTGGCGAGTTCCTTGACGAACATCTCCGTGTCGACCGCGTCCGATGTGAAGTCCCGCCGCAGCGTGTAGTGCGTCGTCGAGGGGGGAGCCGGTGCGGGGCGACCGGGTTCGCAGGGCAGCACGGCGCCGCGGCCGTCCGTGGGGCCGCCGACGAGCAGGACGACGCACACGCCTCCGGGGCGTACGAACCCGAGCAGCCGGTCGAGGAACGCGCTCCACCGCTCGCGCGGGACGTGGTAGAGGACGTGGGAACACAGGACCACGTCGAACTTCTCGTCCGTGTCGAACTCGTCGAACCCGCCGAGGAAGACGCGAGCACCGGACGCCGTGAGAGCCGCGCGGCCGGCCTCGATCTGCGCGGGGTTCTGCTCGACCAGGGTGAGCGCGGCGAAGTGCCTGGCGAGCCGCTGTGCCACCGTACCCGAGCCTGCGCCCACGTCGAGGAGGGTGGGACCGTCCCCGAGCTTGGGCAGCACCCGGTCCACAAGGACCGTCTCCAGGTTCCGGCCGTGGCTGGACGTCGTGGTGATGAGCCGCCAGGCGGTCGCGTACTCCTCCTGCGACAGGGTGATGGACATCGGGGCTCCTCTCAGAGCGCGGAGAACAGATGCGGCAGGCTGCGGTGGTGGGCGAGAGCATCGAGCAACTCGCGCGGTTCGGAGCGGACGATGACGTTGTCGAGGTATCTCCGGTGCACGAAGCCCTCGTCGGCGGCGTGCCGGAGATAGGCCAGCAGCGGCTGGAAGAAGCCGTCGGTGTCGAGCAGCGCGCACGGCTTGGTGTGCAGGCCCAGCTGTGCCCAGGTGAGGACCTCGAAGAACTCGTCGGCGGTCCCGAAGCCTCCGGGGAGGGCGACGAAGGCGTCCCCGAGTTCCACCATGCGCGCCTTGCGTTCGTGCATGCCCGAGGTCACTTCGAGCCGGGTGAGGCCCTGGTGGGCCACTTCGTGGCGGGCGAGGTCCTGGGGCATCACGCCGATGACGGACGCGCCGCCGTGCAGCGCGGCGTCCGCGACGGCCCCCATGAGGCCGGTGGAGGCGCCGCCGTAGACGAGTCCCAGGCCGGCCGCGGCCAGGGCGCGGCCGAACGAGGCCGCGGCACGGCGGTGTGCGGGTCGCTGTCCCGGTGAGGCACCGCAGTACACGGTGAGGTAGCGCACGAGAGATCCTCTCTGGACGGAAGGGATGCAGGCTGGGAAGCCGGCGGTCGGGTGGCGTGCGCCCCGCGCCGGGCGGGGGCGCCGACGATGCCGACGGCCGTCAGGTGTTCCACCGGTCCGGGGCCGTCACGTCGCGGACGACGAGGGCCGCGCCGCGGCCCCGGGCCCAGCCGTCCCGACGTCGACGTCCACTCCGGCGGCCGGTTCCGCGGTGACGGCGCCGGCCTCGCGCGTGTCACCGGTGATGACGAAGGTCATCCGGGTGAGATCCCGAATGTCTTCGTTGCCCGATGAGACCGCTCTTCCTGTCCGGCCTTACCGGGCACAGTCTCGGCCAAGGGCTCTCGCTGATTCGAGTCGCCAATCATGGGAGCGTGGACGGTGGACGTCGAGAGTGCCCCCACGTTGTCCGGAGCGTCCCCGAAAGGGGCTGTGCGGGCGGCCAGTTCTGGGGCGTGGGACCGGGCTGCCGTCCAGGTCCCGGAAGCGGAATGCTGCTGTGCGCACGGAGAACCCGTCCTCCGGTGATCTCACGAAATCGGCGCAGGGAACCGCCCCATGGCAACTCAACGTGTGTGTGACACCGTCCTTTCCGTGGCCCGGCGGAACGCGGACCGTACCGCCGTCGTCTGCGGTGACGACGTCCTCGACTACCGGGACCTCGTCGCCCTCGCCCGCCGGATCCGGCGGACCCTGGACGTCGATCCGGCCTCCAGGGTCGGCTTGTTCGGCCGTCGGACCGTCGCTCTTCCCGCCTGGATGCTGGCGGCGCACCTCGCCGGACGTTCGTATGCCGTACTCGATCCGGACGCGCCGGACGCCGTCGTCCGGCACGTCCGCGAGACGGCGGGGATCCACGAGGTCGTGGATCCCTCCGGTACGGATTTCGCGGACGCCATGGACGCCATGGACGCCGCGGACGCCACGGACGTCGCGGACGCCGCGGATCCCGCGGATCACGGCGAACCCGGCATCCGGGCGAACCCGGCGGCCGGTTCGGACGACGAGGCCTATGTGCTCTACACCTCCGGCAGCACGGGCGGCCCCAAGGGCGTCCTCGTCAGCCAGGCAAACCTGGCGCACTCGAACGCGGCCCGGCTCGACGTCTACCGTGAGTTCGGCACCCCGAGATTCCTGCTGCTCTCCCCGTTCTCCTTCGACTCCTCGGTCGCGGGTCTGTGGGGCACCCTGACGGCTGGCGGCACGGTCGTCATCGCGGGGGAGGACGAGCGCCGGGACCCACGGGCCGTGGCGTCCCTGATGCGCCGGCACGCCATCACCCATCTCCTCACGGTGCCCAGCTTCTACGAGGAAGTACTGCACGGTGTGGCCGAGACCGCTGCCGAGGGGCCGCTGGAGCTGCGCGTGGCCATCTGCGCGGGGGAGTCCCTGCCGGTGAGCGTGATCGCCCGGCACTTCGCCGTCCTGCCAGGGGTCCCCCTCTTCAACGAGTACGGCCCCACGGAGTGCACGGTGTGGTCGACCTACCGGCGCTACGACGCCGAGGCGCCCGCCACGATCGGCGCCCCCGTCCCGGGGACCGCCGTGCATCTCCTCGACGACGCGCTGCGCGAGGTCCCGCCGGGAGCGGTCGGCCAGATCGCCGTCTCGGGACCCGTCGTGGCCGGCGGCTACCTCGGGGATCCTGAGGAGACCCGGCGCCGGTTCGTCCCGCGTGCCGCCCCGGACGGAACGCAGGGGCGCACGTACCTCACCGGGGATCTCGGCCGGTGGACCGCCGACGGAGAACTGGAGTTCCTGGGGCGCCTCGACCGCCAGGTGAAGGTGCGCGGCGTACGCGTCGACCTGGAGTCCGTCGAGCGGGTCCTTGCCGGCTGCCCGGGAGTACGGACCGCGGTGGTCGTCCACGACGAGGGGGCGGGCCTCTGCCACGCGTTCGTGGTACGCGAGCCGGAGCGGGGCGAGCGGGGCGAGCGGGGCGAGCGGGACGAGCAGCGGGACGAGCGGGACGAGCGGGAGGACCAAGGGGCCGGAGGGGACGACGAGACGACCGTGCGCACCGCGGTCGCGGAGGCCCTCGGCCGCGGGCATGTCCCGGACCGGGTGAGTTTCGTCGCGGAAGTACCCCGGACCGCGCGGGGCAAGACCGACCGCGCGGCGCTGCTCGCGTCGGTGCGGGCGGTGCCGCCGCGGCTCCGGGAACCCGAGGAGCCGCGCGACCTGGAAGCGCGGATCGTCCAGGCGTGGGAGAGCGTGCTCGGAACGCCCGCCGGCGGGCGGACCCGCGGTACCAGTTTCTTCGAGCTCGGCGGCAGCTCGCTGTCCGTGCTGCGGTTGTCCCGCGCCCTCTCCGAGATCGCCGGACAGCGGGTGCCCGTCGCCGAGGTGTACCGGCTCAGCACCGTCGAGGAGCAGGTGGAGTTGCTCGGCCGGCTGCGGACGGACCGGCGGCCCGAGGAGGTGCCATGCGGGTGACCGCGTCGATCCGCTCCTTCCCGTCGGCCGTCGCGGAGCCGGTCCGGGCCGGGCGGCGGCTGCTCGTCTTTCCCCACGCCGCGGGCTGTGCCTCGTTCTTCCGGGGCTGGCAGTCCTCGCTCGGCTCCGCGAACGCGCACGTCGTCCAGTATCCGGGCCGGGAGGAGCGCGGCGGCGAGCGTGCGGTGGAAGACCTGGTCGTCCTGGCCTCGTCGGTCGCCCGGGAGATCCTGGCCGCCGGCCTGCGGTACGACGTGTTCTTCGGGCACAGTTTCGGTGCCTACGTGGCCTTCGAGACCGCGCACGCACTGGAACAGGCCGGTCGCACACCCCCCGCTCTCGTCGTCTCGTCCGCCGCCGCGCCACGGACCCGGACGCCGGTGCCGTACGAGCCCGCCGCCGCCGTCCTGGACCACCTGAACCGGTACGAACAGCTCAGCCCCGAGATCCTCGGAGAACCGGACCTCCTCGACACCATCCTGGGCTATGCCGCCGTCGATCTCGCCGCGGTCGCCGACTACCGGGATCACCGCGGCAAGAAGATCAGGGCCGCGATCGTGGGGATCGCCGGCCGGGAGGACCTGCCCGCGATCCGCGACGGCCTGGCCGCCTGGGCCGAACACACCGAGGGGGAGTTCCGCCCGGTGTTCGTCCCCGGCGGCCATTTCTACCTGCGGGACGAGCCTCCTCTGCCCCTTCTCCGGTCCCTCCTGGACCGCGAGTCCGAGACCGTGTGAGGCCGCCGTATGAGACAGGAGCAGGACGCGGAAGGTGTGGGCTCGCTGACGGACGGGGGCACCTACCGGTCCGGCAACCCGTTCGGCGTATGGCGGTGGATGCGCGAACACCATCCCGTGCTCCGGCACGACGCCGGGGAGTTCGGGACGGCGTGGTCCGTCACGCGGTACGCCGATGTCAAGGAGGTGCTGCGCCGGGCCGACGTGTTCAGCTCGGCGGCCGGGACCCTGCTCAGGCCCGTCGCCCAGGGGACGGATCCGGGCGGCGACCGTACCCTGGCCCTCTCCGACGCGCCCCGGCACACGGAACTGCGCGGCGTGCTGGCGGACTGGTTCACCCCGCGTCGTCTGCGGGCGCGGGCCGACTCCCTGGACGAGGCGGCCCGTGCCGCCGTCACGGACGCGGTCGAGAAGGGCGAGACCGACTTCGTCACCGGTGTCGCGGCGAAGCTGCCGCTGGCGGTGATGTGGACCCTGCTCGGCATCCCGCACCCCGACCGGGCGATGCTCACCCACTGGTGTCTGGACGCCTTCTGCGCGGACACCGCGGTCGCGCGCACCACCGCGCACCTGGAGATTCTGGGCTACTTCGGCGATCTCGCCGCCGAACGGCGCGCGCGCCCGGCCGAGGATCTGGTGAGCGTCCTGGCACGGGCGAGGACCGGCGGCCGGCCGCTGCCGCTGGAGGACACCGTCCTCAACTGCGACAACCTGCTCGTCGGCGGCACCGAGAACGTCAGGCTCACGCTGGCCGGAGGTGTGCAGGCGCTGATGGCGCACCCGGACCAGTGGGCGACGCTCCGCCGCGATCCCGGCCGGATCCCGCCGACGGCGATCGAGGAGATCCTGCGCTGGACCTCCAGCGCCACCCATCTGGTGCGCACCGCCACCCACGACACACGCCTCGGGAACCGGACGATCGGCCGCGGGGAACGGCTTGTGCTGTGGCTGCCCTCCGCCAACCGCGACAGCGCGGAATTCCGGGATCCCGACGCTTTCGACCTCACCAGGACCCCCAACCGCCACATCGCGTTCGGCGCCGGACCGCACCACTGCATCGGCGTCCAGCTCGCGCGGGCCCAGCTCCGGGCCGTGCTCGGACAGCTGAGCCGGGCCGTGCGCCGGATCGAACCGTGCGGCCCCGCCGAGCGGCTGGAGTCGGTCATCGTCAACGGCTTCCGGTCGCTGCCCGTACGGCTGCTGCCGGTGTGACCGCCACCCCGCCCGCCTGCGACCACAGGCCCGGAAAAACAGGAGACCGATATCCCGTGACCAACCCGCCGACAGCCACCCGTGCCCTGGGCGCGGCATCCGCAGGGGCCGCACTGCGGCCGATGACGATCGAACGCCGGGGCCTTCGCCCGGACGACGTGCTCATCGACATCGCCTACACCGGCATCTGCCACAGCGACATCCACTCCGCCAGGGGCGAGTGGGGCAAGGCCCTCTTCCCGATGGTGCCGGGCCACGAGATCACCGGCGTGGTGGCCGAGGTCGGTGACGAGGTCACCGCGCACCGGGTGGGGGACCGGGTCGGCGTCGGCTACATGGTCGACTCCTGCGGCTCCTGCGCGTACTGCCTGGAGGGGACCGAGCAGTTCTGCCTGCTCGGACACGTCCGCACCTACAACAGCAGGGGCTACGACGACCTGGTGACCGACGGTGGCTACAGCCGCCGCATCGTCGTGCGGGACCGTTTCGTCTGTCCGCTTCCGGAGGGCGTCGACCTCGCCGCGGGCGCGCCGCTGCTGTGCGCCGGCATCACCACGTACTCCCCGCTGCGGCGGTGGGGAACGGGTGACGGCATGTCGGTGGCCGTCGTCGGCCTCGGCGGGCTCGGGCACATGGCGGTCAAGCTCGCCACGGCCATGGGGGCGGAGGTCACCGTGCTCAGCCGGGGGCCGAAGAAGGAGGACGACGCGCTGCGGCTGGGCGCCCGCGACTTCTTCGACACGCAGGACCCGGCGACCCTGTGCACACAGCGCGGGCGCTTCGACCTGATCGTCAACACGGTCTCGGCCGGGCTGCCTCTCGACGCCTACCTGAAGACGCTTCGGACCGGAGGAGCCATGGCCCTCGTCGGGCTGCCCGGCGCGCCGCTGTCCTTCGACGCCGCGTCCCTCGTCGACGGCAACGCGGTGCTCGCCGGCTCGCTCGTCGGCGGGACGGCGCAGCTGCGCGAGATGCTCGACTTCTGCGCCGCGCACGGCATCGGCGCGGACGTCGAGATCGTCTGCGCCGACGAGATCAACGACGCCTACGCCCGGGTGGAGAGCGGCGACGTGCGCTACCGGCTGGTCCTCGACGCGTCCACGATCGGTGCGGGGGAGGCCGCGTGACGAGGATCGCCGTACCCGCCCAGCGGACACCCGGCGCGACCGAGGCGCTCGCGGAGTCCGAGGCGCTCGCCGTGCCCGGCACCGCCCGGACGCGCCCGCCGCGGGACATCGCCGTCGTGGACCTGCGGTCGGACACGGTGACCCGTCCCGACGCCGAGATGCGCGCCGCCATGGCGTCCGCCGAGGTCGGCGACGACATCCTCGACGGCGACCCCACGATGCGGGCGCTGGAGGACCGGGCCGCGGAACTCCTCGGCGTCGAGGCGGCACTCTGGCTCCCGAGCGGTTCGATGGCCAACCATGTCGCCCTGACGATCCAACTGCGCCCCGGCGACCGCTTCCTGGCCCCGCGTCTCGCCCACGTCCTGGAGTACGAACTGGGCGCGGCGGCCTGGCTCGCCGGTGGCATGCCGGCTGCCCTGCCCTGGTCCGCGGGCCCCGGAAGGATCACGGCCACCTCACTCCGCAGGACACCGTCCCCCGGCCCGATGGCCTACGACGCCCTGCGCGACCGTCTGCTGTGCTTGGAGAACACGCACAACGCGGCCGGCGGCACGGTCACCCCGCCCGGGGAGCACCGGGCCGTCGTCGCGGCGGCGAAGGCGGCCGGCCTCTCCGTCCACCTCGACGGGGCGCGGATCTGGAACGCCGCCGTGGCCGCGAGGACCTCCCCGGCCGAACTCACCCGCGGTGTCGACTCGGTGCAGGCCTGTCTGAGCAAGGGCCTGGGGGCGCCGATGGGCTCCGTGCTGGGCGGGTCGGCGGGGTTCGTCCGGGAGGCGCGCCGGGTGCGCAAGATGCTCGGCGGTGCCGTACGGCAGGGGGGCGTGGTCGCCGCGGCCGGCCTGATCGCCTTGAACCGGGTCCAGGACCTGGAGGCGGACCACGTCAAGGCCAGGCTGCTCGCCCGTGGACTGCGCGACCAGGGCTGGAACGTGAACGTTCCGGAGACCAACGTCGTCCTCGCGGAGGTCGCCGACGCCGACCGGACCGTGGCCGAACTCCGGGGTGCGGGTGTGCTCGCCGCCGCACTGGCCGGGTGCGTCCGCATGGTCACCCACCGGGACGTCACCGAGAAGGACGTGCGGGGCGTGGTCGCCCGCGCGGGGCGGCTGGCGGCGGCGGGCTGGGACACCCGCACCGGGGAGTGGCGATCCGAGGGCACGGCGGCGGAGACCGGCGCTCTGCGGGTGGGGTGGCGCACCAGGCGGGTTCCGCGACCGGCCGGTTCACCGGCCGACGCGAGTGAACCGCCGCTCCGGCGGGCGCGTTGAGCAGACGTGAGGCCTGCAGAGGGCGCTGCTGGACCAGCCCCTTGCCCAAGCCGATACCGGTGCGGCCTCGGGACGGCGGATGAACCGGCGGCGCGGTGTGCCCGTTGTGCCGCACGCGGATCTCGGCCGAAGCCGGGCGGGGCGCAGGAGGAAACCGCGGCTGTGACGGCTGCGCGGAGTCCGCGGACCGGCCGCACGACGTCAGATCGCCCTGCGCCGCTTCGGGATGTCGATGTCGTCGAGGTCGGCGCGGCTGCCACCCCATGTTGTCTGATTCCTGAACGAGGGAACCGAGATGTCCCAGAACCTCAGCAGCGAACCTCCGGAGCCGCGGCGGGAGGACTCCAGCACCGCCTCGCGCGGCCGATCGGGCGGCAAGAGGAACAGAACGACTCAGGGCGTCGCTCAGCCGACTGTGGGCGTCGGTCAAGAGAACCGCGCCCGTGTGGATACCGATGGTGGTCGGAACGATCCTGGGCGCGCCGTTGGGACCCGCCGGAGCGCTGGCCGGGTTCGCGGTCGGGTCCGCCGTCGCCGGTGGGATACACGTCGCCCGGAGGCGCGGCCAAAGGCGCGAGGCGGCGGCGCGGGAGTCACAGAGGGCGAGCGGGGCCGGGAACACCTCGTCGGGTACGCGGCCGAGCACTTCCGCATCGAGGAATCCCGAACACCGACAGGAGTCTGTCGACGTCGCCGGACTCATTGCGACGGCCGCAAGATTGCTCGCTCAGGTGACAGAGGCTTTGCGACGGCTGGAGGCCGCACGGGCCACCGGGGCAACGGCTTCGGAAGGGCAGGGCCGGGGCGCGTCCGCGAGCCCGGAGCCGCCC
>NZ_JBEYVI010000096.1:0-11123 GCF_040643955.1 Streptomyces sp. NPDC047061
CCCTTGTAGATCCACCTCTCGACACGCAGGTGCTTGTCGGAGGAGTAGACCCTGGCCATGTAGTTGCCGAGGGGAATGTAGGCGAGCGCCAGCGCCCCTATGAGGGCGAGCAGCTGGAGAAAGCCTGCGAGTACGGGACCCATGTCGCCCGCTGCGGAGGCAGCTGATGTCACAGTCAGAACCTCTCCGGGAAGATCAGGGCGAGGACGAGATAGCCCAGCAGGGCGACGGCCACGACGAGGCCGACGATGTTCTCGGCGGTCACAGCTTCGTCACCCCCTTGGCGACGAGGGCCACCAGCGCGAAACCGGCGAGCACGGCGACGACGAAGGCCACATCGGCCATCGCGAACTCCTGGAGTGAGGTTCGATGCAAACGGACTAGTAGAGGAAAGCGTCTCCCTGGCCGGATCGGATCGCCCGTTTACGGCTCTCATACGGCGGCACCCACGGCTTTGACGGGACTCTTACGGTCTCTGATCCATACCGGTGAGTAGGCCGCCGTGACGGCGGGTGTTCCGAGCTCACGGCAGCCGGAAGCGGAGCCGGCAGATCACCGCGTCCGTCTCCCGTCGCACGGCGTGTGCGACGACCGCGCCCCGCTGGTTCTGCAGCAGCCGCTGCCACAGCCGCTCCGGTTCGGTCTCCGCAATGAGCACGGTGACCCGGGTGCCCGGCTCGGCCGCGGTCACCTCGCGGACGTAGGCGGCGACGGGACGGCCCAGACTGCGCCGCTCGCAGGACAGGGGGACGAGGGGGACGCCCGGGTTCCACGCTGCCCAGGAACGTTCCAGGGTGTGCAGGGCGGCCCGGTCCTCGGGGTCCGGGTAGCACACGGTCACCGCGCGGACCTCGTCGCCGAGGGAGGAGGCCGCGGTGAGAGCCTCGGAGGTCAGCCTGGAAAGGGACGAGACGGGGACGATCACCAGCGAGCGCTCGCGGTGCGGGGGCTCGGGTATGCGGCCGAGACCGAGCCGCTCGCCGATCCGGCCGTAGGCGCGGTGGACGGCTACGAAGGCGGCCACGAGCAGCGGAAGCATCACGACGACGAGCCAGGCGCCCTCGGTGAACTTGGCGGCGGTGACGACGACGGTGGCCACCGCGGTGAGCACTGCCCCGAACCCGTTGAGCAGCGCCTTCCCGCGCCAACCGGTCCCCCGCACCAGCCGCCAGTGCCGCACCATTCCCACCTGGGCGATGGTGAACCCGACGAAGACCCCGATGGCGAACAACGGCACCAGCGTGTTGGTGTCGCCGCCGGAGAACACCAGCAGCGCCGCCGAGACCAGGGCCAGGGCGAGGACACCGTGCCGGTGGACCTGGCGGTCAGCCTTCAGGGCGAAGACGTGCGGCGCGTAATTGTCGCGGGCCAGCAGCTTCAGCAGCACCGGCAGGCCGCCGAAGGAGGTGTTCGCGGACAGGGCGAGCAGGATCATGGTGGCGAACTGGATGACGTAGAAAGCCCAGTTGTGGCCGAGGGAGGCGTCTGCCAGCTGGGCCAGGACAGTGACGCCCTCGACCGGCTGGAGGTGGAAGCGTCCGATCAGTACTGACAGGCCGATGAGCATCAGGCCGAGCACGGCGCCGAGGGCGACCTCCGCGCGCTGGGCCCGCTTGACCCGCGGGGCCCGGAAGGAGGGGACTGCGTTGGCGATGGCCTCCACGCCCGTCAGCGCGGCACAGCCGGAGGCGAAAGCTTTCAGCAGGAGCAGGGTCCCCACGCTCGTGGCGTTGTCGGCGACCACCGAGGCGTGCCCGGCGGCGGTGGCCGTGCTCACGGGGTGGGAGCGGAAGAGACCGACGGCGATGAGGACGAAGATCGAGCCGACGAAGACGACCGTCGGCACGATGAAAGCCTTCGCCGACTCCACGATCCCGCGCAGATTGACGCCCGTGATCAGGGCGAGCACCGCCAGGCACAGCCACAGCCGGTCGTCGTAGAGGGCGGGGAAGGCCGAGGTCAGGGCCGCCACGCCCGCGGTGACGGCCACGGCGACGTTGAGGACGTAGTCCAGCACCAGCGACGCGGCCGCCACCAGGCTGGTGCGCGCGCCCAGGTGGGTCTTGGCGACCGCGTAGGAGCCGCCGCCGTCCGGGAAGGCCGCGATGACCTGCCGGTACGAGGCCACCAGTACCGCGAGCAGGGCGGCGATGGCCAGCGTGACCGGCATCGTGAAACCCAGGCCGTGGGCGCCCGCGGCCGCCAGGACGAGGACGATCGCCTCGGGGCCGTACGCCACCGACGCCATGGCGTCCAGCGACAGCGCGGCCAGGCCCGTGGCGGTGGTCAGCCGGTGGCGTTCACCGGTATCCGGAGGTTCCTCGCCGGCGGGGACGGCGTTCGGCTCGATGGTCACGACGGACATGGATGCGGACTCCTTCTTGCCTCGGCCACGCACGCGGGCTGATGCGCGCGGCAGCATCCAGGTTCGGTCCGTTTCCGGCCGCGTCCGACAGCTCCTTGCGGCTTCTTCGCGCCCAACCACCCGACCTTGACGTGGCCTTGACAGGCATGTGACCTGCGCGACTCTCATGTGCTCCCGCCGGGCGACGTGTTCCACGATCAAGAGGCAAGGAACCGCTGGATATCCGTCAGAGCCGCATCAAGGCGTACCGACCGGGTTCCTCGGCTCACTACCGTCAGCACCATGGGACGCCGTGACGACCGTGACGACGACGTGCGCGGAGGGCCGCCCGGCGCGTACGCGGAGCGGCCCGACGGATCCGGTGACGCGACGAACGCCCCTGAGTGGGTGCTGGAGTTGCGGGCCACCGTCCGCTGCGCGGGTGTGCTGCTCGTGCTCGTTCTCCTGGTCGACTGGGGCTCCGGCAGGCTCACCCCGTGGCGCGCCGCGTTGTGGTTCGCTCTCGCCGGGCTGCTGTTCGTCGTGCTGTGTCCCGCCCGGGTGTCGGCGGGCGGGAACTGGCTGGCCTCGCGCCGACTGGTGCGTGAGCACCGGGTACGGACGGATCTGCTGGTGTCGGTCCGCTGCGTGGACGGCATCTCCCAACGGATCCTGCTGCGGGACGCGCTCGACGGCCATGTCGAGATCGACCCCGAGGTCCTGGTGCGCAATCCGCAGCTGTGGTTCCGCCTGCACGAGGGCGCGCGGAAAGCCACTGCCGACGGGCTCCTGCGGTGCGGTGCGACGGTCTTGGGGCGCATCGCCCGCCGCGTGGACGACGAGAACGCGCAGGCCGTGTTCAAAGCCTCCGGCCTGGAGTGAGTCAAAGCCTCCGTTCTGGAGCAAGCTCAGCCGGCTCCGACGGGTCCAGCCGTGTCCAGCGCCGACCCGGCCTGGTCGGCCAGTGTCACCGCCACGAGCCGTGCCTGGAGCGGAGGTACCGGCCCCGGGCCTGGAGCGAGCATGAAGCGGCCGAGGTAGTGGCCGTTGCCGTAGGCACGCAGCTCGATCTCACCCTCGGGCCAGCCGGCGACGTCCACGTCCCACGAGCGCCTGCCCACCGTCAGACCGCCGTCGTTGTGCAGCCAGGGCGGCTGCCCCAGGAGGATGCCGTACTCGAAGCGGCACGCGCGCAGCCCGAGGAGTTCGGTGAGTTCCCGGCGGACGTGGTCGACCACGGTGTTCGCGGAGCCCGACGAGTGCGCCAGTTCGGCCGTGCGGTGGATACGCGAGAGGTACGTCGCGTCCGTGACCGTGACGACCTCCAGACGGCGTGCGCGGGCCGCCAGTTGGGACACGATCACTCCGACGACCAGCAGGAGCACCGCCGTCTCGATGTCGGCGGACGCGTTGATGTCGAAGGTCTCGTACGGCCGGGTCAGGAAGAAGTCGAACCAGGCCGCCGCCGACAGCGCCGCGAGCACGCCCGCCGTACGGCTGCCCAGCGTGGCCACCGCGACGACCACCACGACCAGGACGAGCGCGGCGTTCGTGTGCGACAGGCCGGTACGGAACGGGACGAGTACGAGGGCCGCCAGGAAGGGGCCGACGAGGCCCGCCGTCAGGGCGAGCCGGTCCCGCAACGGCCAGGTCCGGGGCGTGGCCCGGGTCCTGCTCCGGGGATGCTTCCACGCGCTGGTCGTCGTGCTCATCACGCACCTCCCACGGTGTGCTCCGTCGGTTCGGCACCCACGCTCTGCGCGGCGAGCGGCAGCGACACGACCATCGTGAGACCGCCGCCCGGAGTGTCCTCGGGGGTGAGGGTGCCGTTCATGGCCTCGGTCAGGCCCCGCGCGAGGGCCAGTCCGAGACCGAGGCCGGTCGTGTTGTCGGTGTCGCCGAGCCGCTGGAAGGGCTCGAAGAGCCGATCCCGGCCGTCGGCGGGCAGACCGGGCCCCCGGTCCACGATCCGCAGCTCCACCCGGCCTGCCAGGGCGCTTGCGGTGACCAGCACCTTCTTCCCGTGCGGTGTGTGGCGCTCGGCGTTTCCGGCCAGGTTGGCGATCACGCGTTCCAGCAGCGGCGGGTCGGCAAGCACCAGGGGGACCTCTTCGACGTCCGCCACGTCCACGCCGGAGACGTCCGTCAGTGCCATGGGCAGGACCTCCTCCAGCGAGGTGGGACGCAGGTTCAGCGGGAGGGCGCCCGCCTCCAGGCGGCTGAGGTCGAGGAGGTTCTCGACCAGGCGGTTGAGTTTGGCCATGGACTCGTCGGCAGTGGCGAGGAGTTCGTCGCGGTCCTCCGAGGAGAACTCGACGTCGCGGCTGCGCAGCGAGGTGACGGCCGCCCAGCCGGCGGCGAGCGGGGTGCGCAGGTCGTGGCCGACGGCCCGCAGCAGCGCCGTTCGCAGCCGGTCGGCGGCCTTCACCGGCTCGACCTCGGCCGCGGCCTCGGCGAGCCGGGCCCGCTCCACCGCCGACCCGACGTGCGCGGCGAACGCGGCCAGCACCCGGCGCTCGGACGACGACATCGCGCGGCCGGACAGCACGAGGAAGGCGCCGGGGCCCGCCGGGACGGCCGTCGCACCGGCCGCGTCGGGAGGCTCCTCCAGCAGGTCCGCCGACTCCATGCCGAAGGTCTCGCGCGTCCGCTCCAGCAGCGCCGGGATCGTCGCCTCGCCCCGCACGATGCTGCCGGCCAGGGACGACATGGTCTCCGCCTCGGCCGTCGCGCGGGCGGAGCGGCGCGACAGGCGCAGGGAGCGGTCCACGACCGCGGCCACGGTGGCCGCCACGACCGCGAACACCGCCAGGGCCAGGAGGGCGTTCGGATCGTCCAGCGTGAACTGGCCGATGGGCGGGATGAACCAGTAGTTGAGCAGCAGGGACGCCGTCACCGACGCGATCACCGCCGAGGTGACCCCGCCTATGCAGGCCACCCCGACCACCGCGAGCAGGAACAGCAGCGCCTCGCTGGTCAGGTTCAGCGTGCCCCGCAGCTGGGCGAGGCCGATCGTGAGCAGCACCGGCAGCACCAGCCCCGCCACCGGGCCGGCGATCAACCGGGCCGTGGACAGCGTGCGCCGCCGCGAGGGCAGGAGCGTGCCGCGTCCGGCCCGCTCATGGGTGACCCGGTGCACGTCGATGTCGCCGGACAGCTCGGTCACGGTCTCCCCCGTACCGGGGCCGGTCAGGAACCGTGACAGCCGGCCGCGGCGGCTCGTGCCCAGCACCAGCTGCGTGGCGTTCTCGGCACGGGCGAACTCCACCAGGGTCGTGGCGATGTCGTCGCCCACCACCGAGTGGTAGCTGCCGCCGAGGTCCTCGACCAGCCGTCGCTGCCGGGCCAGCGAGGCGTGCGAGACGCCGGCGGCCAGGCCGTCGCTGCGGGCCACGTGCACGGCGAGCAGGTCGCCGCCCGCCGACCGGTCGGCGATCCGGGCGGCCCGCCGGATCAGGGTGTCTCCCTCGGGCCCGCCGGTGAGCGCGACGATCACCCGTTCCCGGGTCTCCCACACCTTGCCGATGCCGTGCTGCGAGCGGTACTCCTGGAGCCCTTCGTCGACCCGGTCGGCCACCCACAGCAGCGCCAGCTGCCGCAGCGCGGTCAGGTTGCCCGGCCGGAAGTAGTTGGCGAGGGCCGCGTCGATCTTCTCCGGGGCGTAGATGTTGCCGTGCGCCATGCGCCGGCGCAGGCCCTCGGGCGGCATGTCGACCAGTTCGATCTGCCAGGCGCGGCGTACGACCTCGTCCGGGACTCTCTCGTGCTGCGGCACCCCCGTGATCTTCTCGACCACGTCGTTGAGCGACTCCAGGTGCTGGATGTTCAGTGCCGTGACGACGTCTATGCCGACGTCGAGCAGGGTCTCGATGTCCTGCCATCGCTTGGGGTTGCGGCCGTCACCGGGGATGTTGCTGTGGGCGAACTCGTCGACGATCACGACCTGCGGACGGCGCGCGAGCACCGCGGCCAGGTCCATCTCCTCGAACCGTCCGCCGCGGTAGGTGCAGGCCACCCGGGGGACTGTCTCCAGTCCGTCGAGCATCGCCTCTGTGCAGGGCCGCCCGTGGCACTCCGCGAGCCCCACCACCACGTCCGCCCCGCGCGCGGCGCGGCGACGCCCCTCGTCGAGCATCCGGTAGGTCTTGCCGACCCCCGGAGCCGCCCCGAGGTAGACCTTCAGTCGTCCGGGCCGTACGTCACTCATCGCCGCCGACGCGCTCCGCTCACTGGTGCAACTCTCCTGCGCACAAGGGTTTCCCCTCCCAAGGAAGCCGCTTCACGGGGCGGTCGGCGCGGTTGTTAGCGGTTCCTTGTCGCCGGTCCCGGGGACCTTGACACTGTCTTGACGTGACCAGCGCCCGATAGGGTGAGCACCGGTGTGCCGGGAAGTCTGGTCGGCCGGGAGTCACAGTGACTTCTGTTGGGGCCCCAGGGGGACGGCATGCGCAGCGTCGGTACGGTTCTCGCCCTCGTGGTCCTCGCCACGGTGGTCGCCACCTTCGCGCGCCGGTGGCGCATTCCCGCCCCTTCACTACTGGTCGTCGCCGGCCTGACGGTGGCGCTGCTGCCGGGCACCCCGCGGATCGAGATCAGCCCCGACATCATCGGGCTGGTGGTCCTGCCGCCCCTGCTGTACGCGAGCGCGGAGGACATGCCCTGGCGGGAGCTGCGCGCGGTGTGGAAGCCGGTCGGGATACTCGCCATCGGCCTGGTCCTGGCCTCCGCGGCGGCCGTGGCGGTGGTGGCCGCGCTGGTCACTCCCCTGTCCTGGCAAATGGCGTTCGTGCTGGGCGCGATCCTGGCGAGCACGGACCCGGTGGCGGTCACCGCGCTCGGCCGCCGGCTCGCCCTGCCGCCCCGGGTGCAGGTGCTGGTGCAGGCCGAGAGCCTGTTCAACGACGCGACCTCGCTGGTGCTGGTACGGGTCGCGGCCGGCGTGGCCGTGGCGTCCGCCGCCGCGAACTGGGGAGCAGCGGGGGGTGAGTTCCTGGTGCTCGCGGGCGGCGGCACGGTGATCGGGGCCGCGGTCGCCGGAGTGATCACACTGATCCGGCGCCGCACCGAGGACCCGGTGCTGGAGACGGTGATCGCCCTGATCACCCCGTACGCCGCCTACCTGCTGGCGGAGGTCGCGCACACCTCCGGGGTGACGTCCTGCGTGGTGGCCGGTGTGGTCCTCGGCGGCCGGGGCGAGAAGCTCACCACCGCCCGCATCCGCCTCCAGCTCCACGCCGTCTACGGCACGGTCGTCTTCCTGCTGGAGAGCGTGGTCTTCAGCCTCATAGGGCTGGCCCTTCCCACCCAGGTGCAGGCCCTGGCCGACGGTGACCGGGCCTGGCCGCTGTACGCCCTCGCGGTCGCCGCCACGGTCGTCGCCGTACGCATGCTGTGGCTCGCGCCCCTGTCGGCGGTCGTGCAGCGCAAGGGCGGCCTGGGCCGGGTGAACTGGCGGGTGCCGATGGTACTCACCTGGGCCGGCACCCGCGGGGTGATGCCGCTGGCCGCCGCCCTCTCCATCCCGGAGGTCATGAAGGACGGCACACCGCTCACCGACCGGCCGCTGGTCCTGGTCCTGACCACCTCGGTCGTGGTCGTCACCCTCGTCGTCCAGGGCTTCACTCTCGCCTCGGTCGTCCGCCGTTCCGGCATCGCGCTGGAGCCCGCGCACACCGCACGCGAGGAGGCCGAGGCCCGTTCCCACCTCGCCCACGCCGGCCTCACCCGCCTGGAGGAGCTCGCGGAGCTGGAGGTCGTGCCGGAGGTCGTCCTCGACCGGCTCCGCCGGGGCCTGGCGGCCCGCCTGGACGACGCCGACGTGGGCACCGAGTCCGCCGACCATGTCTACCGCCAGCTCCGCCGGGACCTGATCGTCGTCGAGACCGCGGCGCTCCAACGCCTCTACGACGATCACGCCATCAGCGACACGACGCGGCGACGGCTTCAGCGGGGGCTGGATCTGGAGGAGGCTCGGTTGGCGGATGCGTAGCGCTTCGCGATGGGACCCCATATTGATACCAACGGATGCCTTGCCCACTGCGGACCTCGCCGCGTTCGCACCGCGGCGCGGCACTAGAGTGAGACGGTGACGTCTTTGCCGGAAGACCCGCTGTCACTGATCAGTGAAGACGACCGCGACACGGCCGTGAACCGCCTGCAGGAGGCATACGCCGAAGGCCACATCTCGCACGAGGAGATGGACGAACGCCTCCACCAGGTGCTCACCGTCACGACACGCGCCGAGCTCGTGTCGGCCATGGCCTCGCTCCCCGCCGAGAAGCCTCCCACCACGTCCACGATTGCCGCCGCCAGCGGGTGGATCCGGCGAGGCGGCGCGTGGCGGGTGCCACGAATCCTCAAGGTCGAGTCCGCATACGGAAAGGTGGACCTGGACCTGTCGCGGGCGGTCATCGAGCACCCTGTCGTCGACATCGAGCTGCAACTCCCGTACGGCAGGGCCAGGATCACGGTGCCTCGCGACGCGATCGTCGAGATCGAGGATCTGCGCAGCGAGTGGAAGGACCCGAGATACAAGCCCCGGCGGCACTCCCGCCCAGGCGGGCCGCGGATCCGGATCTTCGGAGCCATGGGGTACGGACGACTGAAGATCCGCCACGCGTGGCGATGAGGCCCCATCCGCAACCCCAGCGGATGCCCTCCTACACCGCGCCTCCAGCAATCGGATCGGAGGTCACCCACATCCCACCGCCAGAAACACCGCCACGGCGAACCTATGTGGTCAGAGCACTTGGCAGATTCAGCGGAACTCCGCCAGTCGGGGCCGCAGTCCCAGCGCAGCCAGGACCATCGCCGCACACAGCAACCCGCACGCCCAGGGAAGCAGGCTGCCCGCCTCCGAACGCCCCTCCGCCACGGACGACGTGAAGTGGGTGCGGTTGATGTCCGCCACCTTGTCCAGCGCGTCCATCCACGCCCCGAAGTGCGCGTTGGACGTGCCCGGCTCCCACCCCATGCAGAACTCCACCGCCTCCTGTTCCTTCCCGGCGGCGAGCAGTGCGCGGATCTTGCGGTCGTCGCGCTGGTAGACGGCGTACGCGTCGACCGTCTTCTCCGCCGCGGCGCGTTCACCGGGGAAGGTGATGTTGTCCAGTTCGCGGCGGAAGTCGCCGGTGAAGCCCAGGTCGTGGTGGTCGATCTCGTACGCGTGCCAGGTGGTGGCGAGTTCCGAGTCGTACGTCGTCAGCGTGGCACCCTTCAGTCCGTACAGCTGCTGGGACTTGGCGAGGAAGGAGTCGGCGTACTGCGTACGGCGCTGCGGGTCGAGCAGATAACGGCTCTCGTCGGCGTTGGCGTCGTACGCGACGGCGCGGGCGTTGGAAAGGGCGACGACGGAGTCGAATGCGTCGCGCCGGGCCGCGCGCAGTTGTTCCGTGGAGGCGGACAGCATCTGCGCCCCGAGGAGCACCGCGAGCAGCGTGCAGACGGTGGCGGCCAGCACTCCTGGATTCAGGGTGCGCTGGAAGCGGCGGGCCAGATACCGCTGGAGGACGCCGAGCACGGCGAGCAGCAGCACGCCGAGGGCGAGGACGATGGCGAGTTCGGTGCGCAGGCCGGAGCGTGCCGAGGAGTACTCGGTGTCGAAGGCCGCGTTGTTCGAGGTCAGCAACCTGCTTGCGGCGGGGAGGAGTTGGGTGCGCAGCAGGTCGGTCGCCTGACGGTAGTCGGTCAGGGCGCCTGCCTTGCCTCCGTGGTGACCGTCGTTCTCCAGGGCCCGGCCGATCAGCTCCTGGTACTCGGCAAAGCCGTCGGTCAGCGACTCCACCGTCTGCTCGTCGGCCCGGCTGCCCTGCGCGGCGACCGCGAGGGTGCTCAGATCGTGCCCGATCTCGCGCCGGGCGTCAGCGTAGTAGCCGACGGCCTTCTCGTACGGCGTCTGGAGCCGGCCCTGTCCCGCGTCTCCGTTGGAGAGCAGGATGTTGGCGGCCTGGGCGTCCATGTCGTTCAGGGCCAGGTCGAGATCGGCCGCGCTGGTGGTGCGGGGCGCGTCGTGGCCGGCCACGCTGCTCCAGGTGCCCAGGGTGGTGAGCCCGGCCACCAGCAGGAGTACGGCGAGTGTGCCGGCGAGCAGGCACGTGGCCGCGCGCAGAAGGCGCAGCCGCGCGGGCACAGAGGCCCAGTAGCGGCGGCGCAGAGCGGCCCGCGCGGCCACGGCCTGCTGCCTCGGGAGGCGTCGAGGACGGTCCGTCCGCGACACCCCTCCCTGGCGCGGTCCGGAGCTGCCTCCGGGCGGGGTGACCGCCGGTTGCGGCAGCTGCTCGCCGACCTCCGGCTGAGGTCTGTGCGATGTACCGGCCGTGATGGTCACGGTCCCTCCCCGTCACGCCACGGACGGTCGCCCGTCCCCCCGTTGACGCTCAGTCTGCGACCGGATCCGGCCAGGAGCGGGCGGCGTTGACGGTCTTCTGACGGCGCGCCAGGTCGGTTTGACGCGACCTTGACGGTGCTCGCGCCGGACCCGTATGAAAGCCGCAAATTCCGCGCTGGACAGGGTTGTTCGGTCCTCGTTCGCGGATAGGTTCCTGTGGTCCGCCGCCGAGGCCGAGGCGTCAACGGCCTCACCCGCTCCGGAGTCCTCAATCCGAGCGTGGCGCGCGGCGGCGTGGTGCGTGTCCCGAAGACAGGCACCACCGTGTGGCGTCCCGTCGTCTTCCCACGCCGACGTCCGCACGTCCGTGGGGGGGGGGGGGGGCCCCCCCCCCCCCCCCCCCGCCCCCCCACGACCGGCCACGAGCAACGCCACGGACGGCCACCGATCCGC
>NZ_JBEYVI010000097.1:0-11053 GCF_040643955.1 Streptomyces sp. NPDC047061
GGCGCGGGCGGGGGCGGCCGGGGACCGGGCCCGGCGCCGGTGTGCGGGGGGGGCGGGGGGGGGGCTGAGCCGGCGCCCGGGGGGGGGGGGGGGGGGGGGGGGGGGGGGGGGGGGGGGCCCCCCCCCCCGCCCCCTTTTCTGTGTCGGCGGTCGTCTGCGGGTGCGTGGGGGCTGGTCGCGCAGTTCCCCGCGCCCCTATCGGGGCGCGTCGTTGGCGAGGATTTTTTTCAGGTCCTCGATCACTGTGGGGATCTCCCGGTCGAAGGCCAGGCCGTCCACGCCCTCGTCGGTGATGACGGCGAGGAGGGCTCGGGTGCCCACTGCCGTGACGATGACGTGGCCCGCGCTGCACTGCGCGGTCAGCTGGCGGAGGGTGCCGGTGTCGGCCTGGTCGGCCAGGCGGTGGCCGAGGGAGAGGGTGGCCGAGGCCAGGGCGGCCATGGACTCGGGGTGGGTCTTGTCGGCGTCGGCGGCCACCACGAGGCCGTCGACGGTGGCCAGGACGGTCTCGGAGACGCCCATCACCCGGTCGCGCAACGAGACGAGGATGTCCTGCACGGGATCGTTCACGGTGGCCTCTTCCTGTGCTGTCGTGCTGGGTGGTGCGGAGGCGATCGGCCTCCCCGGGGTTGCTAGCGCTTGCGGCGGGGGAGCGGGGTCGCTGAGGGGTGCGGTGCTGCGGTGGGGGGAGAGGGCGGGGTGCGCGGGGCCGTGCTGGGGCGGCCGGCGGGGGTGGCGGGCGGGGGCTGGAGGAGGCCCAGGGCCAGGAGGTCGCGGAGGTCCAGCATGACGGCGAACAGGCCGCGGCCGAGGGCGAAGGCGATGTCCCGGGGTGTCCTGCGGCCGTCGGTGACCGCCAGGAGGGTCCGGTGGCGGGGCGAGAGCCGGTCGGTCTGCCGCGGGTCGCGGGCCGCCGGGGCCGGTTCCAGGCGGTCGCGGGCGAAGCGGGCGGTGGCGCCGCGTTCGTTCGACAGCAGGCGGATACGGCGGGTGTTCTCGGTGACCAGGCGGTCGGGCGGCACCGCGGTGCCCGTGTCGAGCAGGGGGCGGGGAGCGGCCACCTCCCAGCCGTCCGGGCTGGTGAGCGCCAGGGCGAAGGCCGCGTCGAACAGTGCCGCCCGGCCGATGACCTCCAGCTCCGTGGCGCCCAGCAGTCCCCGCGCGACCAGTTCCAGGGCCAGCCGGGCCGGGTCGGTGCCGGTGGCGCGGGCGGCCGTCCAGTCGTCCTCGGCGATCCGGTGCGACTTCAGGAGCAGGACCTCGATGCCGGGGGCGCCGGGGGTCTCCATGCCGACGACCATGCCGTCGCGGACGTGGATGACCCCGCCCGGGCTGCCGGAGACCAGCACGGCACAGGAGCGTCTGTCCGCGTGCAGGGCGGCCAGCTGGGCGGGGACGTTGCGGGCGGCCGGTGTCTCGTGGGTTTCCTGGGGCTCCTGGGTCATGCGAGCAGTCGGTCCGTGTGCTCGGCCAGGTCGCGCAGCGCCCACGTGATGTTCGTACGGTCCCGGTCCACCAGGGCGAACAGCAGGAGCGGGTCGCCCTGCCGGTTGACACGTGTCGTGACATGGTGATGAGCGGCCGTGGTGACGACGATGCTCTCCAACTCGCCCGCGAACCCGGCCCGGTTGAGGTGGGTGATCGCCAAGTGGGCGGTCTCCTGGGCGTCCTGCGCCGGTTCCGGGTCGCCGTACTCGGCGTAGCGAAGGCCCGTCACGCCGTCCAGAAGGGCGGCGGCGGCGACGCCGGGCGTCCTTCCGACAGCGCTCAGCACGGTGTCGAGCAAAGCCATGAGTTCCCCCTCCTGACCCCTCGGTCGCACAGTACTTTATTGCCAACTGTTGCAACACTGGCCAAAGATGAGACTTATTCGGACTCGGAGGGATCGGTAAGCAACCTCCACCGAACCGCTTGCGTCCGAGTCGACCCACGTAAGGAAATCGAGGGCACCAGCGTGAACATCGAGACAACGCTCAAGGAAGCCATGAGCATCGACGGGGCCGTCGGGGTCGCCCTCGTCGACTACGAAAGCGGCATGTCGCTCGGCGTGCTGGGCGGCGGACCGCACCTGGACCTGGAGCTGGCGGCGGCCGGCAACACCGAGGTGGTCCGCGCCAAGCAGCGCACGCTGAAGTCCATCGGCCTCGACGACGAGATCGAGGACATCCTGATCACGCTCGGCGGCCAGTACCACCTGATCCGCCCCCTGACCAAGGCCGGCGGCTCGCTCTTCCTCTACCTCGCCCTGGACCGCGGCCGCAGCAACCTCGCGCTGGCCCGGCACAGCCTCAAGAAGCTGGAGGGCGAGCTGGAGGTCTGACCCCTCCGCAGGCCCCGGCGCCCCGGCCGCGCGTGGGCCGGGGCGTCGACGCCGAGTCGGTAAGCGCGCTCTTGTGACGGGCGTAGCGTAGAGGGCATGACGACGTACGGCTCTTTCCCCGGCACGCGGCCCCGGCGGCTGCGGACCACCCCCGTCATGCGGCGCATGGTCGCCGAGACCCGGTTGCACCCCGCGGACTTCATCCTCCCGGCGTTCGTCCGTGAGGGCGTGAGCGAACCCGTGCCGATCGGCGCCATGCCCGGCGTCGTCCAGCACACCCGGGACAGCCTGAAGAAGGCGGCCGCCGAGGCCGTCGAGGCGGGCATCTCCGGGATCATGCTGTTCGGGGTGCCGGAGGAGAGCAAGAAGGACGCCCTCGGCACCCCCGGTACCGACCCCGACGGGATCCTCCAGGTCGCGCTGCGGGACGTGCGGGCCGAGGTCGGCGACGACCTGCTCGTGATGTCCGACCTGTGCCTCGACGAGACGACCGATCACGGCCACTGCGGGGTGCTCGACGCCGAGGGGCGCGTGGACAACGACGCCACCCTGGAGCGGTACGCCGAGATGGCCCAGGTGCAGGCCGACGCCGGGGCACACATCGTCGGGCCCAGCGGGATGATGGACGGGCAGATCGGTGTCGTCCGCGACGCGCTCGACCAGATCGGGCGCGAGGACGTCGCGATCCTCGCCTACACCGTCAAGTACGCCTCCGCCTTCTTCGGCCCCTTCCGCGAGGCCGTCGGGTCCTCCCTGAAGGGCGACCGCAAGACCTACCAGCAGGACCCCGCCAACGCGCGGGAGTCCCTGCGCGAACTGGCCCTCGACCTGGAGGAGGGCGCCGACATGGTGATGGTCAAGCCGGCCGGGCCCTACCTCGACATCCTCGCGCGGGTCGCCGACTCCGTGGACGTGCCGGTCGCCGCCTACCAGATCTCCGGCGAGTACTCGATGGTCGAGGCCGCCGCCGAGAAGGGCTGGATCGACCGCGACCGGGCGATCCTGGAGACCCTGACCGGCATCAAGCGGGCCGGCGCGCAGAACATCCTCACCTACTGGGCGGTGGAGGCCGCCCGGATGCTGGGCTGAGCGACGGGAACGGGTGCCCCTGGCTGTGAGATTCGGCCGGGGGCACTTTCAAGTCCCGGGTGGCGTTAGGTTGTTGACCGTTCTCGACTGTCCTCGCCCTTCGCCGACCATCCGGGAGACGCCCATGTCCGGTGACGCCCTCAGCCAGGATCCCGCCGAGCTGAGAAAGAGGTTCGACAACACCAGGCCGCACCCGGCGCGGGTCTACGACGTCTTCCTCGGCGGCAAGGACAACTACCCCGCCGACCGCACCGCCGCGGCCGCCGCCCTCGCCACCAACCCGCGCGGCTACCTCGACGTACGGCACAACCGCGACTTCCTGCGCCGGGCCGTGACCCGGCTGGCCAAGGAGGACGGCATCGGCCAGTTCCTCGACATCGGCACCGGGCTGCCCACCGCGGAGAACGTCCACCAGATAGCCCAGCGCATCAGCCCCGGCACCCGGGTCGTGTACGTCGACAACGACCCGATCGTCCTCGCCCACGCCCGCGCCCTGCTCACCAGCGGACCCGACGGCCGGACCGACTACATCGACGCCGACTTCGAGAACCCGGCCGAGATACTCGAACAGGCCGCGAAGACCCTGGACTTCGACCAGCCGATCGCCCTGTGCCTGGTGGCGATCCTGCACTTCATCGAGGACGACGTCGCCCACCCGGTCGTCCGCGAACTCGTCGAGGCGCTGCCCCCGGGCAGCCGGCTGGTGGTCAGCCACCTCACGGAGGATCTCAACGCCGAGAAGATCCGCGGCGTCCAGCGGTCGTACACCGAGCGGGGCCTGACCTTCGTCCTGCGGTCCAAGCCCGAGATCGAGCGCTTCTTCACGGAGAACTCCCTCGCCCTCGCCGACCCGGGCGTGGTCCCGGTCCACCACTGGCACCCCGACCACGCGGCTCCCGTCCCCGAGCAGCCGGACCCCGAGCTGCTGGCCACCCTCGACGCCATCGACCGGTCCCGGTACGCCGACATCAACGACGTCACCGACGCCGACATCAACGTCTACGCGGGCGTCGGCACCAAGGCCTGAGCCGGGTCGGCCGCGGGCCCCGGGCGGGTGGCGGCGGAGGGGCCCTCGTCGCGTACGCCCTGTCCGTCCCGGCACCCGCCGAGTGCGGTCGCGGCGACCAGCGCGAGGGCGGCCGCCGCCAGAATCCGGCGACGGCGACCACGACGGCGACGGTGAGGGTGGGGACGGCCGGGGGCCGGGGGGCGGTGCGTGGCGGACATACGAGGGCTCCCTTGACGATCTCGGCACGATCCCGGCGCGGTGCCGGTGACGGTGGCGCATGCAGGGGCGCATGCGGTGGCACATGCGCTGGCAGCGAAGGTGAGACGTGGCGGCGGGGTTGACGTTCCCTCAGCCTGTGGGCCGGCCCGCCCGGACCGCCAGTGCCGACCGGGGATTCGGGACGCCCGCTCCCGGTCCACCCCTGTGACCTGCGCGTATCCCATCCCACGGGACGGCGGTACGGGACGGCCCAGTCCCGGCCGCACCCCGACTGTCCGGATCGCGGAATTACGGGTGTAAGCGGCACGTACCTCTCTACGCTCCCGCCAAGACGAGGATCAGCCCAAGGAGCCGTCCATGACCCTCACCCCTGCCCCCGCCCCGCTTCCCCCGCTCGCGGCCCGTGCCCGCGCCGTCGGCGGGTCACCCGTGCGGGAGATCCTCGCGGTGACCGCCCGCCCCGAGGTGATCAACTTCGCGGGCGGGCTGCCGGCCCCCGAACTGTTCGACCGCGACGGCATCGCCGCCGCCTTCCGGGCGGTCCTCGAGGAGGCCCCGGAGCGGGCGCTGCAGTACTCGACGACCGAGGGCGAACCGGCCCTGCGGCAGCGACTGGCCGAGCGCATCTCCGCGCGGGGCCTGCCCACCGAGGCCGACGACCTCCTCGTCACCACCGGCTCCCAGCAGGCGCTCTCCCTCCTCGCGAGCGCCCTGATCGACCCCGGGGACACCATCCTCGTCGAAAGCCCCTGCTACCTGGCGGCCCTTCAGGTCTTCGGGCTGGCCGGGGCACGCGTGCTGCCCGTGCCCGGCGACGAGGACGGCGTGGACCCGGCCGCCCTGGAGGAGCTGATCCGCGCCGAGCGGCCCAAACTCCTCTACCTCGTCCCCACCTTCCAGAACCCCACCGGCCGCACCATGCCCGCCCCCCGCCGCGCCGCCCTCGCCACGGCCGCCGCCCGCCACGGCCTGTGGATAGTCGAGGACGACCCCTACGGCGAACTGCGCTACGACGGCGACCACGTCCCGTGGATCGCGTCCTTCCCCGGCGCCGCGGACCGGGTGGTCCTGCTCGGCTCCTTCTCCAAGGTCATGGCCCCCGGCCTGCGGCTCGGCTGGCTCCGCGCCCCGGCGGGCCTGCGCCGCGCCTGCGCGGTGGCCAAGCAGGCGGCCGACCTGCACACCCCGACCCTCAACCAGCTCGCCGCCGCCCGCTACCTGGACGTGCTGGACGCCCATGTCGCCAAGGTGCGCGCGGTCTACGGCGAACGCCGCGACGCCATGCTCGCGGGCCTGCCCGCCGCCCTCCCGGCCGGCTCCACCTGGAACCGGCCCGCGGGCGGCATGTTCCTCTGGGCCAGGCTCCCGGAGCAGTACGACACCACCGCCCTGCTCCGCCAGGTGGTGGAACAGAACGTGGCCTACGTCCCCGGCGAGCCCTTCCACGCCGCCGACCCCGACCGGTCCACCCTGCGCCTGTGCTTCGTGACGCAGACACCGGAGGAGATCGGGGAGGGGTTGCGGAGGCTGGCGAAGGGCCTGGGCGGCTGAGGGCTCCGCCGGAAGTGGCGCGACAGGTCGTACGGCCCCGCGCCCCTACGGGGCGCTCAGTCCCACCAGAAGTGCCACAGCCGCTCGCCGACCAGCTGCTCGGCGTAGGACGACAGGGTGTCGTCGGCGCCGGGCAGCACACTGTACGGGCAGAACGCGAAGTGCTCGGCGGCGACCGCCTCCGCCTCGTCGAGGCCGGCGGGCGGGGCGGCGACGGAGAGCGCGAGGTGGTCGAGGCCCAGGGCCACCACGCGTATGCCGAACCGGTCCTCCCAGGATCGCAGCACCGCGCACAGCCGGCCCGTGTCCTCCTCGTAGTTCACCGGGCCGCTCCAGCCGATGGCCGCCGGTATGTCGGCGCTCCGCCGGGCGGACACCAGCGCCAGATGCGGCTCCTTCAGCCAGGGCCGCCCCTGGCTGAGCGCGTCCGCGACGTCCGCGGCCCGCGAGTCCGGGTCGGCGACCAGGACCGGCGCGGCGGCCAGCCCGGGGAACTCCTCGCCGTCCGGCGGGTCCTCCTCCCAGTAGTCCTCCAGCACCTCGTCGGCGTCGTGGTCCCCCGGATACGACGTCTCCCCGGGGGCGAAGTCCCAGTCGTCGACCTCGGAGACGTCGATGAGCACCGGGAGCAGCCCCGCACGGGCGGCCGGCACGCCCAGCGCGGACCAGGTCCCGGGCCCGGCGGGCTGCCCGGCGTACCACAGCAACGGCTGGTGCCACGGGCCGTCGAGCGTGTCGTCGAGCAGAGTCCCGGGCGGGAGTTGGAGCCCCAGGGACCGACCACTGGGGTCGGTCGCCAGCTTGGGCAGCGGGTTGGGAAGAGTCGCCATGCCAGTGACTGTAAGGGGCGCCACTGACAACGCCGTCGGCGACCGGTCAGAGGCGCTCGGGCGTCCGGATCCCGAGGAGCGCCATGCCCCGGTGGAGGGTGCGGGCCGTGAGGTCGCACAGGAGGAGGCGGTTCTCCGCCACGTCCTGCGGCGGCTGCGGCTTGATCACCGGGCACTTGTCGTAGAACGACGTGTACAGGGACGCCAGTTGGTACAGGTACGCGGCCAGCTTGTGCGGGGCGTACTCCGCCGCCGCCTCGAAGACGGTGTCGCCGAAGGCGTCCAGGTGCAGGCCCAGCGCCCGCTCCGCCGTGTGCAGCTCCAGCTCCGGGTGGGCGGCCGGCCGGACCTCTCCCGCCTTGCGGAGGATCGACTGGATACGGGCGTACGCGTACTGGAGGTAGACGGACGTGTCGCCGTTCAGCGAGACCATCTGGTCCAGGTCGAACTTGTAGTCCCGGTTCGGCGACGTCGACAGGTCCGCGTACTTCACGGCGCCGATGCCGACCTGCGCGGCCCGCTCCTGGATCTCCACCTCCGTGAGGTCCTGGGCCTTCTCCCGGACGACCTCGGCGGCCCGCTGCACCGCCTCGTCCAGCAGGTCCTCCAGCCGTACGGTCTCACCCGCACGCGTCTTGAACGGCTTGCCGTCCGCGCCCAGCACGGTGCCGTAGCCCATGTTGTGCGCGGTGACGTCGTCGGTGAGCCAGCCCGCCCGCCGTGCCGTCTCGAAGACCATCTTGAAGTGGAGGGACTGACGGACGTCCACGACGTAGAGGAGCGAGGTGGCGTGCAGGTCGGTGACCCGGTTGCGGATCGCCGTCAGGTCCGAGGCCGCGTAGCCGAACCCGCCGTCCGCCTTCTGCACGATCAGCGGGACCGGCTGGTCGTCCTTGCCCCGGATGTCCTCGAAGAACACGACCAGCGCGCCCTCGGAGCGGACCGCGACGCCGCTCTCCTCCAGGAGGCGGGCGGTCTCCGGCATACCGTCGTTGTACGCCGACTCGCCGACGATCTCGTCGTCCCGGATCTCCATGTCGAGCTTCTCGAAGACCGAGTAGAAGTAGACCTTCGACTCGTCCACGAACCGCTGCCAGAGCTCCAGGGTCTCCTTGTCGCCGGACTGGAGGTCCACGACCCTCTTCCGGGCCCGCTCCTTGAACGCCTCGTCCGCGTCGAAGACCGCCCGGGACGCCTTGTAGACCCGGTTCAGGTTCGACATGGCCTGCTCGCCGTCCGTGTCGGTCTCCGCGGACAGCTGGTCCGGGTTCTCGATCAGGTACTGGATGAGCATGCCGAACTGGGTGCCCCAGTCGCCGATGTGGTGCCGGCCGATCGTCGTCTCGCCGGTGAAGTCGAGCATGCCGCGCAGGGCGTCGCCGATCACCGCGGAGCGCAGGTGGCCGACGTGCATCTCCTTGGCGACGTTCGGCTGGGCGTAGTCGATGACCGTGATGCCCGGGTTCGCCTTGGCGGCCACGCCGAGCCGGTCGCCGTCCGCGTACCGCGCGGCCAGGTTCTCGGTGATCGCCCGGTCGGAGAGGGTGATGTTGAGGAAGCCGGGGCCGGAGACCTCGACGTCCTGGATCAGGGCCGCGCCGGTGGTGATGTTCGAGACGACCTGCGTCGCCAGCTCCCGCGGGTTGGCCTTGGCCTTCTTGGCGGCGGCGAGGATGCCGTTCGCCTGGTAGTCGGCCCGGTCGCTGCGTCGCAGCAGCGGGTCGACGGAGGCCTCCGGCAAGGTTGCCGAGAGGGCGTCGGTGAGCTGCTGGTTGACGGAAGCGCTGAGGGACGTGACCGGGGCCATGGGGTGGGAGCCGTTCTCCTCGTGGGTTCAGGTAGACGCCTCCAGTATTTCACGGGGGGTAAAGGGGTTTTCGCGGCCACGAGCTCGGGCGGCGCGGGGTGCGCGGCCGGGTGCGGCGCCGTGGGGGCTGGTCGCGCAGTTCCCCGCGCCCCTAAGAGGCGGCTGCGCCGCCATACGGTTGCGGCGCCGCCGCGTATCAATACGATCCCGCGCACCCAGAACGGCGGCTGCGCCGCCGATCAGGGGCGCCTTCAAAGGCGCCTCGTGGGCGCCTCGCAAACCCGTTTTCGTGGATTCGACCTCGGCTGGGAGAATGGAGCGGTCAGCCGTGCGACCGTACCGGCTGCCCGTTGCCAGAAAGAAGGACGTGCCGACGTGGCTCAGAGCACCGAGACCACCGACTGGGTCTCCCGTTTCGCGGATGAGGTCATCGAGGAGTCGGAGCGTCGGGCCCCGGGCAAACCGGTCGTCGTCGCGTCCGGGCTCTCGCCGTCGGGGCCCATCCACCTCGGCAACCTGCGCGAGGTCATGACCCCGCACCTCGTCGCCGACGAGGTCCGGCGGCGCGGCCACCAGGTCCGGCACCTGATCTCCTGGGACGACTACGACCGCTACCGCAAGGTGCCCGCCGGCATCGCCGGGGTCGACGCGTCCTGGGCCGAGCACATCGGCAGGCCGCTCACCTCGGTGCCCGCCCCGCAGGGCTCCCCGTACCCGAACTGGGCCGAGCACTTCAAGGCCGCGATGGTCGAGTCGCTGGCCGAGCTGGGCGTGGAGTTCGACGGGATCAGCCAGACCGCGCAGTACACCTCCGGCGTGTACCGCGAGCAGATCCTGCATGCCATGAAGCACCGCGGTGACATCGACGCGATCCTCGACCAGTACCGGACGAAGAAGGCCCCCGCGAAGAAGCAGCAGAAGGCCGTCGACGAGGCCGAGCTGGAGGCCGAGGAGGGCTCGGGCGCGGCGGGCGAGGACGACGGGTCCTCCGGGTCCGCCGGGTACTTCCCGTACAAGCCGTACTGCGGCGGCTGCGGCAAGGACCTGACGACCGTCACCGCGTACGACGACGACACCACCGAGCTGACGTACACCTGCAACGAGTGCGGGTTCTCCGAGACCGTCCGGCTGAGCGAGTTCAACCGGGGCAAGCTGGTCTGGAAGGTCGACTGGCCGATGCGGTGGGCCTATGAGGGGGTCGTCTTCGAGCCGAGCGGTGTCGACCACTCCTCGCCGGGGTCCAGCTTCCAGGTGGGCGGGCAGATCGTCGGGATCTTCGGGGGCAAGCAGCCCATCGGGCCCATGTACGCCTTCGTGGGCATCAGCGGGATGGCGAAGATGTCGTCCTCGCGGGGCGGGGTGCCCACCCCGGCCGACGCGCTGAAGATCATGGAGCCGCAGATCCTGCGCTGGCTCTACGCCCGGCGCAGGCCCAACCAGTCCTTCAAGATCGCCTTCGACCAGGAGATCCAGCGGCTCTACGACGAGTGGGACAAGCTGGACGGGAAGGTGGCGGAGGGGTCCGCGCTGCCCGGCGACATCGCCGCGCACGTGCGTGCCGTCCGTACGGCCGGCGGCGAGCTGCCGCGGACGCCGAAGCCGCTGCCGTACCGCACGCTGGCCTCCGTCGCCGACATCACCGCCGGGCACGAGGACCAGGCGCTGCGCATCCTCAGCGAGCTGGACCCGGCGAACCCGCTGGGGTCGGTGGACGAGGCCCGGCCGCGGTACGACAAGGCCGAGGCCTGGATCAACACGCAGGTCCCGGCCGACCAGCGGACCATCGTGCGGGACGAGCCGGACGCCGAGCTGCTGAAGTCCCTCGACGAGGCGTCCCAGCAGTCCGTACGCCTGCTGCTCGACGGGCTCGCCGAACACTGGTCGCTGGACGGGCTCACCCACCTCGTCTACGGCGTGCCCAAGGTCCAGGCCGGGTTCTCCGCCGACGCGACGCCCAAGGAACTGCCGGCCGAGATCAAGACGGCCCAGCGGGCGTTCTTCGCGCTCCTCTACCACCTGCTGGTGGGCCGGGACACCGGACCCCGGCTGCCCACCCTGCTCCTCGCCGTGGGGCAGGAGCGGGTGCGGCTGCTGCTCGGCGAGTAGCAGTCCGGCAGACACGGAGAAGGGGCCCTCGCCAGCCCATCACCACGACCGAGTACAACAACCTCGTCGCCAAGTGGGGCACCCCCACCTGGAACCGGCTGAAGTCCTACAACTACCCGGCC
>NZ_JBEYVI010000098.1:0-10917 GCF_040643955.1 Streptomyces sp. NPDC047061
AGGCCGACGCCTTCGGAGAAGCCGGTTCCGTCGGCGGTCGCGGAGAACGCTTTGCATCGGCCGTCCGGGGCGAGGCCGCGCTGGCGGCTGAACTCCAGGAACGGGGTCGGCGCGGCCATCACGGTGACGCCGCCCGCGAGGGCCAGTTCGCATTCGCCGGACCGCAGCGCGTGCGCTGCCAGATGCATCGCGACGAGCGAGGACGAGCAGGCGGTGTCGATGGTGACGGCCGGACCTTCGAATCCGAAGGTGTACGAGATCCGGCCGGACGCGACGCTGTTGCTGATGCCCGTCGACAGGTAGCCCTGCACATCCTCGGGCGCCTCGTGCAGCAGATGCGCGCCGTAGTTGCTGGCCAGGACCCCGGTGTAGACGCCGACGGCCCGCGGCCGCAGCCGTTCGGGGTCGAGTCCCGCGCTCTCCAGGGTTTCCCACGCGGTTTCGAGGAGGAGCCGTTGCTGCGGGTCCATGGCGAGCGCCTCGCGCGGACTGATCCCGAAGAACGCCGGGTCGAAGTCCCCGGCGTCGTGCAGGAATCCGCCCTGGTCGGTGTAGCTGGAGTTCGGGCGGGACGGGTCGGGGTGGTAGAGGCCCGCAGGCCAGCCGCGGTCGGCGGGGAACGCGGTCAGCGCGTCGACCTCGCCCGCGACGAGGTTCCACAGGTCCTGCGGCGTCCGGACGTCGCCGGGGTAGCGGCAGCCCATCCCGACGATCGCGATCGGCTCGTCGTCGGCCGCAGCCGTCCTGACCGGCGCGGCCGGTGCGGCGGGCGCGGCGTCGGGGGCGAGCCGGGTGAGGAGGTGGGCGGCGAGCTCGGACGGGTTCGGATGGTCGAAGACCAGGGTCGGCGGCAGCCGCAGCCCGGTCGCGTTGGCGAGCCGGTTGCGGAGTTCTACGGCGGTGAGGGAGTCGAAGCCGAGGTCCTTGAAGGCCAGGCGGGGGGAGACGAGGTCCGGGTCCGGGTGGCCGAGGACGGCGGCGGCCTGCGCCAGGACGACCCCGAGGACCCGCTCCCGCCGCTGGTCGTCGTCGAGGGGCGCCAGCTCCGCGCCGAGACCGCCGCCGCCCGTGGGCGCGCCGGCCGCGGCCGTCCGGCGGCGGGCGGGTGCCAGGCCGCGCAGCAGCGGCGACGGGTGGTGCTCGGTGGTCGCGGCGGTGATCGGCGCGGCGACGACCTGCGGTTCGCCGAGCCGGAGCGCGGCGTCCAGGAGGGCCAGGCCGTGGTCGTCGGAGAGCGGGTTCACGCCGGAGCGGCGCAGTCGCGCCCACTCCGCCTCCGACAGCGCGCCCGTCATTCCGCTGGCCCGCTCCCAGAGTCCCCACGCGATCGAGACGGCGGGGAGGCCTTGGGCGTGGCGGTGGTGGGCGAGGGCGTCGAGGTAGGTGTTGGCGGCGGCGTAGTTGGCCTGTCCGGGGTTGCCGAGGGTGCCGGCTGCCGAGGAGAAGAGGACGAACGTGTTCAGGCCGAGGTTCTTGGTCTGTTGATGCAGGTTCCAGGCGGCGTCCGCCTTCGGGCGCAGGACCGCGTCGAGATGGTCGGCGGTCTGCGCCTCCACGGGTGCGTCCCGCAGCACGCCGGCCGCGTGCACGACCCCGGTGAGGGGGTGTTCGGCGGGGATGGTGGCGAGGAGTGCGGCGAGTGCGTCGGGGTCGGCGGTGTCGCAGGCGGTGATCGTCACGCTTGCGCCGAGTTCTTCCAGGCGGGACTTGAGGTCGTCCGCGCCGGGAGCGTGCGGGCCGCGCCTGCTGACGAGCAGCAGCCGCCGCACCCCGTGCCCGGACACCAGCCGCTCCGCGACGAGCGCGCCGAGCGTCCCGGTGCCGCCGGTGATCAGGACGGTCCGGTGCGCGGGCGGCGGATCCAGCGTGAGGGTGACCTTCCCGATGTGGGTGGCCCGCGTGAGAACCCGGATGGCGGCATGGGCGTGCGTGATCGGATGGGAGGTGCACGGCAGCGGGACGAGCGCCCCGGACGCGAGATGCCCGCGGACGGCCTCGGTGAGGACGCCGAGGTGGTCGGGGCCCGTGCTGATCAGGTCGAAGGCCTGGTAGTCGATGCCGGGGTGGTCGGTCAGCTCCTCGGGTGTCCGGATGTCGGTCTTGCCCATCTCGATGAAGTGCCCGCCCGGCTTGAGCAGCCGCAGCCCGAGGTCGACGTGCTCCCCGGCGAGGCTGTTCAGCACGATGTCGAAGCCACCGGGGGCCGTCCGCCGGAAATGGTCCTCATAATCGGCGACGCGGCTGTTGGCGATGTGCTCGTCGTCGAGGCCGTGCGAGCGCAGGACGTGGTGCTTGGCCGGACTCGCCGTCGCGTACACCTCGGCCTCGAACAGCCGGGCGATCTGGAGGGCGGCCTGCCCGACGCCGCCGGTCGCGGCGTGGATGAGGACCTTCTGGCCCTTCCTGAGGCCGCCGAGGACGACCAGCCCGTGCCAGGCGGTGAGGAACGCGACCGGGATCGTCGCGGCCTGCGGCCACGTCCACGCGTCGGGGATCTTCATGACGAGCCGGTGGTCGGTGGTGGCGACCGGGCCGATGCCGCCATGGGTGAACAGGCCCGTCACCCGGTCGCCCGGCTGGAACCCGGTGACGTCCGCGCCGACGCCTATGACCTCGCCCGCCTCCTCGCCGCCGATCGGCGAGTCGGTGGCGACCATGCCGAGCGAGACGAGGACGTCCCGGAAGTTCAGGCCGGCCGCGCGGGTGCTGATCCGGATCTCGTGCGGCTCCAGCGGACGGTCGTGCAGGTCGGTCGGCGCGAGCACGACGTCCTCGAGGGTGCCCGTCCGGGTGATCTTCTCCAGCTGCCAGCCGTCGTGGTCCGGCGGGATCAGGAACTCCTTGCGGCTGTCGACCAGCGAGGGCCGGTGCAGGACACCGCCGCGCAACAGGAGCTGAGGCTCGTCCAGGGACCGCCCCGTGGCGACCGCCCGCAGGAGCGCGGCCGGGGCGTCGGTGTCGGCGTCGAGGAGCCGGAAGCGGCCCGGATGCTCGCTCTGCGCCCCGCGCACCAGCCCCCACACCGCCGCCGCCGTGAGCGACGGACTCCGGTCGTCGTGGGCCTCGCGGGTCACGAACGTCAGGGTGCCGCCGTCCGCGTCGAGCCAGCCCTGGACCAGGGCGAGCGCCGCCCGCGTCGCAGAGGCGACCGCCTCGGGGCAGCCGCAGACCCCGTGCGCGCAGGAGGACGCCGTCAGCGACGGCAGCGCGATCGCCTCGCCGGGGGCCCCGATGAGCTCCGCGAGCCCGCCGCACGCCGCGCCCTCGGCGGGGGACCCGAGCAGTACGGGCTCGCCATCGACGCGGGTGGGGGCGGTGTCGGGCAGGGCGTGCCAGACCGGATGGAACAGGTCGTGCGCGGCCGGACCGGCCGGGACCGACAGGCCCGCGCCGAGGGGGCGCAGGGTCAGTTCGTCGACGGTCAGCACCGGGAGGCCCTGCGGGTCGGCGGCATACAGCGCCACCGCGCCGTCTCGCAGTCGGGTCACCGCGACCCGCAGGGTGTCGGCGCCGGTCGCGTGCAGGCGCACCCCGCTCCAGGAGAACGGAAGGCTGACGCCGTCGGGCTCCGCGCCGTCGGGCGTCCGGTCGTCCCGGTCGGCTATGAGGGCGTGCAGGGCGGCGTCGAGCAGCGCCGGGTGGAGGCCGTACCCACCGGTGGCGGCGGCCTCGCCGAGGCCGACCTCCGCGTGGAGGACGTCGCCGTCGCGGCGCAGGCCGCGTAGACCGCGGAAGGACAGCCCGTAGCCGTAGCCGTCCTCGGCGATCCGGTCGTACAGCCCCGAGACGTCGACGGGCGTGCCGCCGGGCGGAGGGCCCGCCGGGACCGCGGCCGACACCTCCGGTGTCAGGGTCCCGGTCGCGTTGACCGTCCACGCGGCCTGGTCGCCGTGCGGTCGGGAGTGCACGGCGAACGACCGGCGTCCGCCGTCTCCGGCGGCGCTGACCGTGACGTGCAGATCCTGTGGCCCGGCGGACAGCACGAGCGGAGCCTGCAACGTCAGCTCCTCGACGGTCTCGCAACCCCAGCGGTGCCCTGCGTGCAGGGCGAGCTCGACGAACGCCGTGCCCGGCAGCAGAACCGTCCCGTTCACCGTGTGGTCGGCGAGCCATGGCTCGGTGTCGAGCGCGAGACGCGCGGTGCACGCGATCGTCCCGTCGGGATGCTCGACGACCGCGCCGAGCAGCGGATGCTCCGGCGCCGCCAGCCCGAGCCCGGTCGCCTTCGTGACGGGCGCGGCCCCGTCGAGCCAGAACCGGCGGCCCTGGAACGGGTAGGACGGCACCCGCTCCTGCGAGGCGGGGGCGTGCCAGTCCGTGCCGGGCGCGTCGGCGTGCACGTGGTAGGAGGCCAGCGACGTCAGGAACCGGCCGAGGCCGCCCTGGTCGCGGCGGAGCGTCGGATGCGCCGACCCGGCCGTCCCGCCGCCGTGCAGCAGGTCGAGGATCGCGGGGACGAGCACCGGGTGCGGGCTCACTTCCACGAACTCCGTGTGCTGCGGGACGAGCGTGGCGAGCACCGGGTGGAACAGCACCGGGGCGGCCAGGTTGTCGTACCAGTAGCCGGCGCCGAGCAGCCCGGTGTCCTCGACGAGCCCGCCGGTGAGCGTCGAGTGGAACGGGATCGCCGCCGGGCCGGTCGCGACCGTGCCGAGGTCGGCCAGGAGCCGGTCGCGCAGCCCCCGCACGAGCGGGGTGTGCGAGGCGTAGTCGACCGGGATCATCCGGGCGTCGAGGCCGGTGGCCGCGGCGTGGGCGGTCAGCGCCTCGGCCGCCTTGGTGGCGCCCGCGACGATCGTGTGGTTCGGCCCGTTGAACGCCGCCACCCGCAGCTCGCCGGTGAGGCCGAGGTCGCCGATGAGTGTCTCGGCGGCGGTGGCGTCCAGCGGCACCGACACCATCCGGCCGGTTCCGGCGAGGTCCAGCAGCGCCCGCGACCGGACGCTGACGACCCGTGCGGCGTCGTCCAAGCTGAGCGCGCCCGCGATGTGAGCGGCGGCGATCTCGCCCTGGCTGTGGCCGACGACCGCGTCGGGACTGACGCCGTGGTGCTGCCAGAGCCTGGTCAGCGCCACCATCATCGCGAACAGCGCGGGCTGCACCACGTCGGTTCCGGCGGGCAGCTCGGGCCGGGACAGGACGTCCCTGAGGTTCCAGCCGGTGTGGGGTTCGAGCGCCTGCGCGCAGTCGTCCAGAGCGCGGGCGAACACCGGCGACTCGGCGGCGAGCAGCGTGCCCATGCCGGCCCACTGGGAACCCTGGCCGGGGAAGACGAACACGGTCCCGCCCGAGGTGGGAGGCGCGTCGCCGACGACCAGCGACGGATGGGGCGACCCGCCGGCGAGCGCGTCGAGGGCCGCGGCGGTCCCGGCGCGGTCGTCCGGCGGGGTGACGACGACCGCCCGGTGGCCGAGCAGTGCCCGTCCGGCGAGCGGCGCGGCCAGGGCGGCGGGCTCCAGCTCCGGACGCGCGTCGAGGTGCTCCCCGAGCCGCCGGGCGGTCTCGCGCAGCGCCTCGGGGTCCTTCGCCGACAGCGGCAGCGCGACGGCGGGCGTGTCCGGCGCGGGGGCCGGGGCCTCGGCGTCGTCGGGTTCTGGCGCCTGCTCCAGGATGAGGTGGGCGTTGGTGCCGCTGATCCCGAACGACGACACCGCCGCGCGGCGCGGCCGTCCCGTCTCGGGCCACGGCGTGGTCTCGGTCAGCAGCGTCACATGCCCGGCGGACCAGTCGACGTGCGGCGAGGGCTCGTCCACGTGCAGCGACTTCGGCAGCGCGCCGTGCCGGATTGCCTGCACCGTCTTGATCACACCGGCGACGCCGGCGGCGGCCTGGCTGTGCCCGATGTTCGACTTGATCGACCCCAGCCGCAGCGGCAGCGCGGCGGTGTGGTGCCGTCCGTAGGTGTCGAGCAGCGCCTGCGCCTCGATCGGGTCGCCCAGCCGGGTGCCGGTGCCGTGCGCCTCGACGGCGTCGACCTCGTCGGCCGACAGCCGCGCGTTGGCCAGGGCTTGCTCGATGACCCGCTGCTGCGACGGCCCGTTGGGGGCGGCGAGCCCGTTGCTGGCTCCGTCCTGGTTGACCGACGAGCCCTTGATGACCGCGAGGATCCGGTGGCCGTTGCGCTGGGCGTCCGACAGCTTCTCCAGCAGGACGAGGCCGACGCCCTCGCCCCAGCCGGTGCCGTCGGCGGCGGCCGCGAACGGCTTGCAGCGCCCGTCGGCGGACAGGCCCCGCTGACGGCTGAAGTCCACGAACGGCGTGGGCGCCGCCATGACCGTCACACCGCCGGCCAGTGCCATGGAGCACTCGCCGGACCGCAGCGCGTGCGCCGCCAGATGCATCGCGACGAGCGAGGACGAGCAGGCGGTGTCGATGGTGACGGCCGGACCCTGGAAGCCGAAGCTGTAGGAGATCCGGCCGGACGCGACGCTGTTGCTGATGCCCGTCGACAGGTAGCCCTGGATCTCCTCGGGCGTCTCGATCAGCAGGTGCGAGCCGTAGTTGCTCGACAGGACGCCCGCGAACACCCCGATGCCGTGTCCCCGCAGCCCGGACGGGTCGAGCCCGGCGTCCTCGAACGTCTCCCACGTGGTTTCGAGGAGGAGCCGCTGCTGCGGGTCCATGGCGAGCGCCTCACGCGGGCTGATCCCGAAGAACGCCGCGTCGAAGGTGTCGGCGTCGTGCAGGAACCCGCCGTGCCGGGTGTAGCTGGTGCCGGCCCGGTCGGGGTCGGGGTCGTACAGGTCGGCGGGCCAGCCCCGGTTGACGGGGAAGTCCGAGATGCCGTCCCGGCCCTCGGCGACCAGGTCCCACAGGTCGTCGGGGGAGCGGACTCCGCCCGGGTACCGGCACGCCATCCCGACGATCGCGATCGGCTCGAACCGCTCCGACTCCACCTCGTGAACGCGCTGCCTGGACCTGCGCAGGTCGGCCGTGACGCGCTTCAGATAGTCCCTGAGCTTCTCTTCGTTGGACATCTGGGTTCCTCACGTGAAGGGGTCAGGAGATTCCGAGCTCGTGGTCGATGACGCTGAAGATCTCGTCGTCCGTCGCGGCGGACAGGTCGTCGCCGTCGGCGTCCGTCCGCGCTCCGGCCCACCGGGCCAGCAGGGCCTCCAGCCGGGCGGTGACCGCGGAACGGGCCTTGTCGTCGGCGGGCACCTCGGCGAGGGCCGTCTCCAGGGCGTCCAGTTCGGTGAGGATCGCGGGCACCGGTTCGGCCGCCGCGGGTGCGAGCCGGCCGAGCAGCCACGCGGCGAGCTCGGCGGGGCTGGGCTGGTCGAAGATCAGGGTCGGCGGCAGCCGCAGCCCGGTCGCGTTGGCGAGCCGGTTGCGGAGTTCGACGGCGGTGAGGGAGTCGAAGCCGAGGTTCTTGAACGGCTGGTCCGCGACGATCGTGTGCGCGGCGGGATGCCCGAGGACGGCGGCGGCCTGCGCCTGTACGAGGGTGAGCATCCGCCGGCGCTGCTGATCGGCGGTCAGTCCCGCCAGGGTCGAGGCGAGGTCGCCGCCCGTGCCGGGACCGTCGGTGCCGCGGGTGGCGGCCGTCCTGCGGGATCGCGGGGCGAGGTCGCGCAGCAGCGGCGACGGGTGCGTGTCCGCCGCGGGGGTGATCGGCAGGGCGACGACATGCGGTTCGTCGAGCCGGAGCGCGGCGTCGAACAGGGCGAGCCCGTGGTCGTCGGTGAGTGGGACGAGCCCGGATCGGCGGAGCCTGGCGAGGTCGGTGTCGGAGAGCGCGCCGGTCATTGCGCTGGCCCGCTCCCAGAGTCCCCACGCGATCGAGACGGCGGGGAGGCCTTGGGCGTGGCGGTGGTGGGCGAGGGCGTCGAGGTAGGTGTTGGCGGCGGCGTAGTTGGCCTGTCCGGGGTTGCCGAGGGTGCCGGCTGCCGAGGAGAAGAGGACGAACGTGTTCAGGCCGAGGTTCTTGGTCTGTTGATGCAGGTTCCAGGCGGCGTCCGCCTTCGGGCCGAACACCGCAGCGAGGTGCTCCGGGCTCTGCCCGTGGAGCGGTGCGTCCCGCAGCACGCCGGCCGCGTGCACGACCCCGGTGAGGGGGTGTTCGGCGGGGATGGTGGCGAGGAGTGCGGCGAGTGCGTCGGGGTCGGCGGTGTCGCAGGCGGTGATCGTCACGCTTGCGCCGAGTTCTTCCAGGCGGGACTTGAGGTCGTCCGCGCCGGGAGCGTGCGGGCCGCGCCTGCTGACGAGCAGGAGATGCTCGGCCCCCCGCTCGGCGAGATGCTCCGCGACGAGCGCGCCGAGCGTCCCGGTGCCGCCGGTGATCAGGACGGTCCGGTGTACGGGCGGCGGATCCAGCGTGAGGGTGACCTTCCCGGTGTGGGTGGCGTGGGCGAGGGTGCGGATGGCGGTGCGGGCGTGCGCGATCGGGTGGGACGTGTGCGGGAGCGGCGTGAGGTCCCCGGCGGCGAGATGGCCGTGCACGATCCGGTTGAGGCCCTCGATGTGCTCGGGACCAGTGGTGACCAGGTCGAACGCCTGGTAGTCGACGCCGGGGTGGTCGGTCAGCTCCTCGGGCGTCCGGATGTCGGTCTTGCCCATCTCGATGAAGCGGCCGTCCGGCTTGAGCAGCCGGAGGCTCGCGTCGATGTGCTCGCCCGCCAGGCTGTTGAGGACGATGTCGACGCCGTGCGGGGCGGTCTTCCTGAAGTGGTGCTCGTAGTCGGTGGTGCGACTGTTGGCGATGTGGCCGTGATCGAGGCCGTGGCCGTGCAGGACGGGCCACTTGCGGGGGCTGGCCGTCGCGTACACCTCGGCCTCGAACAGCCGGGCGATCTGGAGGGCGGCCTGCCCGACGCCGCCGGTCGCGGCGTGGATGAGGACCTTCTGGCCCTTCCTGAGGCCGCCGAGGACGACCAATCCGTGCCAGGCGGTCAGGAACGCGACGGGAATGGTCGCGGCCTCGGCCCAGGTCCAGACGTCGGGGACCTTCATGACGAGCCGGTGGTCGGTGGTGGCGACCGGGCCGATGCCGCCACGCGAGAACAGCCCCGTCACCCGGTCGCCCGGACGGAGCGTCGTCACGTTCGAGCCGACCGCGATGACCTCACCGGCCTCCTCGCCGCCGATCGGGGCCAGCGCCTTCACCATGCCGAGCGAGACCAGGACGTCACGGAAGTTCAGACCGGCCGCACGGGTGCTGATCCGGACCTCGTCCGGCCCCAGCGGGCCGTCGTGCAGATCGGTCGGTGCCAGGACGATGTCGTCGAGCGACCCCGTCCGGCTCGTCGACATCAGCTGCCAGCCCGTGTCCGACGGCGGCACCAGGAACGACTCGCGGCCGTCGGCCAGCCGCGGCCGGAACAGCGTCCCGGCCCGCACCGCCAGCTGCGGCTCGTCCAGCGCCTCGGCAGCCGCGACCGCCCGCAGCAGCGGGCCCGGCTCCGGCGACGCGACGTCCACCAGCCGGAAACGGCCGGGGTGCTCGCTCTGCGCACTGCGGACCAGGCCCCACAGCGCCGCCTGCGCCGGGGACGGGGCCTCCCCGTCGTCCGGGAGGGCCTGCGCGAGGAGCGTGACGACGGTCAGGACCGAACCGGCGAACCGGTCGTCGGCCACCCAGTCGCGCAGCAGCCCCAGCATGGTTCCGGCCGCCGCGGTCGCCGAGGCGGGGCAGTCGCAGCCGCCGGACGCGTGCGGGCAGGCCGCCGTCACCGGCAGCGCGACGACCTCCGATGGCGGGACGTCGTCGCCGAGCGCCGCCGACCAGGCCGCGAAGTCCGCGTGAAAGGGGACGTCGGCGTCGTCCGGCGGGGAGCCGAGGAAGACCGCGTCCGCCGGGCTCAGCCGGTCCGGCTCCTCGACCGGGATCCACACCGGGTGCAACAGGTCGGGCACACCGGACTTCGCAGGGGCCGCCGCGGTGAGATCACCGGTCAGCGGACGGACGACCAGCTCCTCGACCGTCAGGACGGGACGGCCCGCCGGGTCGGTCGCGTGGAGGGCGACCGCGTCGGGGCGGAGCGGCGTCAAGGTGACCTGGAGGGTGTCGGCGCCGGTCGCGTGCAGCCGGACGCCGCGCCAGGAGAACGGCAGACCGGTGCCCTGCTCGCCGAGGCCGTCGACGGCGAGGGCGTGCAGCGCCGCGTCGAGCAGGGCCGGGTGGAGACCGTGGCCGTCGACGGGTGTCGTCGCGTCCAGCCGGACCTCGGCGCGGAGCGCGTCACCGGCCCGGCGCAGGCCGCGCAGGTTGCGGAACGCGGGGCCGTAGCCGTAGCCGTCGCTCTCCAGGCGTTCGTACAGGCCGGACAGGTCGGCCGGCTCGCCGTCCGCGACGTCCGGGACCGGTATCGCGGGGAGTTCGGGGGCGAGGATCCCGGTCGCGTGCGTCACCCAGCCGGACGGGTCGTCGGCGGGCCGCGAGTGGACGGCGAACGGGCGGCGGCCGGCGTCACCGGCCGGTTCGGCCACGATGTGGAGGACGCGCGGGGCCGACAGCGTCAGCGGTGCCTGGAGGATCAGCTCGTCGACGTCCGGGCAGCCGGTGGCCTCCCCGGCGTGCAGGGCCAGGTCGAGGAGAGCCGTGCCGGGCAGCAGCGGCATGCCGTGGACGGCGTGGTCGGCCAGCCACGGACGGGATGTGAGACCGATCCGGCCGGTCGCCTGCCAGCCACCGTCCGGGAGCGCGGACTCGGCCGCGAGCAGCGGATGCCCGGCCGGGACGAGGCCGAGCCCGGCGGCGTCACCGGCGGGGGCCTCCAGCCAGAACCGGGTCCGCTGGAACGGGTAGGCGGGCGGCGGGTCCAGCAGCGGGGAGGGGGCGAGCCGCCAGGAGACCTTGGCGTGGGTGCCGGTGTGGGCGTGTGCGAGCGCGGTCAGGAACGCGGTGGCGTCGTCCTTGCGATGATCGAGGACGGCGTGCGCCACCACTCCGTCCAGGCTCTGCTGGGTCAGGGTGGT
>NZ_JBEYVI010000099.1:0-9000 GCF_040643955.1 Streptomyces sp. NPDC047061
AACGGCCTGTCCGTCGCCCAGGTCCAGAAGCTGGTCGACGACCACACCGACGGCCGCACCCTCGGCTTCATCGGCGAACCGCGTGTGAACGTCCTCGAACTCAACATCGCGCTCAAGGACCTCGTAGCGAAGAAGTGATGGCCTTACGCGACCCACACGGGAGTCGGCGGCCGGGTGAATGTCCCGGATTCGCCGGCTCCCACCGTCATGACGTCGGTCGCCCCGCTTCCCGCGGGTACGGCCCGACGTACGACAGGAGAGGCACACACCCATGACCCGGGTGCTCGTGGTGGAGGACGACCCGCAGTTGGTGCGGGCCCTCGTCATCAACTTGCAGGCACGCAAGTACGGAGTGGACGCCGCCCCGGACGGCGCCACGGCCCTACGACTCGCCGCCGCGCGTCAGCCCGACGTGGTCTTGCTCGACCTCGGCCTGCCCGACATGGACGGCGTCGACATCATCAAGGGACTGCGTGGCTGGACCCGCGTGCCGATCCTCGTCCTGTCCGCCCGGCAGGGCTCCGACGAGAAGGTGGCCGCGCTGGACGCGGGCGCCGACGACTACATCACCAAGCCGTTCAGCATGGACGAACTCCTCGCCCGGCTGCGGGCCGCCGTCCGCCGCACCGAGGACACACCGCTGGTGCCCGACACGACGCTCGTCGAGACGGGGGACTTCAGCATCGACCTGCTCGCCAAGAAGGTCGTCCGCGGCGGGCGGGACGTGCGGCTCACCCCGACCGAGTGGCACCTGTTGGAGATCCTGGTCACCAACCCCGGCCGGCTGATCACACAGAAACACCTCCTCCAGGAGGTCTGGGGCGTCTCGCAGAGCAACAAGACCAACTACCTGCGCGTCTACATGGCCCAGCTGCGCCGCAAACTGGAGAGGGACCCCTCTCACCCCCGCTATCTGATCACCGAGCCCGGCATGGGCTATCGCTTCGAGGGATGACATGGCACGTGGCAAGCTTCGGATCTACCTCGGCGCGGCACCGGGCGTGGGCAAGACCTACGCCATGCTCTCCGAGGCACACCGGCGGATCGAGCGGGGCACCGACTGCGTCGTCGCCTTCGTGGAACACCACCGTCGGCCGCGCACCGAGGTGATGCTGCACGGCCTGGAGCAGATCGCGCGCAAGGAGCTGGAGTACCGGGACAGCGTCTTCAGCGAGATGGACGTGGACGCCGTCCTGGCCCGCAGGCCCCAGGTCGCCCTGGTCGACGAACTGGCCCACACGAACATCCCCGGCTCCCGCAACACCAAGCGCTGGCAGGACGTGGAGGAGCTGCTGGTCGCCGGGATCGACGTGATCTCGACCGTCAACATCCAGCACCTGGAGTCGCTGGGCGACATCGTCGAGTCGATCACCGGCGTACGGCAGCGGGAGACCGTGCCGGACGAGGTCGTACGGCGGGCCGACCAGATCGAGCTGGTCGACATGTCCCCCGAGGCGCTGCGGCGCCGGATGGCACACGGGAACATCTACAAGTCGGACAAGGTCGACGCGGCCCTGTCCAACTACTTCCGGCCGGGCAACCTCACCGCCCTGCGCGAACTGGCGCTGCTGTGGGTCGCCGACCGGGTCGACGCGTATCTCACCGAGTACCGCAGTGAGCACCGGGTCTCGACCATCTGGGGTTCGCGCGAACGGATCGTGGTCGGCCTCACCGGCGGCCCCGAAGGGCGGACGCTGATCCGGCGGGCCGCGCGGCTCGCCGAGAAGGGCGCAGGCGGCGAGGTGCTCGCCGTCTACATATCCCGCAGCGACGGGCTCACCTCCGCCTCCCCGAAGGAGCTCGCCGACCAGCGCACCCTGGTCGAGGACCTCGGCGGCACCTTCCACCAGGTCGTCGGCGACGACATATCCGCAGCCCTGCTGGACTTCGCGCGCGGGGTCAACGCCACCCAGATCGTCCTCGGCGTCTCCCGCCGCAGAAGCTGGCAGTACGTCTTCGGGCCGGGCGTCGGCGCCACGGTGGCACGTGAGTCGGGACCCGACCTCGACGTCCACCTCATCACCCACGACGAGGTCGGCAAGGGGCGCGGACTGCCGACGGCGAGCGGGGCTCGCCTGGGACGCTCGCGGGTCATCTGGGGCTGGCTCGCCGGCGTGCTGGGGCCCGTTCTCCTCACCTGGCTCCTCACCAGCGTCACCCCGGAGGTCGGCCTGGCCAACGACATGCTGCTGTTCCTGACGCTGACGGTGGCGGCGGCCCTGCTGGGCGGCCTCTTCCCGGCCTTGGCCTCCGCAGTGGTCGGCTCCCTACTGCTCAACTGGTTCTTCACCCCGCCCGTCCACACCTTCACCATCGCCGACCCTGAGAACATCGTCGCCATCGTGATCTTCGTCGGGGTCGCCGTGTCGGTGGCCTCCGTCGTGGACCTCGCCGCCCGCCGCACCCACCAAGCCGCCCGGCTGCGCGCCGAGTCCGAGATCCTGTCCTACCTCGCGGGGAACGTCCTGCGCGGCGAGACCTCGCTGGAGGCGCTGCTGGAACGGGTCCGCGAGACCTTCGGCATGGATTCCGTGGCCCTGTTGGAGCGGACCGACGAGACGGCTCCCTGGACCTGCGCCGGCAGCGTGGGACCCCAGCCCGCCGAGCATCCGGAGGAAGCGGACGTCGACGTACCGGTCGGCGACCACATGGCCCTCTCCCTGCGCGGCCGTGTGCTGCCCGCCTCCGACCGCCGGGTACTGGCCGCGTTCGCCGCCCAGGCCGCCGTCGTCCTGGACCGCCAGCGCCTGCAACGCGAGGCCGACCGCGCCAAGGAACTGGCCGAGGGCAACCGCATCCGCACCGCACTGCTCGCCGCCGTCAGCCACGACCTGCGCACCCCGCTCGCCGGCATCAAGGCCGCCGTGACCTCGCTGCGCTCCGACGACGTCGAGTGGTCCGAGGAGGACCGGACGGAACTGCTCCAGGCCATAGAGGAAGGCGCAGACCGGCTCGACCTCCTGGTCGGGAACCTGCTCGACATGTCCCGCCTCCAGACCGGGACCGTCACCCCCATCATCCGCGAGACCGACCTCGACGAGGTCGTGCCCATGGCCCTCGGCGGGGTGCCCGAGGACAGCGTGGAACTGGACATCCCCGAGACCCTGCCCATGGTCCACGTCGACCGGGGACTGCTGGAGCGGGCCGTCGCCAACGTCGTCGAGAACGCTGTCAAGTACAGCCCGCCCGGGGAGAAGGTCCTGGTGTCGGCGAGCGCCATCGCCGACCGGGTCGAGGTACGGGTCGTCGACCGTGGACCCGGTGTCCCCGACGAGGCCAAGGACCGCATCTTCGAACCCTTCCAGCGCTACGGCGACTCACCCCGCGGCGCGGGAGTCGGCCTGGGCCTCGCGGTCGCGCGCGGTTTCACCGAGGCCGTCGGCGGCACGCTCCACGCCGAGGACACGCCCGGGGGCGGCCTCACCATGGTGCTCGCGGTACCGACGGCTCCCGAGCGGCTGCCACAGCAGCCGGACGTACCGGCCGCGACCACGCCCTGAAGAGCTCAGGCGCCGGGCGGCACGGTGTCGAACTCCCGCTGAAGACGGCCAGTGTCCAGCCGCAGCCGCAGGACGTTCCGGCGGTGCGCGGCCTCCAGCGCGGCCTGCAGCGGGGACGGCGGCACCCCGAGAACGGGGCAGCCGGCGTGGGCGAGGCAGTAGCGGCCGACCGAAGGCCGCAGCCCGCGACGCAGTCGTCCTCGCCGTCCGGCGCCAACCACGATGACGTCGTCCTCCCGGTCGGCGATCTGCACGAGAGCCGGTCCTGGGGCGCCCCGGGCGACGAGTGCCTGCCCGGGCAGCCCGGAGCCGGTGTCGCCGAACACGTCACGCAGCGCCTTGAGCAGCCTCTCCCGCGCCAGCTGTTCCCACTGCGGCACCATGAGGGCCGCCGCCGGCGACCTGCGGGCCGCGAGGTCCCCGCCGGGCGGTATCCACGCGTGCACCGGCCACAGCTCGACCCCGCGACGCCGCGCCTCGTCTGCGGCCCGGACCAGAGCGGTGAGACTGCCGGGCGAACCGCTCACTCCCACTACGAGGCGAGCGGTTGAGGGCGGGCGGGACTCGGACATCTGATCCTCCTCGGAACGGTTCCATCTCACCCCTGTTCTGAGGCTTCCGAACACCCCTCGCACCACTTCCTGACGCCCTCCTGACGGACCCTTACATGCACTCTCACCAGCGGCGTCAGCGCTCCGTCAAGGTCGTCCGGACGGACGTCAGCGTCCCGTCAGGGCACGTCCGGGTGCCCCAGGTGCGGCGTAACGTCGAATGCGAGCCCCGGTCCGCCTCCCCGCGTCCGGGGCGTTCCAGAGCACTCGCTCCCTGCCCTCCGGGAGGCGCCCATGGCAGACGACCCCGACCCTACCGACCACTTCCAGGCCGGACTCCTCCATGTCCCGGTCCGGCCGGGCCCCTCCGGGTGTGCTGCGCGGCTCTTCCGCACCCCGCTCGGTGACCGTACGGCCGTCGGCTTCACCTCCGCACGGCGGCTGACCGCCACGCTCGGCCCCGACCAGGCGTGGATCCACCTCGCCGAACCGGCCCTGCGCGCACTGACCGCACCGCTCGGCATCACCAGCGTCACGGTGGACCCGCAGTTCCCGGCACCGGCTCCCGCACCGGTCGAGCCCGCCGCTCCTGTTCCCGCGCCGCGGATCGCCCGACAGGGACAGTCACGATGACCACAGTCCACGAACCCACTGCCACCGTCACCTCCGCCGAACTGTCGGTGTGGCCGGCCTCGACAACCGAGCCCCGGCCTGGCGATCTGGCGGTGGGCGGCGTATCGCTCGCGGAGATCGCCGACCGCTTCGGCACCCCCGCCTACGTCCTGGACGAGAACGAGGTCCGCGACCGCTGTCGCACCTACCGACACGCCTTCCCCGACGCCGAAGTCCTCTACGCCGCCGAGGCGTTCCTGTGCCGGGCCATGGTCCACTGGATCGACGAGGAGGGGCTTGGCCTCCACGTCTGCTCGACCGCCGAACTCGAACTCGCCGTCACCACCGGCTTCCCACCCGAGCGGATCACACTGCACGGCAACGCCAAGTCGTTCCGCGACCTGGCCACCGCCCTGCGCCTGGGCGTCGGTCGCATCGTCATCGACAGCCCGTCGGAGATCGCCATGCTGGCCGCGGCGGTCGGACCTGACGGACACCAGAAGGTGATGGTCCGAGTCGTGCCCGGCATCACCGCAGGCGGTCACGAGAAGATCCGCACCGGCACCGACGACCAGAAGTGCGGCCTCTCCATCGCCGACGGCTACGCCCAGCACGCCATCACCCGGATACTGGACCAGCCGCAGCTCGAACTCACTGGCCTGCACTGCCACCTGGGCTCCCAGATCACCAGCGCCAAGCCCTACCTCGCCGCCGCACGCCGCATGGTCGGCCTCATGGCCCGCCTGCACCAGCAGCACGGTCTGGTCCTGCCCGAACTCGACCTCGGCGGCGGCCACGGCATCGCTTACCGCCCCGGTGAGGAAGCCCTTGACCTGACGACACTGGCCCACAAGGTCCGCACCGAACTCACCGACGCCTGCGCCGCGGCCGGACTCCCCGTCCCCCGGCTGATCATCGAACCGGGACGGGCGATCGTGGGCCCGGCAGGCATCGCCCTGCACCGCGTCCTGTCCGTCGAGCGCACTGGCTCACACACCTACGTGGCGGTGGACGGCGGCATGAGCGACAACCCGCGCCCGGCCCTGTACGGCGCCCCCTGTGCGCCCCGTCTGATCGGCAGGCACAGCACCGAGGCCCCGGGGCCCAGTGACCGTGGTCGGCGGGCACCGCGAGGCGGGCGACATCATCGCCGCCGACGCCCGACTCCCCGCCGACGTACGCCCGGGTGACCTGCTCGCCGTACCCGTGGCCGGCGCCTGTCACGTATCCATGGCCTCGGGCTACAACCTGGTCGGGCGTCCGCCGGTGGCCGCCGTCCGTGACGGCATCGCCCGCCTCCTGGTCCGCCGCGAGTCCCTGGAGGACATCCGCAGCCGCGACGTGGGCCTGTAGCCGGGCCGGAGCGGGGATGCGCGAGGAGATACGCGCGGATCAATCGCCGAACAGGATGTACTGCACGTACTGGACGACGTTCGACCTCGGGGAAACGTGCGGCTCGTGAGCTCATGGCTCTGCTTGTGCCGGAGCGGTCGCCGGGCGGAACCCTTTGCCTGAGCATGCGGCTTCAGCCCGGCAGTTGTTCGACTCCGGTCCGCAGTTCCTGTCCCCAGGGGGCGATGAGAGTGTAGGGGGCGGCCTGGGTGAGCACGCCGCGGAGCCAGTTGCCGCAGTCGGCGGCGAGTGGGGTGTCGTCGGCGCGAAGGGCGTCTTTGCCCAGGGCGAGCAGGAGGCCGCCCCAGTATTCGGCGTGGTCGCCGAGGGTATGGCGCAGTTCCCCGCGGCCGGAGGCAACCGAGTAGCACATGTGGATCTCGCGGCCGGTCAGGCGCCAGCCGTCCCTGGCCGTGCTGGTGGCATCGCCGAGGGCGCGGGAGACGGCACGGGCGGCGTCGGGCAGGAGAAGGAGATGGCTGCCGCGCAGGGTGGGTGACCAACGGTCCTCCTTGCGGCCGCCGTCCACGGTCAGCGCGCCGGCGAGACGGGTCGCCCACCGCTGCTTCTCGGCACCCGTGGCCCGAAGGGCCTCGGCCAGCGTGTGCGGGCCCGGGAAATCCAGGTACTCCGCCACGGCCCAGGTGGCTTCGCGCAGGGTGTCCTGTGGGGCCAGCAGGGAAAGGACCCCGGGGTCCAGCAGGCCGCTGGTGGGCTGCCCGGTGTGCTGGAGTACGGCGGCGCGGCGACCGAGGAGCTGGGAAGCGGGGGCCGTCAGTCCGTTCCCGGCGAGGAACTCGGCGAAGAGGCGTCCCACGTCGAAGGCGGAGTCTGTCAGTGTGCGGCGGCCCTGGCGGTGGTGGAGCAGCATGGCCCGGCCTGTGCAGTCCACCAGGGTGGCGAGCCCCGTGACGGCATCGGCGCCGCGGCCCATGTCGCGGGAGTTGTCGTTGTACAGACGGACCGCCTGGTCGTAGGCGGCGACGGCGAGTTCGGCGTCGCCGCTCTTCTCCTGGGCCCGGCCGAGGACGGCGGCGCTCCTGGCGAGGGCGTACCAGTCGCCGTGCGCGGCGTCCGCCGCGTCATTGGCCTGGTCCACCGCGCTGAGCAGGGCCCCGCTCCGCAGAGTGGCAAGGGGCTCGGTGCCGGGCTGCCCTTCGAGCGGGTCGTAGATGGAGCCGGACGGTGGAGAAGAGGACCCGGGTGACGGCGTCCCCGGTAAGTGCGGCGGTGTACTGCCCGATGCACGGTCGTGCCGGTCTCCCCGTCGCCAGAACGCCATGCCTTGTGCCCCTTTCGCGACCTCTCGCGATGCAACAAGCCTGCGCTGAACGAATGTTCGCAGGGCGGTGCGGCCTCGACAAGGCTCGGTCGGCCCCCGCGTCGGGCGACCAGACCGCGCGCGTGACGGTCGGCCTGCCGAGCGTCAAGGCGGCCGGTCCGGCACATCCTGGTCGGCTGCTCGCCACGCGGAGTGTGGCTCAAGTCCGTGGCAGAGCTGAAGACCGATTCGGCGCGGGTAGCTCGGCACCACGCCCGTACAAGTCCCATACAGCAACGTGCCTGTCTGCAAGCAACGTCCAGTTCCCGCCGAACTGCCGCGCGCCAAACGCGACGCCGATGATTCCCGGCGCTTCCGCGGCCCGCGCCCGCCGGACTACTACGTGATACCGTGTAGTGGTACTCGGCACTACGTAGTAGTGGAAGATCGGAGGGAGGTCCGAGATGGACGACCTGACGGAGATGCTGAAGGGCACGCTTGAGGGCTGCGTGCTTCACATCATCGGCAGTGAGGAGACCTACGGGTACGCCATCACCCGTCGGCTGAACGAACTCGGCTTTGCCGACGTCATCGAGGGGACCGTCTACACCATCCTCCTGCGCCTGGAGAGGAACGGGCTCGTCCAGGTGGCGAAACGACCGTCCGGGATGGGGCCGCCGCGCAAGTTCTATGCGCTCAACGACGCGGGGCGCGAAGAACTCGGGAAGTTCTGGGTGAAGTGGGAGTACCTCTCATCGCGAATCGACAAGCTCAGGGAGGGCGGACGATGAACTTCTGGGAGACCATTACCGGCAGCGACCTCACCAGGGAATGGAAGGCGTTCGAAGCCCGGGCCGAGGCATTGCCGGCCGACTACCGGGCGGCATGGGAACAGATCAAGGCCCATCTCTTCCCCTACGGGGACTTCACGGGTCGCAATCTGATGCCGATCCTGGACGGTGCCCTGGGGCTGCTCGAAGAAACCGCGGCGGACGGCCAGAGCGTTCACGAGGTGCTCGGCGACGACGTCGCGGGCTTCTGCGCGGCGCTGGCCGGCGGAGAAGGGGCTCGGAGCTATCGCGACCGCTGGCGCGAGCAGCTGAACCGGAACGTCGCAAGGAAATTGGGCCGGCTGGGAGGCTGACGTGGGCATTCAGGACATCATCGAGGGCAAGAAGCAGTGGCGGGCGCACATGGCGCGGGTCAAGGCGCTCCCACCGGACTACCAGATCGTCTACAAGGAGATGCAGAAGTACTTCTTCAAGATCGGACCGGTTGGCTTGTCCGACGGGACCCTGCTCCCGGGGATCGTCGACTTCTTCGAAGAGGGCGTCGCGGCCGGCAAGGGAGTCCTGGAACTCATCGGGAACGATGTCGCTGCCTTCTGTGACGGGCTGGTCAAGGACTCGCGTACCTACGCGGACATTTACCAAGAGTCCATCGGCGGGAAATCCGAGACGACCGAGAAGTAAGACCGACCGGCAGACGTATCACTTGAGGCGGTGTGTGGTGGGGGCGACCGTCCCGGCGACAGCGGCCTGTCGCTCGGCGGATCGGTATTCACAGCGCGACGGGTGCGGTGGCGAGGGTGAACCGCCCCGGGTTCGGCAGAGATCTCAGATCGTGGTGATGACCTGGGGTTTCTTGAGTTCGGTGTAGTAGTTGGCTTCGTATTCGACGGGCG
>NZ_JBEYVI010000100.1:0-8080 GCF_040643955.1 Streptomyces sp. NPDC047061
GCGCCGCCAACGCCGCATCAGACCGCGCCGACACCACCCACACCACCGGACCCGCAGATTCCAGCCCATCCTGGACAGCAGCCTCCACGGCAGACTCAGGCTCCACCCCGGCCTCAGGTGCCGCCGACCGTTCGACGACGGGTGCCTCGCCGACCACCACGTGGCAGTTGGTGCCGCCCATCCCGAAGGAACTGACCCCGGCGATGAGCGGCCGGTCGGCCTGGGGCCAGGGCGTGGTCCGGGTCTGGACCCGCAGGTTCAGCTCGTCGAGCGGAATCTGCGGGTTCGACTCGCGGAAGTTCAGGCTGGCCGGGATCTCGCGCCCGCGGATGGCCAACGCGACCTTGAGGAAACCGGCGATTCCCGCTGCGGACTCGAGGTGGCCGATGTTCGTCTTGACCGAGCCGACGGCCAGCGGGCCGTGCTCAGCACGGTCCCGCCCCAGCGCGGCGCCGAGCGCCGCCGCCTCGACCGGGTCGCCGACCCGGGTCCCGGTGCCGTGCAGCTCGACGTACTGCACGTCCGCCGCCTGCAGGCCGGCGAGCTGGTGGGCACGCCTGATGACCGCTTCCTGCGCCGCGCTGCTCGGAACGGTCAGACCGTCGCTGGCGCCGTCGCTGTTGACTGCGCTGCCGCGGATCACGCAGTACACGGGATCACCGGCGGCCAACGCGCTCGACAGGGGCTTGAGGACGAGCACGCCGCCGCCCTCGCCGCGCGCGTAGCCGTTGGCGCGCGAGTCGAACGTGAAGCAGCGGCCGTCCGGCGAGAGGCCGCCGAACTTCGCTTCCTCAGCCGCCGTCTCCTGGCTGATGCTGAGCTTGACCCCGCCGACCAGCGCGCTGGTGCACTCCCCGCGGCGCAGGCTCTCGCACGCCAGATGAACGGCGACCAGCGAGGACGACTGGGCCGTATCCACCGTCAGGCTCGGACCGCTCAGCCCGAACGCGTAGGACACCCGGTTCGCGATCATGCCGCGCTGCAGGCCGGTGTTGCTGTGCGCCGTTATCGCGTCCGTGCCACGCCCACGCAGCAGCGTGGCGTAGTCGTCGCGGTTCGCTCCGACGAAGACGCCGATCCGGTCACCGCGGACGTTGCCCGGCACGATGCCGGCGTCCTCGAACGCCTCCCAGCTCAGCTCGAGCACCAGCCGCTGCTGGGGATCCATCGCGATGGCTTCGCGTGGAGAGATGCCGAAGAATTCGGCGTCGAACCGGTCGACGCTCTCCAGGTAGCCGCCGAAGGAGGTGCCGGGCAGGGCTTCGCCCGCCCGCGGCCGACCGATCTCCTCCCGGTCCGCCGGCACTCGCGTGATCGCATCGCCACCGCCGCGGAGAAGCTGCCAGAAGGCACCGAGGTCCGGTGCCTTGGGCAGGCGGCATGACATGCCAATGACTGCGATCATGTCATCCCGCACAGGAAATTCTTCAGCGCTTGGCATGTCCGTCCGTCCCGTGCGAAAAAGAATTCAGCGTTTCAGTAAGTAGTGAGCCGGTTCCCGCTCGCAGCATCGCCACCGCGCTACCTGGATGCCTGACCCGGTGTCGGCATGGACGCGGGCCACACCGTGCCTGGTCCCGGTGTCTCGCTCCACTCACACCAGCAGGCGCTCTGGCGTGCGAGGCGAACGTGCACCAGGCGCCGCGCCTTGAGTCCACGCTGACGACGCGGCCGCCCCGCATGCGCGGGTCGATGAAAGGCACCATCTCCTGCGGACGATGACCGCGTCGGCACCGTTCGCTGCTGTCTCCGCCGCCAGCCGACCGGGCGCGTCTTCCGGGACGAGCAGCCTGTCCTGCGCACAGGGAACCAGCGGCGCGAGAAAGCACCGCGAGCCGGCAGACCCCGACCGAGCCCCCGGCGACTCGCTCCCAAGGACAATCGGCAGGCTCACAGGCCAGCCTTTCGGTGCGCATTCAGAAGGTCGTTGCTCTGCCGAATTCTTGACGTTGTGTCAGGTCGGGGGTGGGTGCGGCAGGGTCTGCGGTCATGTCGTCGGGGTTGGAGCCGGCGTCGCGTGGGGACCTCCTCGCGTCGTCCGGGCTGTTCCAGCGACAGAACGAGGAGTTGGCCGCCGCGCGGGAGCGGTTGACGGCGCGCGCGGCGGAGCTGGAGCGGCGGCTGGGCCGCAGATCGGGTAACTCCTCGATACCGCCGTCCTCGGACACATTCGGTAGCTCGGACACCTTCGGTAGCGGCGAGACCCACGAGATCGCCCCCGAGGCATTCCTTCTGTGCTTGAAGACTTTCCGCCAGGGCGGCAAGACCGGCCTGTCCGAGCGTCCCCGGGCCGAGGGGCGCCAGCAGGCCACCGCCCGCGACCTGCTGGAACGCCTGCGCGATCAGGCTCATGCAATCCTCCAGTTCGCCGACGACCCGCTCCTCGTGCCCTTTACCAACAACTGCGGGGAACGGGCTCTGCGGCCGGGGAAGACCCAGCTGATGATCTCCAGCTGTCACCGGCCCGAACACGGGCGGGGGCCCGGCTCACCGTGCGCTCGTACCTCGACTCCGCACGCAAGCGCGGTCTGAGCGCCTTCCACGCCGTCCGCCGCGCCTTCACCGGCAACCTCTGGATGCCACCCATCGCACAGCCCACTTGACCAGAACACCTCACACGCCGTCGCTGATCAGTCGTATTCCTGCTGAGCGCTTACGTCTCACAGTCCCTCATGAGCGGAAGGTAGTCACTGGGGCTCACCACCCGAAATAACACGGTTCCACCACGCGCCCATTGGGAGGCAATCAGGTTCTCTCCGCGGCGCTGAAGCGGATTCCGCGGGTCACCGACGCCGACGACCCCCGGGCTTCCCGCAGCGCTCAAATGAGGGCATCCGGCCGGCGGCGCATGGCCAGGTATGACCGTCCTCGCCTTTGCCCGCCGTGATCGCCGGCCTGGACCGCCGAGACCATCCTGAACCGGTCCCGAATGCCGACGGCTCCGCCGATCCACCCGAAGACTGGGGACAGATCGCCTGACCGTCACCGAGGCGCGTCGGCTGTTCCAGTTGCTCATCGCCCGGTGCGAGACCTGCCAGCCGAGATCGCAGCCATCCGCGTGGCCTTCCAGTTGTCATGGTCCCCTGGCGCCGCCACCAAGCCCGCTCCCGCCGGCACCACGACAAGCGACGCCTCACCGCTCTCGCCTGGCCGACTGACCGTCAGATCACGAAGTGCTGCTGCGGTACCGGCCGGAATCCGTACGCCGGTAGTGGGCGGATCGTGCCTGCGCAGTGGAACAGAGGAACTGTCTGAAGAGCCGTGGCCGGGAACACCGCCTGTAGGCTCAAGCCTCGCTCACCTGGCGATGAGTGCCCGTGGCGCCCATACATCGCGATTCATTCTGCCGAAGCTAGCACGTGGAGCGGCATGCCCGACTTCCTTGTCGACGACGAGTTACAGTGCCGACGTTACCGCCCGTCCCGCACGCCCACGGCCCGCCTGGTGTGCTTCCCGCACGCGGCCGGCTCAGCAACGTTCTCTGTGCCCTTCGCATCGGCTCTCAGCCCCGACGCTGACGTGGTCGCCATGCGGCACCCCGAGCGACAGGACCGCCGCCCGGAGCAGCCACTGACGGACGTGGACGCACTGGTCGACCAGATCCACGACATCCTCTTGCGGCAACCGCCGCTTCCGGTCACGTTCGAGCGGCCCCACAAGTAGAGGTCTTCCCCTACCGATTCCGGAGGCATCCGTGACATCACCACCCCGTGTCAGGCAACGGCACGTCTGGCCCCCGGCCAGCACGCTGATCGACAGCCTCCGGCCCGTCCGGCTGACCCTTGAGCCCGCACAGCCGATTGGGACACGCTGATGTCTGAGCTTGCAGTCCGGCCGGAGGAGCGCCCCGCCCTCGCCGCCCTCTTCAGCCCCGACCATATTGCGGATCCCTATCCGGCCTTTGCGACCTGGCGTGCCCAACGGCCGGTCGCCCGGCCGCGCGAGAACCTGTTCGTCTTCAGCCGTTACCAGGACTGCGCGGCGGTCCTCAGCGACCCGGCCTTCAGCCACGTGCCCAATGACGTCGCCACCGATCAGGACAACGCCAGCAACATGTTCCGGTTGGAGCCGCCCGACCACACGAGGCTCCGCCGCCTGGTGTCGCGCGCCTTCACCCCGGCGAGCGTCCGGGCACTGATGCCGCGCATCGAGGCGACCACCAGCGAGTTGGTGGGTGACCTCGGCCCTCGCTTCGACGTCATCGACCAGCTCGCGCGTCCGCTGCCGGTCCGGGTAATCAGTGAGCTGCTCGGTATCCCGGAGGCCGACCGGCCGAAGCTGGCGACCTGGGCTGAACAACTGTCCCGGAGCACCGACTTCCGCCACCTCATCCCGTCCGAGGTCCGCCCCATGATGCGCGCGGCCCGCGACGGCTTCCATGAATACCTCCTGGCGCTGCTTCACAAGCGGCGCCACGAGCCGGGCGATGACCTCGTTTCCGCCCTCGTTCACGTCCATGACGAGGGCGGCGCCCTGACCGAGCACGAGATCATCATCACCTGCCGGCTGCTGCTCATCGCCGGCTACGAGACCACCCGCGGCCTCATCGGCGGGTGCGTCCTCGCCCTGCTCAACCACCCCGCCCAGCTCGCCGCCCTGCGGTCCGCCCCCGACCTCGTCGACAAGTGCATCGAAGAGTCCCTCCGCTACGATCCTCCGGTCCAGCTCCTGGCCCGTGTCGCGCTTAAGGACGCGACGGTCGGCGCCACCACGGTCCCGGCAGGCGCGCGTGCCCTCATACTCGTCGGCGCGGCCAACCACGACGAGGCACTCGGCGATGACCCGGAAGTCTTCGACATCACCCGCGACACCCGCCGGCATCTGTCGTTCGGCCACGGGATCCACTTCTGCCTGGGCGCCTCGCTGGGACGCGCCGAGGCCGCCACCGCCCTCCGCCACCTGCTGCCCCTCCTCCCGGAGTGCCGGATAACCCAGCCCCCGGACTGGAAACCCCACACCGCCTTGCGCGGTCTTGAGCACCTCTGGCTGACCACGTCGCGCTGAGAGCGGGAATCCACCCTGTAGTCGGTTGGACCTGGAGAGTTTCACCCCCAAGCTCCCACAGATCCCGGCGGCTGCCGAAGCACCTGAGCGTCGGCTCGACCGCGAGAATGACCCGCAGTTCCGGAACGAAATCAGGTTCGACCACTCAGGATATAAAGCGACATCTCTTTTCGTGGCAACGCCAGGTCCAATCGCAGCGATCGGTCCCACCAAATGAATTGTCGGACAGCCGGAGGCTTCGGCCGAGCCGTGTGTACTCGGTACGCAATCGTCAGCCGGGGCGATGTCGCTCCGGCTTCGGGAGTGCGTCCGAGAGAGGAGTGATATCAGTGGCCTCTAGCGAGTTCACCGGTCTGCAAGAACTACTGCAACTCGACTTCGACCCTCAGGCGCTGAAGGATCGCTATGACCTTGAGCGCGACAAGCGTCTCCGCGCCGAAGGCGCCAAGCAGTACATCAAGATGGAGGGGGAGTACCAGAAGTACCTGGACGACATCTTCCATCAGGAGCGCCTTGACCGCGAACCTGTCGACGACGACGTCGATGTCGTGATCATCGGTGGCGGATTCGCAGGTCTGCAGACTGCCGCGCAGCTACGCAAGGTGGGCGTGGACAACTTCCGGATCATCGAACGTGCTCACGACTACGGCGGGACCTGGCTCTACAACCAGTACCCCGGTGCCGCATGTGACAGCGAGGCGTACTGCTACCTTCCGTTGCTCGAGGACACCGGCTACATTCCGAGTCAGCGCTACACGGACGCTGAAGAGATTCAGCAGCATGCTCAGCGCATCGGCCGCCGCTTCAACCTCCATGCGCAGACGCTTTTCCAGACAAGTGTCAATAGCGCTACATGGAACGAAGAAGGCCAGCGATGGACCATCGAAACGGATCGAGGCGATTCTTTCCGCGCACGATTCGTGGTACTGGCGGCTGGAGAATCCTTTACTTCGGGCAAGCTGCCCGGCATCCCAGGGATCAACCGTTTCAGGGGCGACAGCTTCCACAGCGCACGTTGGGACTACCAGATCACGGGTGGCAATACCCACGGGGACCTGCACAAGCTGCGCGAAAAGCGCGTTGCCGTCATCGGAACAGGGGCCAGCGCCGCCCAGATCATACCGGTTGTGGCGAAATACGCGAAGCATCTCTACGTCTTCCAGCGCACGCCGGCCCTGGTTGCGTCGCGCCAGAGCTTCCCGACCGATCCGGAGTGGGCCGCCGGCCTCGAGCCGGGGTGGCAGGAGCGCCGAGCCTGGAACATGATGGCGAACGTCGAAGGAAACCCCAGCGCTGAACCGCTCTACACAAACGGTGTGGTCAGCGACTCCGCCTCACTTTCGATCACACTCCGCAACTTGGGCGCCGAGGTGGCCGAGATGGCCAGCAAGGCTGGCGTCGAACTCACCCTCAAGCAGCGACTTGCGCTCGCCAACATGACGTTCATGGAGAAGTTGCGCGCACAGATCGACAACACGGTAGACGACCCGAACGTTGCGGAGTTGCTGAAGCCATATTTCGCATCGTGGTGCAAGCGACCTACCTTCAGCGACGAATACTACCCGACTTTCAACAGGTCGAACGTGACCCTGGTCAGTTGCCCTGCAGGTGTCGATGAGATCACCGAACACGGTCTCGTCGTCGATGGTGTCGGGTACGGGACGGATCTGATCGTTTACGCATCGGGACTGGCGGCAACGAATCCCGAACTTTTCCAGGTTGCGCGGTTCCCCATCACCGGCAGGAACGGCGTGACGCTGCAGGAGCGCTGGAGGGATGAACTCCGGAACCTCCACGGGATGTTGGTCAGCGGGCTCCCCAACTACTTCCAGATGACGTTGGTGGGAAATGGGCTCGGCGCCAACTACCTGTACGGGAACGGAAAGCAGGCCATGCATATTGCATGGATAGTGAACCACTGCTTGGAAGGCGAGGTCGCCGCTGTCGAGGCGACCGTTGAAGCCGAGGATGCGTGGCTCAGCGCCATGCGCGACTCATGGAACACGAGGCGGATCGCGGCGGCCCGGATGAACGTGGGCGAGTGCACTCCCAGCTATGTCAACAACGAAGGCAATCCGGATGATGCGAGGGCGGTCTTGAATAACTTCTATGGCGGAGGAATCATCAAGTACGCCAAGATTCTTGAGGAATGGCGGAATCATGACATCTTGGAAGGTTACGCAAAAACCTCCTTGGAGGAGTAGAGGTCGATCTGTGGCGCGCGGAAGGGGGCTGCGGCCAAGGTCGTAGGGGGCCGGTGGTCCAGTGGGCGTCGAGTCTGACGGTGTCGAGCGCGGTGGTGGCCGTCGCACCGCAGAGTGACGTGCTGTCCGGCAAGCTAGGACGTGAGCTAGCGGTGGTTTGTTACTGATCTCTTCGGGTTGTGGTCGGGTACTGATCCCCGCGGTAGGCCAGTGGTATGCGGTACGCGCAGGGCGGCGGGTTGACCGCCGAGCGGCGACAGTTTCGTGAGCGGATCCGGTTCGCGGCGGGCGAGCGCTTCGCACGCGGCGAGAAGACCGCGGTGATCGCGAGGGATCTGCGGGTGAGCGAACGGTCGGTGGAACGCTGGCGGCGTGCCTGGCGGGAAGGCGGGATGGATTACGCGGGCGCCAACGCGGCCTGGGGCATCTCGGCCCAGGAAGCATTGGCTTCGAGATCGGCGACGAGTCGGTCCTGGAAGCGGAGGTTTGAGGGGATGTCGTCGACGCGGGCAGCGCGCACGTACTTCTGGACCGTTCTGTGGTCCGGCTTCAGCTCCTTGACGATGATGGAGATGCCCACTCCCTTGTCATGGAGCGCATGGACCGTCCTGGTCCGGCTGACCGATGCGCGCCGTACCGATGACAAGCGGGCCCCAGGCAGTCCCGCCGGCACCACCCCGACAGCCGCCAGGATCCGACGCGGGGCGGGTGTCCTGTGTTCGTACCGGATAGTCAAGTCCGTCACCCGCGGGAAAGCGGTGTTGTCGCGGAGCAGCGGCAGGGCCCCGGCAAAGTTGTTGATCACGTTGCCAGGAGCAGGTCGATGGGGCGGTCGGTGGCGCGTGCGTAATGCCGTAGGGCGGCGGCGATGT
>NZ_JBEYVI010000101.1:0-7517 GCF_040643955.1 Streptomyces sp. NPDC047061
GCTGCTTTTCGACCGCGCGCTCCGAACCGGCGTGTGTCGCTTCATGGACACGGCGCTGGAGATCCGCGAGCTTCCCCGCGGTCGTGTGAATGTCGATCTCTTCCGGCTCGGACATCGGGATGCGGCTCCCTGCCTGCTCAAAAGGGGGGACGGTTACTCATCCGTAGCGTAGTGGGGCGCCTACCAAACGGCAGTGCGGCGTACAACACACCTAGGGTGGCTTGCATGACGCCGCGAGATGCAGCAGATGCGAACAACAATCGTTGGTCCGACCTGGACCGTCCACCGCTGAACCCGGCGGGGCTGCGCAAGGCCCTGGTGCGGGACGGCGGCCAGGGGGGCCTGTACCGCGACATCGAGGTGGTGGACCGCACCGGCTCCACCAACTCCGATCTCGTGGCGCGGGCAGTCGCGGGGGACGCCGACGAGGGAGTGGTGCTGGTCGCCGAGGAGCAGACGGCGGGGCGGGGCCGGCTGGACCGGCAGTGGACGGCACCGCCGCGCTCGGGCCTGTTCTTCTCGGTACTGCTGAAGCCGGCCGAGGTGCCGGTGGCCCGCTGGGGCTGGCTGCCGCTGCTCACGGGCGTGGCGGTGGCGACGGGGCTGGCGAAGGCGGCGGGCGTCGACACGGCGCTCAAGTGGCCGAACGACCTGCTGGTCACCGTCGGTGACGAGGAGCGCAAGGCCGGGGGCATCCTCGCGGAGCGGGCCGACGAGGACGGTGTGGTGGTCGGCGTCGGCGTCAACGTCACGCTCCGGGCGGCGGAGCTGCCGGTGCCGCAGGCGGGGTCGCTGGCGCTGGCCGGGGCGGTGAGCACGGACCGGGAGACGCTGCTGAGGGCGGTCCTGCGGTCCCTGGAGGACTGGTACGGGCGCTGGCGCGCGGCAGGCGGCGATCCGGCCGCGAGCGGGCTCCAGGAGGCCTACGCGGCGGGGTGCGCGACGCTGGGCCGGTCGGTCCGGGCGGAGCTGCCCGGGGACCGGTCGCTGGTCGGGGAGGCGGTGGCGGTCGACGGCGACGGGAGGCTGGTGATCGCCACGGAGGCAGGGGTTCAGGAGCCGGTGGGGGCGGGGGACATCGTGCACCTGCGGCCGGCGTGAGGGTGGGTGCGGATGCGGATGCGGGTGCGGGTGGGCTGGGGCCGGGGGGTGGGGACGCTTACCGGCGCTGGCCGGGTGCCTCCCCCAGCCTTCGGCCGGGGGGACCCCCAGCGCCCACCCGTGCCGCCCTGCGGCACGCCTGCCCGCAGCTAGGTCGTGCCCTGTAAGGGGCGCGGGGCTGTATTTGATTTGCGGCTCCGCCGCGTGGGCGCGAGCAACCCCCACCCATCCGCACCCGGAACTCGACCCCTCACCACCCCGAAGTCGGCTTACCTCACGAAGTGAGCTACCGCACAGCTGCCGTAGAGTTGAGGCCGGTCGGTATGCGACCGCGGTAGATCGGAAGGGCAGCAGGCGTGACCGTCGACGACACGGGCTCCGGCGAGGGCGCGGACGCCGCCGACTCCGGCGAGGATCCCCTCGCGCTGCGTCTCGAAGGCCTGATCCTCGGGGCCGAGCGCCGCTACACCCCCTTCCAGGCGGCCCGCAGCGCAGGCGTCTCCATGGAGCTGGCGTCGAGGTTCTGGCGGGCGATGGGCTTCGCAGACATCGGGCAGGCCAAGGCGCTGACGGAGGCCGACGTACTGGCCCTGCGCCGGCTCGCCGGCCTCGTCGAGGCGGGACTGCTCAGCGAGGCCATGGCCGTGCAGGTGGCGCGGTCCACGGGGCAGACCACCGCCCGTCTGGCGGAGTGGCAGATGGATTCCTTCCTGGAGGGCCTGACCGAGCCCCCCGAGCCGGGCATGACCCGCACCGAGGTCACGTACCCGATCGTCGAACTGCTCCTGCCCGAGCTGGAGGAGTTCCTCGTCTACGTCTGGCGCCGCCAGCTCGCCGCCTCGGCGGGCCGGGTCGTCCAGGCCACCGACGACGAGGAGATGGTCGACCGCCGGCTCGCCGTCGGCTTCGCCGACCTCGTGGGGTTCACCCGGCTGACCCGGCGCATGGAGGAGGAGGAGCTCGGCGAGCTGGTCGAGGCGTTCGAGACCACCGCCGCCGACCTGGTGGCGGCCCGCGGCGGCCGGCTCATCAAGACCCTCGGCGACGAGGTCCTGTACGCCGCCGACGACGCCGGTATCGCCGCCGACATCGCGCTGCGCCTGGTCGAGACGATGGCGCACGACGAGACGATGCCGGAGCTGCGCGTCGGCATGGCCTTCGGCACGGTGACCACCCGAATGGGCGATGTCTTCGGTACGACCGTGAACCTCGCCTCCCGTCTCACCTCGATAGCGCCGCGCGACGCCGTCCTCGTCGACAGCGCGTTCGCGGAGGAGCTGATCCGGGTGGGGGAGGCACCGGCCTCGGAGGCGGCCGCCGCGGAGGAGGCGGCGACCGCCGAGAAGGAGGGCGAGGAGCCCCCGTCGTACCGCTTCGCGCTCCAGCCGATGTGGCAGCGCCCGGTGCGTGGCCTGGGGGTCGTGGAGCCGTGGCTGCTCACCCGGCGGGACGGCGCGGTCCCGTCCTCGTAGAAGTCCGGCGCTCGTGGGAAGTCCCATGGCCGACGGGAGCCCCTAGGGGCCGACGCACAGGCCGATGATCGGGACGCAGAGACCGGGGTGGGCGGGGTTCGAGGGCTGGGGCGTGGGCGCGGGCGTGGCGGGGGGTGTGGTTCGGGGCGGTGCCGGGTCCGGTCGCCGGGTGGCCGAGGGGGCCGGCGTGTTCGGGGCCTCGGGAATGGTGGTCGTGCCCGGGGTGGCCGGTGCGGTGGTCGGGAGCGTGGCCGACGGGGATACGAGGGTGGAGGTCGCCGTCGGTGTGGTGCTCGCCCCGCCCGCCGCCGAAGCAGGCGCGGAGCTCATCGGGGGGACGGCGGTAGCGGTGGCGGTGGCGAGCATGGCGCCGGCAGGGGTCGACCGGTCCGTCCCGGTGCCCGGATCCAGCCGGGGTTCGGCCTCGGCGGTGCCGGGGCCGCCCACGCCGGGATCGATGTTCATCCGGACGAGGCTCAGGGCCCCGGCGGCCAGCGCGATACCGCCCGCCACGAGCAGGACCCTGCGGGGGCGGGGGCGGCGGTGCCGGCCTCGGGGGCGGGGGGTGAAGAGGCGCGGGCCGGTCGGGTTGGCGTCCGTGGGCGGCCGGGCTGCGGGCGCCCGGTCGGTCGGCGCCGTCGGCCGCGCGGTGTCCGTGGCCGACGGCTTCGGTACCGGCTGTGCCGGCTCTGCGGCCGTGAGGTCGGTGTCTGGCGTCGGCTGCGTCGACGTCTCGGTCATCACGATCCCTCCCCGATGCGCTCGCGCCCCCGGTGCGCCGTGGCGAGCGCACGTTATGCGCTCCCGTGGGGCGTGCGCCGGGAGTCTCCCGGGATGTCACTCGAACGAGGGTGTCCGGCCTGGCCGGTGCCCCTTCCCCCGCCTCTGCCCCGGCTGCGATGATCGAGGGAGTTAACCGGCGTTAACTCGTTGGCGGGTCGAGCGGAGGATCACATGAGCGGGAGCGAGGAGCGGTACGGGGAGTTCGTGCTGGTGCGGCGGCACGGGCACGTCGCGGAGCTGGTGCTGGACCGGCCCAAGGCGATGAACGCGGTGTCGGTGGCGATGGCCCGCTCGATCGTCGCCGCGTGTGCCGCGCTCGGCGGCGACCGGGACGCGCGCGTGGTGGTGGTGACCTCGTCGCACGAGCGGGCGTTCTGCGTCGGCGCCGACCTCAAGGAGCGCAACGGGATGAGCGACGCGGAGCTGCTCCGGTCGCGGCCGCTGTCGCGCGGGGCGTACACCGGCGTGCTGGAGCTTCCGATGCCGACGATCGCCGCCGTGCACGGCTATGCGCTCGGCGGGGGCTTCGAGCTGGCCCTGTCCTGCGATGTGATCGTGGCCGACGGTACGGCCGTGGTGGGCCTGCCCGAGGTGTCGGTGGGCGTGATTCCGGGAGGCGGCGGCACACAGCTGCTGCCCCGCCGGGTCGGCGCGGCCCGCGCGGCCGAACTGGTCTTCTCGGCGCGCCGGGTGGAGGCGCCGGAGGCGCGTGAACTGGGCCTGGTCGACGAGCTGGTGGAGGCGGGGCGGGACCGGGAGGCCGCGCTGGCGCTGGCGGCCCGGATGGCGGCGAACTCGCCGGTGGGGCTGCGGGCGGCGAAGCGGGCGTTGCGGCTGGGCCATGGGCTGGACCTGCGGACGGGGCTCGAGGTGGAGGACGCGGCGTGGCGGACGGTGGCGTTCTCGGGGGACCGGGCGGAGGGCGTGGCGGCGTTCAACGAGAAGCGGTCACCGGAGTGGCCGGGGGAGTGAGGCGAGGGGGTGGGGGCGGGGGCTGGGGACGCTTACCGGCGCTGGCAGGGTGCCTCCCCCAGCCTTCGGCCGGGGGGACCCCCAGCGCCCACCCGTGCCGCCCTGCGGCACGCCTGCCCGCAGCTAAGAAGCTGAAGGGGGCGGCTGGGCAGCGCCCCGCAACACCTGTTCGCCGCACCAATGTCCCGAATGAGCCAATTAATCCCTAACCTGGAGTGATGGGTGAGGACAACCGGCTGGCCGCCGTCGTCGCGCTGGCGCAGGGCATGGCTGCGGCTCACACCCCACATGAGTGCTGGCACGCCGCCGCGGCCGGCGCCTGCCGCGCCCTGGACGGCAGCTTCGCCGCGCTCTCCGTCTGGGAGCGCGACCTGGGCCGGCTGCGGGTCCTCGTGAACGTCGGGGAGCGCGCCCCGGACGAGGAGGAGTTCCCGGAGGCCGAGGCCTATCCGGTGCACCAGTTCCCGGAGATCACCGAGTTCCTCCACGAACGCTGGGCGGGCGGTGGCGGCCCCAACGCCTGGGTCGAGACGGCCGAGGGCACCGCGGCCGGCCGCCCCGGTTACTCCCACCAGCGTGTCGCCGCCCTGCGCCGCCGGGGCCGCGGCTGCTGCCTGGTCGCCCCGATCGTGCTGCACGGCAGGGCCTGGGGCGAGCTGTACGTGGCCCGCGCCGCCCGCGCGCCCGTCTTCGACCGTGCCGACGCCGACTTCGCCACCGTCCTCGCCTCCGTCGCCGCCGCCGGGATCGCGCAGACCGAGCAACTGGAGGAGGCCCGCCGGCTCGCGTACACCGACGCGCTGACCGGGCTCGCCAACCGCCGTGCCGTCGACGTGCGCCTCGACGAGGCGATCGAGCAGCACCGCGTGGACGGGGCCGTGGTCAGCCTCGTCGTCTGTGACCTCAACGGGCTCAAGAAGGTGAACGACACCCGTGGGCACGCCGTCGGCGACCGTCTGCTCGAACGCTTCGGGTCGGTGCTGTCGCTGTGCGGGGCGATGCTCCCGGGCGCGCTCGCCGCGCGGCTCGGCGGGGACGAGTTCTGTCTGCTCGCGGTCGGCCCGTCGGCCGACGACGTGGTCAAGGCGGCCGACGAACTCTGCCGCCGGGCCGGGGAGTTGGAACTCGGCGAGGGGGTCGCGTGCGGGGTCGCCTCGACCGCGGACCCGATCGGGCCGGTGCGCTCGGCCCGCCGGCTGTTCCGGCTCGCCGACGCCGCCCAGTACCGGGCGAAGGCGCTGCGCGCGGACCGGCCGGTGGTGGCCGGGCGGGAGGGGCCGGACGATCCCGTCGTACGGCTGGCCGACGCGCCGCCGCCGGAGCGGGCCGAACGGCGGAGCTTCCGCGGGCGCCGGGGGCTGTGACGTACAAGTAAGGGGCAACCCCGTGCCCCAGTAGTGACAGCAGGCGCATTCACTGCGTACGCTCCTGAATATGGATATGCACACTGTGGTGGTGGGGACGTCCGGTGTCACCGCGTCCGACGTTCTCGCCGTGGCGCGCGGCGGCGCCCGGATCGAGCTCTCGGCCGAGGCGGTCGCGGCGCTCGCGGCGGCCCGCGAGATCGTGGACGCGCTGGCGGCCAAGCCGGAGCCGGTCTACGGCGTCAGCACCGGCTTCGGCGCCCTGGCGACCCGGCACATCAGCCCGGAGCTGCGGGCCCAGCTGCAGCGCAACATCGTCCGCTCGCACGCGGCAGGCATGGGACCGCGGGTGGAGCGCGAGGTCGTACGGGCCCTGATGTTCCTGCGGCTGAAGACCGTCTGCTCCGGACACACCGGTGTGCGTCCCGAGGTCGCCCAGACCATGGCCGACGTGCTGAACGCCGGCATCACCCCGGTCGTGCACGAGTACGGCTCCCTGGGCTGCTCCGGGGACCTGGCCCCGCTCTCGCACTGCGCCCTCACGCTCATGGGCGAGGGGGACGCCGAGGGCCCCGACGGGGTCGTCCGGCCCGCCGGCGAGCTGCTCGCCGAACACGGGATCGCCCCCGTCGAACTGCGCGAGAAGGAGGGGCTCGCCCTTCTCAACGGCACCGACGGCATGCTCGGCATGCTGGTGATGGCCCTCGCCGACCTGGACATGCTGTACAAGTCCGCCGATGTCACGGCCGCGTTGAGCCTTGAGGGGCTCCTCGGCACGGACAGGGTGCTCGCGCCCGAGCTGCACGCCATCCGGCCGCACCCGGGGCAGGGCGACAGCGCCGCCAACATGCTCGCCGTGCTCCAGGGCTCCCAGCTGACCGGGCATCACCAGGACGACGCGCCGCGCGTCCAGGACGCGTACTCGGTGCGGTGTGCTCCGCAGGTGGCCGGGGCCGGGCGGGACACGCTCGCGCACGCCCGGCTGGTCGCGGAGCGGGAGCTGGCGTCGGCCGTCGACAACCCCGTCGTCCTGCCCGACGGGCGGGTGGAGTCCAACGGCAACTTCCACGGGGCGCCGGTCGCCTACGTCCTCGACTTCCTCGCCATCGCGGTGGCCGACCTCGGGTCCATCGCCGAGCGGCGGACGGACCGGCTGCTGGACAAGAACCGCAGCCACGGGCTGCCGCCGTTCCTCGCGGACGACGCGGGCGTCGACTCGGGGCTGATGATCGCCCAGTACACGCAGGCGGCGCTGGTGAGCGAGCTGAAGCGGCTTGCCGTTCCGGCGTCGGCCGACTCGATCCCGTCCTCGGCGATGCAGGAGGACCACGTGTCGATGGGGTGGTCGGCGGCGCGCAAGCTGCGGACGGCCGTGGGCAATCTGACGCGGATCATCGCCGTCGAGCTGTACGCGGCCACCCGGGCCGTCGAGTTGCGGGAGGGGCTGGCGCCGGCACCGGCCTCGCAGGCGGTCATCGACGCGGTGCGCTCCGCGGGGGTACAGGGGCCTGGGCCCGACCGGTTCCTCGCGCCGGACCTGGCCGCGGCGGAGGAGTTCGTGCGGGGCGGGGGCGTGGTCGCGGCGGCGGAGAAGGTGACGGGGGCGTTGCGGTAGTCGTTTGGCCGCGGGTGGGTGGGGGCTGGTCGCGCAGTTCCCCGCGCCCCTTGGTTTCTCCCCGCGTCCTCTCTCAGAAGCGCGCGGCACGCGGCCCAAAGCTGCGCAGTTCCCCGCGCCCCAAAGGGGCGCGGGGAACAGCGCAATATACATAAGCTTTGGTGAATTGGCCGTTATAAACGACGGTGGCGCGGTGTAAGTCATAACGGC
>NZ_JBEYVI010000102.1:0-6475 GCF_040643955.1 Streptomyces sp. NPDC047061
CGGTCGACCAGGACACCCAACACCGTTCGGGGCGTCCGGCTGAGCATGAGTTCTGGCAACAGGACTCACTCCCGCTCAGTCTCTAGGAACGGTTCATAGGCCTCGACGGGCACGACAGGCGCTTCGGCATGATCGCTCATGGCGTCACTGTAGGGCAGCACACACCTGCCGATCCGGCGGAGCACCGGCTCGCCCGACCACTTGCCGAAACTGGATCGACATAAGATATATATCGGACAGTAGGCCTCGAGGAAAGGTGCATGCCATGAAGTTCGCAGTCATCGGCGGAACCGGGCTGATCGGGTCACGGGTCGTGGCGGACCTCAACGCGGCCGGGCACGAGGCCGTGCCATACTCGCTGTCCACGGGCGTGGACATCCTCACCGGTCAGGGACTGGAGGAGGCCGTCGCGGGCGCCGACGTCGTCGTCAACCTGACGAATTCCCCGACCTTCGACGACGCCTCGTTCGCCTTCTTCCAGACCTCGATGGACAACCTGCTCGGCATGAGCGAGAAGGCCGGGGTCGGGCACTTCGTCATCCTTTCGATCGTCGGCGTGGACCGCGTGCCCGATCTGGACTACTACCGGGCGAAGGTGCTTCAGGAAGACCTCCTCAAGGCCGGGCCGGTCCCCTACTCCATCGTCCGCGCCACGCAGTTCATGGAGTTCATGGACGCGACCCTGGCCATGACCACCGACGGTGACACCGTCCGCCTGCCGCGCACGCCGATCCAGCCGATCGCCGCCGCGGACGTCGCCGCCACCGTCGCCGATGTCGCCGCGGGCAGGCCCCTGAACGGCGTCCTCAACGTCGCGGGTCCCGACGTCTACCCGCTCGACGAACTCGGCCGAGTCACCCTGTCGGCCAAGGGCGACAGCCGTTCCGTCGTCACCGACGACACCGCGGGCCTGTTCGCCGCCGCCCAGGGGGATGTCCTCACCGCACCGAAGGGCGCCCGGATCGCCCCCACGCACTACACCGACTGGCTCTCCTGAACCAGCGGCCCGACGCCGGCCGGTCAGCGGGCGGGGCCCCGGAGCCACCGCGCCCTCCATCCCCGTCCACTTCGGGGGCGCGTGGCCGCACGGCTTCTCGTCAGGCGGGAGAAGAGAGCCGTTCCCGCACCCATTCCGGATCGGGATTGGTGCGCGGCCGGCCCGCCAGAACCACCGTCGGCACGGTCTCGTTGCCGTCGTTCGCCGCCCTCACCTCGGCGGCTCCTGCGGGGTCGTGCCAGATGTTCACCCAGTACAACCGGTGGGCACTGCGGCCCAGTCGGATGCGCAGCCGCATGCAGTACACGCAGCCCGGCCGCCAGAAGACGACCGGACGGCCGTCGGCCGCGCTACGACGCTGCGCCTCGTGCGCACCGATCGACCTCGGGAAGATCAGGGGCGAGTTCGCACCTGCGAGCAGCACGAAAACCAGCAGCACCACCGCGGCTGTGCCCGGGTTCCCTCCGACGGTCAGCGCGGCGGCGACGGCCGCGCCGCACAGCACGAACAACATCGGCGGAATCCAGACACGCATCATGACGACGCAGGCTACCAACGAGCGGAGACGTCCTCGACCCCAGCATGCGGGAACGTCACCGTGCCCCGGCCGCACCGGTTCTGGCCCGGTCGCGTCGCGGTTTCCCGGCATACCGCGTCGTCGGACCACGCACCGACCTGCCCTGAGCGGCGCTCGCCGTCATCTCGCCCCGCGCATCGGGATGGTCCAGTACCCCTTGTGCACGTCCCGGACTTCCTCGGCGACAGGGAGCTTCGGGTCCACGTACGACCTTGTCCACTCGACGGGGGCGCCCTTCTCGTCGTGCAGTGTCATGACGCGCACGGACACCGGCGAGTCGAGGCCAACGGCCGGCCGCTCCCTGTCGCAGGCACCACTCGTCGAATCCCCCCAACCGACGTCGGTCGGCAGCCCAAGCCCAACGCACGACTGCCACACCCCTGTCGGTGGGCATCCGCCACCATGCTCCGCAGCACTCCTCTCACCAGGCATTTTCCGGCTGCTCTTCCGTGACGCGGAAGTCTCCTTGCGCACCCCCGGAGCCCGTCCCGACGATGTCGCCACGACCCAACGACGGGAGCCGAACGCCATGCCTCACATGACCGCCTTCGCCAGGAACCAGTGGTACAGCTAGCGCATCTTTCTGACCTGCGCTTTTGTGGGGGCGATGAGGCTGTGACCTGCTAGGACGGGTTGCAGAGGCGTACGGAGGCAGTCAGAGGAAACCGCTCTGATTCGACCCCGGTTCGACCCGGGTCGCTCGGAGGCAGTCAGAGGCAGCAGCCTCTGCAACAGGCTTCTGAGGGACTTGAGTTGACCGGTGTCGATCAAGAGTGGACCACTCTGGCGGGGCTCTGTTTCGACCTCGGTCGAGCTGCGATGGGGACGCCTGCCTCCGCTCGGGGCCGGTATGACGAGGGCCTCCAGGACGGCAATCCTGGAGACCTCGCCGGCGCCGATGGAGGTCGGTCCCGGACACCACCCGTGGTTTTAGCGGGCCTGGGTGGCGTCCACGTCTTTGCGAGACGACCCCACCGTGACGCACAACACCCATCACGACCTCTCTCGACCAAACGCATCCCAATTCAACGGCGTTGTTCTGGGCTACGCCCAACTTCCGTCTGCCGCAACCGATCTCATTCTGCTCGGAGACCTCACCGGCCGCTACGCCACCGGCAGTTACAGCCGACTCGCCTCCGACGGCCGGACCGTGATCCCCCGCGGGGACCGCCAGGGCGCTGCCGAGCACGGACACCGGATCACCGCGGCCATCGCCTGCCACGTCGCCCGCGCCGGCGGCAGCATCGAACAGCTCACCCAACTTCTGCTGCACCCCGAGCACGAAGGCGGACGGCACACTCGCAGCATCGCGCTGCGATCCGGGCAGACACGCGCCCTGGACTACATCCGCCGGGTCTGGAACAGCGCTTCCAAGACGATCAGCACCACCATCGCGCTGAGCTCCCGGCACGACGCGTACGAGGTCCTCGCTTCACTGCGCAACCGGATCGAGACGACACCGTGGCGCGGGGAGCGGGGACGGACCGCGCCGCGGGTGCTGCGGGCGCACCTGAACTTCGCCGAGATCGCGGGCGGACCCCTGCACCACGCCAGTGAGCGGCAGACCGCGGAGGAAGCCGGAATCTCCCGCACGACGCTGCGGGTCATCTACGAGACAGTCCTCCGGCCGCGTGGCTGGCTGCGGCGTCTGCGGGTGGGCCATGGCCGGGAGGGCTCCACCTGGTACCTGGGCAACGGCAACATCGCGGGTCACGGTGGCCCGGCTCTGCTGTCTCGTTTCCGGTCCACTCAGTTCCCCCCCGACCCGGCACTTGGGGAGTGGACCACCTCTGAGACGGTCACGACGGCCGACATCGACTCCACCGTCCTTGCACGTCTGATGGGCCACGACGCCTTCGCCCACCACGGCCTCGGCAGCGCCGCCCTCATGATCATCAGCGCCTTGCACCTGCGCCCCAACCAGACCGTCTGCGAGCTCGTTGGTACGTCCTCGGTCTCCCGCGCCACCACCTACCGGACCCTCGAACGCCTCGCCAACCACGGCCTCGTCCAGCACACCGGAGAGACCTGGACCCTCGCGCCACGCGCGCTGGAGGGATTCGGCATCCGCCTCCCGGACGCCGACAACAGCCACACGCCGGCACAGGGCTGGGCCAAGGTCGCCGAGCAACACGGCACCTGGGGCATCGCGGCCCGGCGCAAGGCCCTTCACACGGCGGAGCGGGCGGCCTACCAGAAGGCACTGGACCGGTTTACGGAGCACCGCAGCAAGGCTCTCGTGATCGTCCGCAACGGCCGCCAGGTCCTCGTACCCGTGCCACGCCCCGACGAGATCCCACCGACGTGGCAGGCCCCCGACGGGCGCGTCCTCGACCCGCTCACCGGCCGTGCTGCTCCTGGCTGGCGGGTGGCCACCGACGGCCGCCTGATCCTCATCACGCCCGCCGACCAGCGCAGTTACGACGAGCTGGCCGCCGCCCATGCCGAAGCCCTCAGCGAATGGGAGTCCGTCGCATGAACCCACATCCCCCGGCCACCTCCGATGCGAGCGAGGCGGTGACGCCCCAGGCCCTGCGCCAGCAGTACGAGTCCGGTGCCACGGTCGACGAACTCGTCACCGCCAGCGGCCTGTCCTACGGCACCGTTCTCAACCGGCTGCACGACGCCGGGACCGTCATGCGCAGCTCCTGGCAGACCCGCCGGATGCGGCAGAACCCACAAGCCCGCAGGCGCCTCGCGGCCCATCTGCGCACTCTGTACGAGCAGCACGGCGCAACGCTCACCGAACTCGCCGCAGCGGCGGGAGAGACGAGGCGCGGTGCCCGGCGCCTCCTGATCGAGGCCGGCGGCACCGTGCGCACCCCCCAGCAGACGCAGCGGGTGCGTGCCGCAGCCCGGGCCGCCGAACGGTACAAGGTCGCGCTGTCCCTACGGGTCCGATACGAGGCCGGCGCCACGGTCCCGGACCTCGCCAGGGAGCACAGCTACTCCGTCGCCACCGTCTACCGGCTCCTGCACCAAGCAGGCACCCGCATGCGGCCCCAGCACCACCACGGCCCGGCCCGCGACACAAGGAGGCGGTCATGAGCTCCCACGTCCTCCTAGCTGTTTCCCACCCTGCCTGGCAGACCGCGAAGGCGGTCGTGCGCCATTCCGGCCGCGACAGGTCAGCACGGGCACCCCCGTCGGCGGTCCGCTCTCAGACACCGCGCGAAACAACACCCCTTCCCATTTCAGGAGATCAAGCGCACGTGAACGAGAACACCCGTCACAAGACCCTGGCCGCAGCCACAGAACACGTCTGGGACGCGTTCGTGATCGTCGTCGGCATGCTCAAGGGCGGCACCGGCAAGACCACCTCAGCCTGGTTCATCGCCCTCTACTACGCCGCCGTCCTCGACCTGCCCACGTTGCTGCTGGACGCCGACGCGACCAGCCAGTCCGCCTACGACTGGTTCAAGGTCGCCCAGGCCGCCGGCTTCGAGATTCCCGAGAACCTGGTTGTCGAGCGGTACCCGTTCGACGACATCGCCGAGTACATCCACACCAAGCGCGCCGAGTTCGGCGCGATCGTGGTCGACGCCGGCGGCGGCAGCGCCCGCATCTTCCACGAGGCTGTCACCGAGGCAAACCTGCTGCTCATGCCGGTCGCACCCACCAAGATCGAACGCCGCAAGCTCGTGGCCACGTTCGACGAGGCCGAGCGCGCCGCCGCCCGCAACCCCCACGACGTCACCGCCCACGTCGTCATGGTCAAGGCCGACGACCGCACCAGCCTGCCCAGCCGGGCGAGGGACCAACTCCTCGACCCCGCCGAGGGCGAGGGCATCGGCCCGGACCGCAACGAGGCGTTCCCGCTCGCCGAGACCACCATCCACTCCTGGGTGCACTACATGGAGGCCTTCGGCGAGATCCCCACCGAGCTGAGCGAGTACGCCGCGCTGATGAAGGAGCTGACCGCAGCATGACCGAACGCATGAAGCCGCCCGCCCGCCGCACGGGCGGTCGTACCTTGGGCGGGGCCAGGAACACGACCCCTCCGCCTCCTCCCCCGGCCGCCGAGCTCACCCCCGAGCAGTACGCCACCGAACGGACTGCCACCCGAACAACAGCCCGCACAGACGAAATCACACTCCCAGCAGACTCCACCGTCGCGCCCATGCCCGTAGTCGAGGCAACTGTGACGCCGGCCGTCGCCACGGAGACAGGAGCTCCGCCGATTGCCGCGGACACGGCTCCTGCAAATCTCCCGACTGCCGCCGCCCGAGAATCGGCCAAGGGCCAGCCAGCTGAAGAAGCTGGTGCCGCGTCCCAGCGAAACCCGGTCACCACCGGGCAGGCTGTGACGCCCACCCCTCAGACCACAGGGCAAAGCAAGCCGCACGCGATCCAGGGGACCTCCCCGGCCCCCGACACATCGACCACTGCGGCGACGGCCTCGGAAGTAGCGGTCCGCCCGGCAACTGCTCCAGTGGCGGTGGCAGGGGGAACGGTCTTCCCCATCCCGGGCTCTGAACCCGCGCCTGGACACGACCGCGGAGCTCGATCTGGCGAAACGCCCAGCGAAGGCCCACCGTGGGCGCCGGACCCGGACGTCCGGGAGACATCCCCGACGTCGCGGTCCTCCTCAACCAGCGTGTCATCACCCGCGAGTCCCTCGACTCGTCCGTGCCGGCCGCACTGAAACTCAAGCGGAGGATCAAGCGCTTCGCGCTGGACAACGAACTCGACCACCTGCCGCTCGGCGACATCGTCGCCGTCGCCATGGACGAGTGGCTCACCACCCGCGGCTTCTGAGCATCCGACACTTCGCCCCGCACAGCACAGGGTGGACGCGGTCCCGCGCGAAGGCGGCCGGGCTGCCCGTACTCGCCGGTCACCAAACGGAGTGTTGTCGAAATCACTTTCGCGGAGCTTCGATGAAGATCCGGCAGAAGCCG
>NZ_JBEYVI010000103.1:0-6133 GCF_040643955.1 Streptomyces sp. NPDC047061
TGCGTTTCCGACTCTATCAGATCTTTTCTCGACCCGATTTCCTCGGTGCTTTCCAGGTTTCCGCTCTCGCGTTTCCCTTTCCGGCGGTTCCGACTTTATCAGAAGTTCTGAGTCGGAATTTCCACCCGGTCCGGGCACCTGGATCCAGCGCATGAAGCACTGGGGTTCCCTGCTGGGCGGAGCCGTAAACGTACTGGAGCTGGGCGCCCCGATGCAAATCGAGGCGCCCAGCTCCAGGTTCGCGCGTACGAGGGGTCGTACGAACGCTGTACGCGCGTCAGACCTCCACGACCACCGGGAGGATCATCGGCCTGCGGCGATACCTGTCCGCGACCCACTTGCCGAGGGTGCGCCGGATGAGTTGCTGCAGCTGGTGGGGTTCCACGACCCCGTCCTGGGCCGAGCGTTCCAGTACCTCGGAGATCTTCGGGAGGACGTCCGCGAACGCGGAGTCGTCGATGCCGGAGCCGCGGGCCTGGACGTGGGGACCGCCCGTGATCTTGCCGGTGGACGAGTCGACGACCACGAAGACCGAGATGATGCCCTCGTCCCCGAGGATCTTGCGGTCCTTGAGGGCCGGCTCGCCGACGTCGCCGACCGACAGGCCGTCGACGTAGACGTAACCCGCCTGGACCTTGCCGGAGATCTTGGCCTTGCCCGCGACGAGGTCGACGACGACGCCGTCCTCGGCGATGACGATGCGGTCGTGCGGGACACCGGTGAGGGCGCCGAGCTCGGCGTTGGCGCGCAGGTGGCGCCATTCGCCGTGGACCGGCATCAGGTTCTTCGGCCGGCAGATGTTGTAGAAGTACAGCAGCTCACCGGCGGAGGCGTGGCCGGAGACGTGCACCTTGGCGTTGCCCTTGTGGACGACGTTGGCGCCCCAGCGGGTCAGGCCGTTGATGACGCGGTAGACCGCGTTCTCGTTTCCGGGGATGAGCGACGAGGCCAGGATGACCGTGTCGCCGTCGACGATGCGGATCTGGTGGTCGCGGTTGGCCATCCGGGACAGGGCGGCCATCGGTTCGCCCTGGGAACCCGTACAGACCAGGACCACCTCGTGGTCGGGAAGGTCGTCGAGCGTCTTGACGTCGACGACCAGGCCCGGCGGGACCTTCAGGTAGCCGAGGTCCCTCGCGATGCCCATGTTGCGGACCATGGAGCGGCCGACGAAGGCGACCCGGCGGCCGTACTCGTGGGCCGTGTCCAGAATCTGCTGGATGCGGTGGACGTGGCTGGCGAAGCTCGCCACGATGATCCGCTTGCGCGCACTGGCGAAGACCTGGCGCAGGACGTTGGAGATGTCCCGCTCGGGCGGGACGAATCCGGGGACCTCGGCGTTCGTCGAGTCGGCGAGGAGCAGGTCGATGCCTTCCTCGCTCAGCCGTGCGAACGCGTGTAGATCCGTCAGACGGCCGTCCAGCGGAAGCTGGTCCATCTTGAAGTCGCCGGTGTGGACCGCCATGCCGGCCGGGGTGCGGATGGCCACGGCCAGGGCGTCCGGGATGGAGTGGTTGACGGCGATGAACTCGCAGTCGAAGGGACCGACGCGCTCGCGCTGCCCCTCCGCCACTTCCAGGGTGTAGGGGCGGATGCGGTGCTCCTGGAGCTTGGCCTCGATGAGGGCGAGGGTCAGCTTGGAGCCGATCAGCGGGATGTCCGGCTTCTCGCGGAGGAGGAAGGGGACGCCGCCGATGTGGTCTTCGTGGCCGTGCGTGAGGACGATGCCCTCGACGTCGTCGAGGCGGTCCCGGATGGACGAGAAGTCCGGCAGGATCAGGTCGATTCCGGGCTGCTCCTCCTCGGGGAAGAGCACTCCGCAGTCGACGATCAGCAGGCGGCCGTCGTACTCGAAGACAGTCATGTTTCGGCCGATCTCCCCGAGCCCGCCGAGCGGGGTGACGCGGAGCGCGCCTTCGGGGAGCTGCGGCGGGGCGCCGAGTTCAGGATGCGGATGACTCAAAAGACTCTCCTCACCACGCACGCCACGTACCGGTCGGGCACGTGGCGTGCGTGACGTTCGTGCATAAGCAGTTGTCGTTGTCCTTGCAGGGTGCGGGCACCGGTGGTCCCGCTTCTTCAGTTGTGAAGCGTCGCTGCGCGGACGGCCGCGCAGAAGTCTGTTGTCAGAGTTGTACCCCGCCGGCGGCAAGATCGATCTTGAGCTGGGCAATCTCCTCGGCCGAACACTCGACCATGGGTGCGCGCAGGGGTCCTGCGGGCAGTCCCTGGAGGGCGAGCGCGGCCTTGGTGGTCATGACGCCCTGGGTGCGGAACACGCCGGTGTAGACGGGGAGCAGCTTCTGGTGGATCTCGGCGGCCTTGACGACGTCACCGGAGGTGTAGGCGTCGACGAGGGCCCGCAGGTCGGGGGTGACCAGGTGGCCGACGACCGAGACGAAGCCGACCGCGCCCACGGAGAGCAGCGGCAGGTTCAGCATGTCGTCGCCGGAGTACCAGGCGAGGCCGGACTGGGCGATGGCCCAGCTCGCACGGCCGAGGTCGCCCTTGGCGTCCTTGTTGGCGACGATCCTGGGGTGCTCGGCGAGGCGGACGAACGTCTCGGTGCTGATCGGGACGCCGCTGCGGCCGGGGATGTCGTAGAGGATCACGGGCAGCCCGGTGGCGTCGGCGACGGCCGTGAAGTGCCGGTACAGGCCCTCCTGGGGGGGCTTGTTGTAGTACGGCGTGACGACCAGCAGGCCGTGTGCGCCGTCGCGCTCGGCCTGGCGGGCCAGCTCGATGCTGTGGTGGGTGTCGTTGGTGCCGACTCCGGCCACGATGTGGGCGCGGTCGCCGACCGCCTCCAGTACGGCTCGTACCAGGTCCGATTTCTCCGCGTCGCTGGTGGTCGGGGACTCGCCGGTGGTCCCGTTGATGATCAGGCCGTCGTTGCCTGCGTCCACCAGGTGGGTGGCGAGCCGCTGTGCGCCGTCGAGGTCGAGCGCGCCGTCCGCCGTGAAGGGCGTGACCATGGCGGTGAGGACCCGCCCGAAGGGGGTCTGCGGAGTGGAGGTCGGAGCCATGGGTTACACGCTACTCGGTGCTCACGGCGCGGTCTGCCCTTGGGGTGCGGGGAAAGTCCTGACAAATGCGGAGCCCGGCACTGCCTGCTCGGGGGTTCAAGCAGTGCCGGGTCCGTTTGATCAGGCTAGATGAACTTCGCTAAATGCCGCAATACGGACACTTCTCGAGGCTGATCCGTACATCTGTGCCGAGCACGACAAGAAGCGCGATCAGCGGGCCGCGCCACGGCGCGACTACGGCGCGACCCGGCCGTTGGCGTTGAAGGCCGCATGGGTGAGCGGCATGAGCCTGGCCCACTCCGCCTCCATCTTCTCGCCCACCATCTCGATCTCCCGCTGCGGGAAGGACGGCACCCTGGCCAGCTCGTGCTGGGTGCGCAGCCCGAGGAAGTGCATCAGCGAGCGGGCGTTGCAGGTGGCGTACATCGAGGAGAAGAGACCGACGGGCAGCACCGCACGGGCGACCTCCCGGGCGACGCCGGCGGCGAGCATCTCCTGGTAGCGCTCGTACGCCTGGATGTACGACTCCTGCATCGAGCGCTCCACGATCTCCTGCTGGGCCTCGGTGCCCGGCACGAACTCGTACTTGCCGGGACGCCCCTGCTGCACCAGCTTGCGGTCCTCGCCGGGGACGTAGAAGACCGGCTGCAGCTCCCGGTAGCGGCCGGACTCCTCGTTGTACGAGTTGTGGACGACGAAACCGTTCGCGAGGAAGTTGTGCCAGGGGCCTTCCACAGAGAGGTCGTAGGTCATCTCCTCGCCATCGGCCTCGATGGCGAGGATCTGGTCCGGAACCGCCTTGGCGACCTTGCCGCCGCTCCGGGCCAGCGCCTGTTCCCCCGCGCTCTTGACGGCATGGCACGGCTCGCAGGCCGGGGCGAGGTTCTTCTCGTCGAGGGCCCGGAGCAGGTCACCGGCCACCGGGACGACGTGGTCCAGTGCGAGCTGCTCCCGCGGGAAGTCCTGACCGCACAGGTGGCAGGTGTCGGTGTCCTTGATGAGCCGTTCGCGCTGCATCGAGGTCCATACGCCGATGCCCCGGCGCAGGCTCGGCGGGACCAGCCCCTGCGACGGGCGCGGCGCCGTGCCGGAGACCAGAACGGCATCCCCGACGGTGAGCTCTCCCGCCTTGCACCATCCCTCGGGCGTGAAGAGGGCGTGGTCGACCGTGCAGCGGAGAGTCTTGCCCGAGGCGGTGGTGATCTTGATGAGCGGCTTCACACCCGACTCGATCACGTCGACGATCCTGGCGCGCTGGGCGAGCAGGGTCTCCTCGTCGTAGCAGCGCACGTGGTTGCGGCGCACGGATTCGAGCTTGCGGATGCGGGTGCTGGGGTGCAGCTCCCGGAACTCCGCGACGGCAGACTCGGCCGCCTCGCGGTTCTCGTACAGGCCGAGGTAGTGGTTGGTGTCGCCGCGGCGCACCTGGGCCATCCACTTGCCCGCCCGGCTGTGCCAGGTCACGCCCCCGGCCGAGTGCGGCAGCCGGTCCTCGACGCCCAGGTGCCAGAGCTTGTACAGCTCGGCGATGGTGCGCCGGCGCAAGTGACCGGCCTCGCTCTCCAGGCTGATCTCGGTGTCCCCGGCGATGCACCACCCCACCCGGTGCCGCATGAACTCGCGGAAGACGAAGATCGGGGCGCTGATGAAGAAGGTCATCGAGTTGTGCTCGAAGGGGCTGCCGTGCCGGTCCCGCATCAGGTAGTTGATGAGGCCCTTGGAGCGCTCCGGGTCCTTCTTCAGCTCGTCCAGGGACTGCTCGCCGGCGGTGGAGACCCGTGCGGCCCACAGCACGTCGGAGTCGGCCGCGCTGTGCTTGACCAGGTCGACGGTGACATCGCTCCGGAAGCTGGGCTTGAGGTCGTCGGCGGGGGTGTCGGTCACGGCTCGGAGGGTCCTTCCATCACTTCTCTCGGGCGGCGCCCACTCTACGGCCCGGCACCGACATCGGGGCGTTCGGTACCGGGTGCGACATACACCGGTGAATTTCTGTGAATTCGGTGAAACCGGGCACCTTTCGGGTCACTCGCCCGTCTGTGTAGATGACAGACACTCGTTCGATCCCGAGAGGGGATGCACCGCCCATGTTCGGTCGGCGCGAACCGGTTCCGTTCGCCTTCCTCGCCGAAGCCGACAGGTTCCGCAGCAATGTCGCTCCCCCGCCCCGTCAGCGGTCGTCCGTGAGTCAGATAGCCGGGAAGTGGCTGCTCGGGCTCACCATCGTGGCCGGGCTGGTGGGCTCGCTGGTGCTGGGCATGCCGGCGCTTTCCACGCCGTCCGACACCGCGAGCCGGCAATCGCAGGCCTCCCAGGGGCGCTGAACTCTTCCGGACCCCCGTGAGTGGTGGGCGGGGAGACGGCCGGATAGCCTCACCGGGCACAGCCCACGCATGGATTGAGTGAGGACCAGTCGTGCCCCTGCCCTTCCTGACGGCCGACCGCGCCTATGACGCGGCACTCGACAACGCCCTCCCGTACGACGACCGGGACCGCTGGCGCCGCCCCTACCGGCCCGGGCCCTGGCGGGTCGGCGGGGCCGCCCTGTGGCTGCTGCTCGCCTCGTTCGTGCTGTTCGCAGCGGTCGCCCTGGCCCTGACCGGCTCGCTGTCCTCCGCCGGGGCGGTCCTCGGTATCGCGCTGCTGATCATCGCCGCCGCGCTGCGGATACTGCGCATGGGCGTGTGGGTGAGCGCGCACGGGGTGCGCCAGGTGGGTCTGCTGTACACGCGGACGGTGCCATGGAAGCGGGTCGTCACGGTGCGTACCGCGCAGCAGCCGGTGCGCTGGCTGGGTCTGCCGCGGACCGTGCAGGGGCAGGCGCTGACGCTGGTGCGCAAGGACCGGTCGCCGGAGGACACCGGGGCGCTGCTGACCACGCACGGGATGGACTTCGTGGGCCGGACGTCGGCGTTCGACCGTGCGGCGGACGCGGTGGAGGCGTGGGCGGCGGAGTACGGGCACGGTCAGCCTCGCTGAAAGTGCCGCGACGTGCCGTGCGCCGTCTGCGGCGCCGTCGTGGCTGGAAGCCTGAGTCCCTGCGCCCCCTGAGGGCGACCTCCACCTGCCGTCCCGTCGCGAGCCCCATGCCGGACCCCTGGACCCGCGGC
>NZ_JBEYVI010000104.1:0-5918 GCF_040643955.1 Streptomyces sp. NPDC047061
CGCACGTACCGGGAGTGCACCCAGTCCGACTCCGTCCCGCAGCCCGGGCAGACAGCTGCGGCATCGTCCCGGGTTCGGGCCGTGATCCGCAGCAGATCACCGCTGGCCTCCACACGATCGACCCGTACCGCGGCCAGCTGCGGTAACAGGTCTTCCAGCCCTATTGCACACACCACCAGGATGACTCCGCCAACCAGCCGACACCACAGGCCAGTTGACCCGATCACCCGCTACGAAAATCTTGGAAGACCCGGTGAGCGTACAGACCCAACTACGACCCGAAAGCCGACGACCTTCCTGACACAGGGAAGCTCGCAACCTGGCAGAAGGTACTTCTGGGCGCCGTCTCGGCCGTGTCAGTGGCCGTGGCCGTGGCCGCCGCTCCTGTGATCGCCGTCATGGCCCCAGGGTGCCTGGCCACGGCCCCGGTGTGCGCCGCGGAGATCGCGGAGATCGCGACGGGCGGGGCATCCGGCCAGGGCGCTGTGGCCTACGCCGAATACACCGAGGGTTACGAGGACTACAAGTCCTGGCAGGTACTCTGCGCGCACCTCGCCGTGAGTCCGGACTCAACAGCCAGCCCGGCGTACTGCATTCCGCACGTTCTGGTCGAAGTGGCCGCCGACATGTACAGCCGCCCGATGGATCCGGACCAGCTGGCCGAGTTCATCGAAACGGTGGCCGGGCAGCTGGAAGAGCTTCGAAGAATGCACCCCCGGCTCACCGCAGCCCGCGCCGAATGGGCAGCGCGGGCTGACACTACGGCCGACGCCGAGGCCGCATAATCCCACCGTCCGATGGAATCCCGCACCTACCGGAAAGCCGCCCTCGCCATCCGGCCGCGGACAGTAGCCAGGCGCTCACCTTGGCATGGTGGACGGGAGAAGAGCCACGTATGGTCGCAGCCACTGGGCGGTACCGCCCTGCCAAAGGCAAGGAGTCGGTAGTGGCCATGGCACCGCGCCTCGCAACACCTTCCGCATCACGCGCACCGCGCCACTGATCCTGGCGACGGTCCCTAGCCGACCGCGTCGCTGATGCCACCGATGGCGCGATGCACGACGGGCCCGACCGATTCTCCTGGTCAGGCCGGTCACGCATTTGTGCCAGCAGTCAGCAACAGCACCGTTCAGCGGTGCTTGGCCTCGTTCAGTCGTGTCCACTCAAGGATCAACTCCGAGGCGACGGCGCCGGCTGCCGCCTGAACCCTCGATTGCAAGGCTGGAATCGCCGCGATCTTGGACGCCTCAAGGTGGTCCCAAAGGATGCCTGGCGGCCGGTGCGGCGTGCTGCAAGTGATGACTTCGTCGGGCGTGATGATCACGTCGACGTTCACGTCATGCTCTGTGGATGGAATGGGGGTTTCGATCACTTGGAGGGGGTGCACGGTGGTGACGACGAGCGTCTCGGGCCCGACGAGTCCAGCCTCGGTGAGCAACGCAAACTCCAGGTCGGAGTACCCGGCTCCTTTGCCGATCCGAACGCCGGAGCGGTTGACCGCCACGCTGCCGAGGACCACCACGCTGATGGGACGCAGGGCATCGACTTCGACCGTCGGTGCGATGGTTGCCGCGACGCGGCTGCTCGCTGCCTCGTGCGGTGGTACTTCCAGGACGTCCGGGTCGAGGAGGTAAAAAGGCTTGGGCGTGGCCAGCTTCGGGACGGCCATGTAGAGGAGTTTGCCGTCCTCCAAAGCGCGAGCGCGCACAGGGAGTTGGGCTTTGTCCGGTACTGCCTTGATGACCGTGGCGTTCTTCCACGCCTCAAGCCCGGCGAGTCGTGCAGCGGCTTCTTCGGAGCCTTTGAAGTTGGGTATGCGGCCATGGGCCGTGTCGTCGTGCACCGCGCCGGCCGCGTCGAGGGCATCCCAGACCTGCGTCCGTACGAGCTTCTTTGCGTCATCGTGTGTCGCGGACACAACAGGTTCTCCTTACGCTTACATCGTTGCCATGAGCGCGAACAGCCGGTCATGGATGTCGGCGACGACCGGGTCCTGCCGCCAGGGCCGCAGCTCTTTGGCGGCGCTGAAGACCACGTTCAATCCTCCCCCGCCCCGGGTCTCCTCCAGTTCCGTGATGGCCTCGGCGAGCGTGATCACCGCGGCGTCTACCTCGCGTTGGCGAATATAGGCGAGCGTAAGGTTGCCCAACACGATCGCGCGAGACTTTCGCCGATCTTGCAGTTCCGCGGCCGTGGTCTCCAGGAATTGCTGGGCGCGTCGGTGCTGTCCCAGGGAGAGGTAGCACGATCCGGCGAGGCGGCCGAATTGGCCGGGGGAGACGAGATCGGCTGCGGCATCCAAGCCGTCGGACCTTTCCAGATGTCGTTGGGCTGCATCGAGTGCTCGTTCGCACTCCTTTGCTTCTCCGAGCATGGCGTGAGCTTCGCCGGCGTGCAGGAGAGCCATGCCGGTCAGGGCCGGGCTGATCGAGCGGGCCGTGGCCGCTGCCTGGAGTGCGAGGTCCAGTCCCGTCCGTGGGTCTTGAGCTCCGTAGAGCGCGACGTAGCAGGTCCGCAGAAGAGCATGGCCTTCGAGAGCGTGATCACGCAGGCGTCGGGCGACCGTAACGCCCTGGTCGTAGTAGCTGCGTGCCGTGGCGTGGTCGCGTCTCTGTGAGGCGTCCCAGACGAGCTGCCCCATGAGCGTGAAGGCATCGCCTTGGAGGGAAAGCAACTCGCGTTCTGTTCGTCCGCGGGGAGCCTTCCGCGCCATGAAGGTGATCAGGCTGAGCTGTTCTCCGCCCTTGGCAAGGAGGCTGGCCGACGGTGTGCGGTCGTACCGTGCTGCGAGCTCCTCGAATTCGCTCCGCAGCTCAGGTCAGCGAGCCGCTTGCCGAGAGAGCCACCGAACACGCCGGCGGTCCCCTTCCGACAGCTTGGCGCCGTAGCCCAGGCCGAGTCTCTCCACCACACCCTCTCGTCGGCCGCCAGGCGATCCCCTACACGGCGGCATGCGCCTCCAACCGGCTCAACAGTGTCCGGAGCGCGGGCATCGGGTGGCCACCGCCGTGGCCCTCGGCCAGGCAGTCGTACATGGTTTCGACGTCCTGGGCGCGGACCTTGCCGCCGTGGTGGAACCGGTTGAACGCCTGGTAGTCCAGCGGCAGCATGTCCCGTTCGATGGCTTGGTGTGTCTGGGCGGTCTCGAGTGGCCCCATGGCCTTGGCCATGTGTTCGCCGGCCCGGCCGTACCGCGGGAGGGTCATGATCTCGGCCTGAGCGCGGCAGGCCAGATTCCAGAGCTCCTCGTCCCGGACGAGGGTGGTGAAGTCGGGCCACCCGGCAAGCTCGGCGGCCGCGTACACCGGCGAGGCGGCGGTGCAGAAGACGTCGTCGACCTCGCGGCTGACCTGTGCGCACTTCGACACGCCGCTGCGCTCGTACAGCGCGGCGAACTGCTGCGCGGCAGCGGCGTTGCCCGTCTCGACGCGAAAGCCGATCCGGTTCGTCGGATGCCGGTAACAGACGCCGGCCCGGGCCACCCGCGATGGATCCGTGGGCGGATGAACGGGCAGGTCGGCCGAGGCCTGATGGCTGAGCATGCCGAGGAATCCATGCGTGAGCCGGTCGCCGCCGACGCCAAGGGTCTCACGGTGGTGCTCCCGGACGCCGAGGCCGAAGCCGCACATGATGACGTGCGCGCCGCAGGCTCGGACCAGCTTGCCCAGGCCGCGCAGCAGCTCGGCACCTTCGGGTGTCCGGCTGGTGTGACCGTCCAGCGTGATGATGACGAACTGGAAACTCGTGCCCGCCAGTTCCGCGACGTCCTCGACGACGCGGTAGGTGTCGAATGTCTTCAGTTCGGCGTCGTCGTAGCAGTACAGCCGCTGTGGCGAGCTCAGGGCGGCTTTCCTGCCGGGCCGCACCAGGAACGTGATGTCGACCTCCGCCAGGCCGAGGTGGTAGCCGACGGGTAGTCCCGTCGCTCCGGCACCGACGATGAGGACGGACGGGGTGGTCATGGGTTTCCTCCGGTGAAATCGTGCTGCCGGCCGAGCTCGGCCGGTAGTTGTGCTGCCGGGCCGACGTCGTCGCCGGTGCCGCGGCAGGCAACGTTCGCCGCGCCGCGTTCACCGCCCCGGAGCGCGGACGCGATGGCGGTGTCGACACCGGGAGCGGCTCGTGCCGCAGTCCCCTGACCGAACCGGTCGAAGTCCCCGCTCCGGATCGCGTCGCCGTTGCAGATCACGGGCTTGTGAATCTCGGTGCGCTCGCGGTCCGCGTCGTCGCGGCGCCAGCACAGCGCGTCGCCGCCGGTACGCGACCGCGGCCGCAGAGGGAGGCGATGACGCTGCGGGCGACCAGCCTCAGTGAGACCAGCAGCCTGAGCCACGACTACACCTCCGAAACCAAGCCTCATTTGTGGAACTGAGTGTCAGAGTAGATCCATGGTTTCGAAATCGCAATCATGCTTCCGTCGGCAGTAGAGTCGCACTGTGCCCTCTGCCGAGACGCGAACCAGCATCCGAAACATCGCCCGCAGCGCCGTACGAGCCGAGCTTGCCCGGACCGCCTTCGATCTGTTCCGCCGCGAGGGCTACGAGAACGTCACCGTGAACGACCTCGCCGCGGCGGCCGGTGTGTCACGCAGCACGTTCCTGCGCTACTTCGGCAGCAAGGAGGAGGCCGTTCTCGGCGTCTTCGACACGCACGGCGAGCACGTCGCCGCCGCGCTGTCCGCCCGTCCGGCGGCCGAGAACGACTGGACTGCGCTGCGCCGCGCGCTGGACACCGCGTTGGAGCACTACCGACAGGACCCGGACAGCGCGCTCGCGATGACAAGGCTGGTGAAGGAGACCCCGGCACTGTGCGCGAGCCGGCTGGGGAAGCAGAGTGGCTGGCGGCCGGCGCTGGCCGGCGCACTGGCCGACCGCACGGGATCGGCCGAGCAGCCGACGCTCACCCACGCAGTGCGCGTCGCCGCTGCGCTGGACTGCCTGAACGTCGCCCTTGACCACTGGACCGACTCCGATGGCCGTCTCGACCTCCCATCCCTGCTGGATGAGGCGTTCGCGGCCCTCGAGTGCTGACCCCCTCCACCGCAAGGCAGGGTTGCCGCCATCCCGATGCCCGGGTGCGCGGGGCAGCCGGGGCTGAGACTGCCGATGAGCAGACACGGCGTCGATGGCGTCCTGGACGGGGGCCTGTCCGGCCGACTGCACGCGCGGGCGGGCGGGCGTTCACGGTAGGGGGCAGCGTCGATCCACGAAGGACGTGACCCGGTGATCGCGTCAACCAGCCATGGGACCCCGCTGACGACCGGGGCCCCTGACCGCCTATTTAAGTATGATCGGGCGGGATCGCAGCGGCACCCCGTCGCCGCGTGCGAGGCATGCTGCGCCCAGGGCGCCGACATACAGGCCGCAGGACCAGTCGAGAGCGGGACGACGTGCCCGACCGCCGTCAGCGAGGTAGCAGGTCGCGGAATCCGGTGAGCAGGGCGCGCAGCCCGAGGTCGAAGGCCGAGGTGGCGCGACTGCGGTCGGCCGGGGTCTGGTCGAGTACGACACTGAGGTGCGGAGTCGTGTCGCGGGCGACGGGCGGACGCGCGCCGCACCTACGAACGGATCCTTCAGACCGCCATCGAGCACTTCACGACGCGCGGTGTCGACACTTCGCTGGAGGACATCGCCAAAGATGCCGGGGTGGGGCCGGGAACGCTTTATCGTCACTTCCCGACCCGAGAGGATCTGCTCGCCACCGCGCTGCACGACAGCCAGGCAGGACTTGTGGCGAGAAAGGTCGATCTGGAGGCAATGGATGACCCGGTGGTGGCCCTTAGTGAATGGCTCAGCGAGCTACGCCGCCACCTGCACGCCTTCAAAGGACTGGCCGATCCCGTACTGAGCGCGGTCAAGGAACAGACCGCGCCGCTCACCCTGACCTGCCAGAGCATGGAGGCCATCACCGGGGGCTTC
>NZ_JBEYVI010000105.1:0-5890 GCF_040643955.1 Streptomyces sp. NPDC047061
CCCTCAGCCTGCCCCAACCCCGAAAAGATCCCACCACACAGACTCAACGTCCCCGTCAGCAAGCTGCCGGGGACTCATGAACGATCGAGGCTAAAGGCACTCGGGCTACTGGTCCTACGACGGCTGACACCGGTAGCCCGGGCCGTCACCAGCGGACCGGCAACTCCTCCAAACCGCCGACCAGAATCCCTGACCGACGCGTCAACTGCTGGGCCGGTACCGCGAGTTCGAGCGTCGGAAGCCTCTTGAGCAGGGTGGCGAGAACGGTCCTCAGTTCGGTGCGGGCGAATTCACGGCCCACGCAGATATGGGGACCGTATCCGAAGGTGAGATGAGGGTTGGGGGCGCGCCGCAGATCCATCCGGTCCGGGTGCGGGAAGACGGTCCCGTCACGGTTGGCCGCGGCGATCTCGGCCAGAACGGTGCAGCCGCGGGTGAGCGTGGTGCCGCCGAACTCCATGTCGGCGGAAATGTATCGCGGCAATGCGAAGCCGTGGTTGGCGTCGAAACGCAGTGCTTCCTCCACCGCGGTGGGTACGAGCCCGGGGTCGACCAGCAGTTCGCGCCAGCGGTCGCGATCGGCGAGCAGCATCGCGGTCATCTTGCCGATCATCTGGGATGTGGTCTCGTGTCCAGCAACGAGTAGACCGATTCCCGCGCTCGCGAGCTCGGGCTCGTTGAAGCGTCCGTCGTCCGCGTCGACGATCGCGGTGAGTTCGCTGATGACGTCGTCGCCGGGGGTGGCGCGCCTGCTCTCGATGTGCGCGATCATGTATTCGTAGAATTCGCCACCGGCCTGGTTCATCTCGCTCTGTGTGTGCCGGGTGAGGCTGAGCAGGACCGTCGACCATTGCAGAATCCGGTCCTGGTCCTGGTGCGGGATGGCGAGGGCATCGCAGATCACCCAGAGGGGCAGCGGCCTCGCGAGGGCACTGACCAGATCGGCGGGCCCCGGGCGCGCGGTCATGGCGTCGATGAGCTCGTTGGCTTTCGCGGCGATGCGGGGGCGTAGTTCGTCGAGCCGCCGACCGGTCAGGGCCCGGGTGAGGACGGCACGCCAGCGGGTGTGCTCGGATCGGTCGTTGCGGTCGTAGTCAGCGTCCGATATACCCTCTCCGCCGGGATCTGGGCTGTAGAACAGTCCGCCGTCCTCGGAATCGCCCAGCCGGGCGGCGTCCTCCGCGACCAGGTTCCGCCGGAATCTGCGGTCGGCGAACAGCTTGCGGACGTCTTCGTAGCGGGTCAGCAGCGCGGTCTCCTCACCGCCGGGTGTGCGTACCCACGCCACGGGGCACTTCTCGCGCAACCCGGCCCACTGGGCGGGCGGTTCGAGGGCGCGGGCGCCCACAAAGGGGTAGTCCTGCGGGTCTTCGTCACCGTGGCCGGCGGCCGAGGTCATGTCGTAGTCCTGCCTTCCTAGGCGTGGCGACTTCCATCACTGGTGAAATCTGCTGGTACGAATTCCTGGCCCAGAAGACCTGGCTTCTGGACCCCCTGTCTCTGCCCGCGCCAGGAATCAGTACCGGTTCCGCCCGGCCGCAGGAACTGTCTTGCCCCGGTCGCTCCTGGGAATGTCGGCCTTGATCGCGAACCACACTCCGTTCACCCCCTGGCCGTTCGTCTCGCCGGGCTCCTTGTCTCCGTTGAAGGTGTAGGCGGGCCAGCAGTTGAACGATTCCTGGTCGGTTCCACCTGGTGTGGTGAACGTGAAGAGGACCTCCGGGCTGAGACCCGCGGCCTCGGCATCAGCAGCGGTGACCGGGGCGCTCGGCGTCCACTTCTGGAGGCACTTGGCATCGCAGGCTGTGGTCATCGGCCACGGGGTGTCCTTGGTGAAGAGGTAGAGCGTGCGTCCGTTCTTGTCCTGGAGGACCCGGCCCAGCTTCGGGCTGTCGAGGACGCCCAGAGCCAGCCTGCTGACACCCGCCTTGGCGCCGTCCGCGGCTGCGGCGTACCACGCCTTCTGGTACCCCTGCCCCTTGGTGTCGCCCGGTTCGTCCTTCGCGTAGGTGTAGAGCGGCTTCCCCGCGAGAGTCAACTGCTTCGATCCGTCCACTCGGGTTATCGAACCCAGAAGGTCCTGATCGACGCCTCTGCCTGACGTGGCGGCGTCGGCGGGTACAGGCTGCATCGTCTTGGCGCATTCCGCGACGCAGTTCGACTTGCCCGGAGTCGCCTCGTCCTTGTCGAAAACGTAGACGGTCTTACCGTTCCCGTCGACCACTACGGACTTGAGTTCGTCGTCGACCCGCGCGGACACGGTCGCATGAGTGGCTGCTTTGACGCTCCCTTGCGGAACGTTCAAGGAGGGATCACTGGTCGGGATCAGGCTGACCTGCTGTGTCTTACTCGGCTGGGTTCCCTCCGCAGAGCCGCACGCGGACAGGAGGAAGGAAAGTGCAACTGCCCCTGCTGCGATCCGCATCCCTGGTCCAAGCCTTGTCACGACAGTCCTCACGCTCGGTACTGCCACATCTGACGTGACAGCATCGCCATACACACGTTGCGGACATGCCGAAGCGTTCGACGTAGCAGGCACTCGACAGCGAAGACGCCCGTCTCGGGCTCGGCGCTTCAGCGAAGGCTGTGCCGAGGACTTCGCTTTGGCCCGCGTAGCGGCTGCCCGCCGGACTGGTCCGAAGACCAGGCGACAGCGGCGGCGTCAACGCGGCAGGTCCTGCAGCCAGAGCGACTCTTCGGCTGTGCTTGTTCCTGAGGAGTCACGCCACAGCCATCCTGCCCGCAGCGCCTGGCAGTCTGTCAACGATGCGGCGGATGGGCGGGGACTACCGATCGGTGGTCGGGGTCAATTCGCTGTCGTGCTCCGTGAGTCCGTACTCGCGGTGGAGCACTTCGTTCGGTATGCCATTGGCTGTAGCCGCCCGGCGCACCAACTCCGGTGCGAACAGTGTGGCCGGGTGGGCGGTCATGAAGCCGACGGCCCGGAAGGCGGTGGCTATGCGAACGTCCCGGTTGGCCGCGGCCATCACTTGCTGCATGGCCCACGCGTAGCGACGGTCCTGCACAGTGGTCGGCTTCCTGGCGACTCCCAGCCGGACGGAGTCGGCGGCCGTGGAGGTCTGCCACGCGGCCTGGACCATGACCTTCTGCAGGTCAAAGAAGTACCGCACCGGGGCGTCGAGGTCCGGCGCGGAGCGCAGGTACTCCGACAGGCACGACGTGTGGAGCGCGGCGGAGGACATGCCCTGCCCGTATACGGGGTTGAACGACGCCACGGCATCGCCGATGACTGCGAGGCGGGCGGGAAAGCGGTCGAGTTCCTCGAAGTGGCGCCACCTACTGTCGGGGTGGCGGTAGGAGACCACCTCACCGATCAGCTCGCCGGCAGCCGCCTCTTGGTAGACCGGTTGCAGCTCGCGGCAACGGGCGAGGAAGTCCTCGGTGCCCACGTGCTCGCCCTCGCTCCCGAAATAGGCGAGCATGACTGCCCACCGTTGGCCCTCGATGGCGTTGACCGCTGCCACAGCCAGTCCTTTCGACGGGAAGTGCGGGCTGTAGCGGCTGATCCCGCTGGAGGGGCCGGACCAGTCGGGAGAGCGGGTGAAGCGGGCGGTGAAGTAGCGGATGTCGACTTTCAGCCGCTCCATGTCAGGACGGGGCCAGCCTCCCTCGTCCAGCCAGGTGGAGAGCCTGCTGCCGCGGCCGGTGGCATCGACGACGAAGTCCGTGGTGGCGACGGTCTCATGGCCGTCCGTCGTGTAACGCACCGCGTCGACGGCGCCGCGCGCGTAGTTCAGACCCGTCACGCGGCCGATGGCCACGTCGACGTTCGGAAGGCTGAGGGTGGCACTCTGGATCAGCGCTTCGAGGAACGGGCGGCTGCTGGTGACGAGCTCGGTGTTGGGTGTGGTGATCTGCTCCACATCATCGAGGTAGGCCGCGGCGTCGTGCGGACCGGACAGGACCGCGCCCCCGTCGAGCGCCCGCTGGATGATCCCGGGGTACCAGCGTTCCAGCTGCGCACGGCCGCCCGGCAAGAGCGTGTGGACCTGGTAGCCCTGCGGCACACCTGGGCGGGGCTCCCCCTTGGCGCCCGCCTCCGCCCTGTCGGGCTCGACAATCACGACGCGCTCGGCATGGTCAGCGAGCACCCGCGCGGCGAGGAGCCCGCCGATCCCCCCGCCCAGGACGTGCACGGTACGGAAGAGGACTTGAGGGTCCTTCGGTGTGGTGAGAACGCTGAGTCGCTCAAAGATCGAGACAGGAGAATCCGGCATGTGAGCCTCCAAGACAGAGTGTGCAGGTGCTTCAACTCGCTTGAAACACGAGGTAGTTGCTCAGGGAGTTCATCCGGGCCGCAGCACCGGGTGACCGACCGTCGCGGCATGGCCGTCGCGGGCGATTTGCTCTTCGTCGGCCTGTCACTGCCCGAGACTCCGTACGGCGGCACGGGTGAGGACGGGATACCGGTCGGTGAATTCGAATCCCCGGAAGGCGAGGACGCCCTTTTCCGTCCCGGCGAATCCGTTCTGGCCTGCCAGGGCGGCCGCGGACGAAGCCGACAGTGGTGTGGCGGCCGGTGCCGACGCGCACTTCGACCAGGAGGAGCGGCTGGACGGGATGGACGGGCCGTGTTCGTGGTCGGTCGCATGGTTGCCGGTGAGGGCGCCGCCGCAGCCGATGGGAGGCCCTGCGCCGAGCCGCGACACCCGCGCGAGGCCTCGGTCTCGTGCGCGTGGACGGGCGGTTGCGCCTCGTTGGCGTGCTCGGCTCCGGTGTCCGGTGGCTCAGCGCATCCCCACCGGCAGCGGGCAGCGGAATCCGTACGGGGAGGGGATCACCGACGGCTCGTCGCACGATCACCTTCCGGCTCTCCGGACGCCGAACGTGCCCCAACCGCGGTGAAAGCACTCTCCCCCACCAAGATCCGGACCAAGAGTGGACCAACTTTGCCTCACGCCAGGCAATCTCGCTCATTCCTGCAGCTCAGGAGCAGTAGGCCCCGTGTACCACCAGCAGACGAAGAACATTCTTTGTTCTTACAGCCCTCAGAAACTCGGCTTTTTCTAGAGCCTGAAGTCGGGTTGTCTGGAGGCATTGCTCCGCTCCAGGCAACCTAACCTTGCAGGCACCTAATGTAATCAATTGGATTCTTCTAGTTACTGTCTGGCATCCAAGGTAGATCCCGCCGGACCAGTCGCGGACCAAGTAGCGCCCGAACCGCCGACAGCTCTGGGAGAGCTTTTCGACCTCATGACTGCCCTGAACGAATCCGTATCGCGAGCGAAGGCTCCTCCCGGCGAGGGAGTCCTGCGGACGTCCATAAGCTGTCGAAGATCACGAAGAGGTCAGCCCTGAAGGGCCAAGCAAGAAGGCCGCCGTGAGGAAGCCCGCCCCAAACTCGCGACACGAACAAGGCCGTTGGCTGCCCGGCGTGTTCCCGTTCACGACGCTGATGACGCCGCTTGGAGCGGGCGGCGAGCATCGAGGTCGCCGCCCAGGCGTTCGACTTGTCGAGATCGAAGAGCTATAGGCCGCACAGCCCACGTCGCATCGGCCTCGCTCCTCCGCGAACTCGAGAGCGGCGAGCCGGAGTACAACGGAGCCTCCAGTGCAAGCCTCGATCCGTCATGAGCAACTGCACGACGACGCCCCGCTGTAGCAAGCCGACGTGGGTTCTCACGTGTCACGCGCGATCACAGACGTGTCACCAACCCCGCAGACGTACTCAGGTCACGGGGCCCTGACCTACACGCCCTCACCTCGGATCAGCTGGGCGCCCATGGACAGCTGCTGCGACATCGGGCCCTCCACCTTGATCGTGGACACCTCGAGGGTCTGTAAAGCGAGCGGGTCTTCCAAGATTTTCGTAGCGGGTGATCGCCGGGTTTGGCGGAGCATCAGCTGAGCAGGATGCGCTGGCGGAGGA
>NZ_JBEYVI010000106.1:0-5572 GCF_040643955.1 Streptomyces sp. NPDC047061
TGCGGTCGGCCAGCATCCGGCCCCCGCTGGGCCGGTTGACCTTGTCCGCGGCACCCCACAGCACCAGGGTCGGCACCGGCAGCCGTGCCAGGCGCTTGTCCCGGGTGAAGTCCATCTTCCACACGGCGCCGAGGGACTTCGGACGGGTCAGCGGCGGGTTCGCGACGACCTCGGGGTCGATGCTGTCCTGGTAACGGGATTCGATGACCGACTCGGGCACCTCCGCCGCGTTGAAGACGAGGTAGTTGCGGATGAACTTCTCCAGCTTCAGCCGCGAAGGGCCGTCCTCCGAGTAGTAGTTGAGGAGGCTGTTGAGGCCGGGGGTGGGCAGGGCGCGGGTGGTGCCGACGCCGCCGGGGCCCATCAGGACCATGTGGTCGACCCGGTCGGGGGTGTCCAGGGCAAGGCGCAGGGCGCAGGCGCCGCCGTAGGAGTTGCCGACGAAGTGGGCCTTGTCCAGGCCGAGTTTGTCCAGCACACCCCGGATGCTGTCGGCCAGGTAGCCGAACGGGTCGCTTCCGTCGACGCCCTTGGTGCTGCGGCCGTAGCCGGGCAGGTCGGGCACGATGACCCGGTACTGCTTGGCCAGCTCGGCGATGTTGCGGCTGTAGTTGGAGACACCGGAGGCACCCGGGCCACCGCCGTGCAGCAGCAGGACGGCCGGGCCGTCACCGGTCTCGGCGACGAAGATCTTCTTGCCCGCGACATCGAGCAGGGACTCGTGCATCGACAGCGGCTGGTTCTGCGTGGTCATGGGAGTGGTCCTCACTGGGCGGAGACGGCGGCCGGTCGCGATGCGGGTGCGAACCCGGCTGGCGGTGGGGGGAGTTGGGCACCCGCGGGCGCGGCAGCGTAGACATAGGCGTCCGGGCGCAGGGCGAGCGTGGTCACGTCGCGCTCCGCCAGCCAGGGCAGCAGCACGCCGTCGTTGTCCACGACCGCGTTCTCGGCCGGGCGCGAGCCCGCCGGCAGAACGGCCAGCGAGGGCACACCTGTCCGCTCCCACGCGAGCTGTGGGCGGGGCAGGCCGAGGTGCAGCAGCAGCCAGCGGCCGCCGAGCACGTCGTCCAGCCGGACCCGCTCCCCGTCGGGGCCGGTGACCCAGGGCTGCGGGATCTGGTGCCCGGAGGCCTTGGTACGCGGGCGGGCCTGGAAGCCCTTGGCGTAGGACGCGACCGGTATCCAGTTCGAGTCCACCAGCCGGGAGGTGAGACCCGACACCGGGCGGATCGCGCGCAGCGCGACGTTCCGGGCCCGGGCCACCGGGAGCCGGCGTTCGGTGATGAGGCGGCCGACGAACACCGCCCGCCGGGTCACCTCCCTGACGTGCGGCTTGCGCTCGGTCTCGTAGGAGTCGAGGACCGACTCGGGCAGTTCGCCGCGCAGCACGGCGGCGAGCTTCCAGCACAGGTTGGCCGCGTCCCGCACGCCCGCCGCCATGCCCTGCCCGATCCACGGCGGCATCGCGTGCGCGGCGTCCCCCGCCAGGAAGACCCGGCCGACCCGGAAGCGGGCGGCGAAGCGGACGTGGTGGCTGTAGACGGTGGCCCGCAGGATCTTGATCTGGTCCCGTCCGATGCCGTACCGGGACACCATCGCGTAGATCGATTCGTCGGTGGTCAGGTGCTTCTCGTCGTCGCCGGGCAGGATCGGGAACTCCCAGCGGTGGTGCCCCAGCGGCGTCGGGCAGTCCACGGCGGGGCGGGTCGGGTCGCAACGGAACCGCAGCCGGTCGTGGTCCGGCCACGGCTTCAGCATCTCGGTGTCGATGACGACCCAGCGGTCCTCGTACGTCCGCCCCTCGTACCCCACGTTGAGCTGGGCACGGGTGAGGCTGGACCCGCCGTCGGCCGCGATCACGTACCTCGCGCGCAGCCGTCGTACCGCGTCGTCGGCGCCCACGACCGTCAGCTCGACGCCGTCCGCGTCCTGGCGCAGCCGCAGGCACTCCTCGCGCAGCAGCACCTCCACGTTCGGGTAGCGCTCGACGCCGTCGCGCAGGACCTGCTCCAGCGCGGGCTGGTAGAGGAACATCTGCGGCGGATGGCCGTGGCCGCGCGGGGCGGGGCAGGCGCTGAGGAAGGTACGGCCCTGCGCGTCGACGAAGTCGAGCGGCCGCTCGGCGAGCATGTCCTGCTTCAGCCGTTCGTCCAGGCCGATGCGCTGCCAGATCCGGATGACCTCCTCGTCCGTGGAGATCGCCCGCGCGCGGGAGTAGATCTCCGCGTCCCGCTCCAGTACGACGACCCTGAGGCCCATGCCGCCCAGCAGGTTCGCCGCGGTCACCCCCGTGGGCCCGTAGCCGATCACCGCCACGTCATAGGCGCCGTCGTCGTCTCCACCCCTGGCTCTGACCACCAGGCCACCTCACTGTCGTCCCTGTTTACCTGCGGCTCTTACGGCTCTTGCTGTAGCGTTCGCTATTGCTGTAGCGCTCACTCCAATTGGAGCACGTGCTACGGTAAATCGGGTGTTAACACGGGTCAAGTACTCGGGACGGAAAACAAGGGGGCCCATCCGATGACCAGCCAGCCGACGCAGCGCAAGAAGCGCGCGAACGGCCTGGAGTCACGGCAGCGCATCCTCGACGCCGCGGTGGAGATCGCCGGCGAACGCGGTTACGACGGCACCTCCATCGCGGCCGTCAGCGCCAAGTGCGGACTGCCCGCCAGCTCGATCTACTGGCACTTCAAGGACAAGGACGACCTGATCGCCGCGGTCATCGAGCGCAGCTTCGAGACCTGGCTGGCCGCCATGGAGCTGCCCGGTGAGGAGGCGGGCACACCGCTGGAGCGCGTCACTCAGATGGCGGCGAACGTGGCCAGGTCACTGGTGGACACGCCGGACTTCCTGCGCCTGGGCCTGATGCTCGCCCTGGAGCGACGCCCCGCCGAGCCTCGGGGCCGCACGGTGTTCCTCCAGGTCCGGGACATCGCCCGGCGGCGGCTCGCCCAGGTGATCACCGGCCTGATCCCGGGCCTGGACGAGGATGCCGTGGACACCCTGGCCACCTATGCCGTGGCCGGCGGGGACGGTCTCTTCATACACCGGGAGATCACTGGCCCCGACTTCGACCTGGTGGCGATGTTCGAACTGCACGCACGGTTCGTCTACGACGCGGCCGTGCGCCTGGCGGCGAGGACCGTGGCGTGACCCGGCGGCCGGCCGGCGCGTCGACGTGAGGTCACGCGAAGCCCGGCCTGCCGCATCGGCGTCCCCCAGGTGCCACCTGCTCAGGCTCCGGCTCCGGCGCCAGCTCCGGCTCCGGCGAGACGGGGAAAGAGCACCTTCGCACTGCCGTGGTTGATCGCGTCCAGCTGGCCGGGCTCGTAGCCCTCGTATCCGTCCAGCATGGCGTCGAGCAGGGCGCCGGTCTCCTCCGGGGCGAAGGGGAAGTCGCTGCCGTAGAGGATGTGGCCGGGAGCGGCGAAGGCCAGCAGCGAAGGCAGGGCGGACGGCGTGGAGGACAGCGCGGTGTCGAAGTAGAAGCGCTGCAGGTCGGTCAGGATGCCCATGGGTGTGGTGCCCGGGTTGAACTGGGCGCCGCCGGTGAACCGCCATGCGGCGTAGGGCAGGAAGCCGCCCGCATGGGAGAGGATCACCTTCATCCGGGTGTGCCGGCTCATCACGCCGTTGAGCGTCATGTGCACGGCGGTGCGGGTGGTGTCGAAGGGGAAGTCCAGCAGGGGGCTGGGCATGCCCTCCAGCATGGGCATCGGCGGAGCGTCCGGGTGTATGAAGACCACCGCGCCGCGGGCGTCGAGCTCCTCCCACAGCGGCTCGTACGCCTTGTCGCCGAGGTAGCGCCCCCGGACGTTGGACATCAGCACCACGCCGTCGGCATGCAGTTCGTCCAGCGCGTGGGCCACCTCGGCGAGCGCGCCGTCCACGTCCGGCAGGGGCACGCTCGCGAAGAACCCGAAGCGGTCCGGCCGATCCTTGACCAGCTCCGCCGTGTACTCGTTGACGTTCCGGGCGAGGGCGCGGGCCTCGGCGTCATCGCCGAAGTGCGTGCCGGGCGAGCTGATCGAGAGGATGCCGGTGGCGATCGAGCGGCGGTCCATCATCGCGATCGCGCTCTCGGCGTCCCAGGCAGGAGTGGGCCAGCCGCCGGCCGTCGCGTCATGCCGGTCCATCACCTCCCGGTAGGCGGGCGGGATCAGGTGCTGATGGACGTCGATCCGGTGCGGAGCAGACACGTTCACTCGTCTCCTAATATTTAGCTGCCTAATAATTAGAGGAGTAAGCTACCCCTTCATGAGCAGTGAAGACAACACCGAACAGGCCGCGCCGGGTGACGACGTCGGCGCGGAGGAGATCGCACAGGCGGCCGACGCGCTCTTCGTGGCCATGCGGCGAGCCCGTTCCGCGGGCGCCGAGCAGTACGGCGGGCTCTCCCTGGCCCAGGTCGCGCTCCTCGAACCGCTGGCCACGCAGACCGACCTCCCGGTCGGCCGGCTGGCGAGCGACGCCGACGTGAGCGTCCCGACCGCCACCCGCATGCTGCAGCAGTTGGAGGCCAAGGGCATCGTGCGCCGCCGACGGTCCCCTCAGGACGAGCGCCGGGTCCTCGTCAGCCTCACCGGCGCGGGAGCCGAGTTGCTCGATGGCCTCCGGACCCGGCTGCGGGAGCGCCAGACCCGGGCCTACGAGGCGTTCACCCCGGACGAGCGCGTGCATCTCGTCACCCTCATGAAGCGCCTCACCACGCTCGTCTCCGCTTCCGACTGATCCCGCCCGATCGCCATCGCCTCGGCCCGCTCGCCCTGCCGGCCGCCACTCGGAACCGCTCCGCGACGGCCACGGCGTCCGGCCGGCGGGCACCGATCTGTGACGACCGGGCCCGGCCTCGGCGCCGGGCTCCGAGGCTCACTCGCGCCGTAGGTCCCATGCGCCTCTGGGGCGGTGAGCCACCGTGCCCTCGGGGGTGAGCCGCTGTCATGCCCGCCGACACCGGTTCAGGCGGCCTTGCCGGGAATGTCACCGGCGCAGCAAAGAAGGACGGTGCCGGGCGTCCCTCCCGGCACCGTCCGGGACCGTGTGCCGCTCAGCCACGGTCCGTCTGGGGGTCCGGGAAGCCGGAGCGGATGTCCGGCTTCCCACACGAGGTTGCGAGGGCCGTTCGGGCGGCGCCCGCCTGCTCCTTCTGCGGTTCCTCGGCCTCCTGCTCGGGCTTGGTCTCCCCTCGGAGCCCAGGCAGCACAGCGAGCACGATCACCGTGCCGACGGCCATGATGATCCCGCCGACCAGGCTGGTCTGGGCGACTCCGTGGGCGAAGGACTCGTGGACCGCGTCGAGCAGGGCCTGGGCCTGCTGCGGCCCTTCGACGGTGGAGTTCTTCGCGACCTGTTCGGCGACGGCGATCCCGCCGCCCACCGAGTCCTTGGCGGTGTCCATCGCGGCAGCCGGGAGGTGGCTGCCGACCAAGGCGGTCAGCTTGTCGCGGTAGGCGGTGCCGAGCAGGGAGCCCAGGATGGCGATGCCCAGGGAGCCGCCGAGTTCCAGGGCGGTGTCGTTGGCGCCGCCGCCGACGCCCAGCTCCGACTCGGGGAAGGAGCCCATGATGGTGTC
>NZ_JBEYVI010000107.1:0-5421 GCF_040643955.1 Streptomyces sp. NPDC047061
CCCGGCTATCCCTACGTCGTCGAGGAGTCCGGGCCGGCGGCGGTGCGCGGCGAACTCGTCACCGCGCGCCCCGGAACTTGACGGTTCCGGCCACCCCGGCGGTCTTTTGTCATCGCCCTTCACATGGTGAGCGACGGCTGCGCCACCAACCTGGGGGCGCTGGGGGTACCCCCGGCCGAAGGCTGGGGGAGGAACTGCGCGAACGGCCCCACACGGCCCGCAGCCGCCCTGCAACAACACCACCCACCCCATTGGGCACACGCACGCCGGAGGGCCCGCAGCGAGGCACGCTGCGGGCCCTCCGGCGTGCGTCGGCTCACGCCTCCCGGCGAAGGGACGGCTTCAGCTCCTTCAGACGCCCCAGAAGCCCGTTCACGAACGAGGGCGACTCGTCCGTGGAGAACTCCTTGGCGAGCTGCACCATCTCGTCGAGGACGACGGCGTCCGGCGTCTCGTCGACCCAGATCAGCTCGTACGCGCCCAGGCGCAGGATGTTGCGGTCGACGACCGGCATCCGGTCCAGCGTCCAGCCCACCGCGTACTGGGCGATCAGCTCGTCGATCCGCTTCGCGTGCACGGCGTAGCCCTCGACCAGCTGCATCGTGTACTCGCTCACCGGCGGCTGCCGGGTGTCGTCCCGGGAGAGCCGGATCCAGTCCGCGAGGACGGTCAGGACATCGGCCCCGCGCTGGTCGCCTTCGAAGAGGATCTGGAAGGCACGCTTGCGGGCCGTGTTGCGGGCAGCCACGGTTAGCTGTTCACCCGGCCGAGGTAGTCGCTCGTGCGGGTGTCGACCTTGATCTTCTCACCGGTGGTGATGAAGAGCGGGACCTGGATCTGGTGACCGGTCTCCAGGGTGGCGGGCTTGGTGCCGCCGGTGGAGCGGTCGCCCTGGACGCCCGGCTCGGTCTCCTGGATGGTCAGCTCGACGGCGGCCGGGAGCTCGACGAAGAGCACCTCGCCCTCGTGCTGGGCGACGACGGCCGTGAAGCCCTCGATCAGGAAGTTCGCGGCGTCGCCGACGGTCTTCCGGTCGATGTGCAGCTGGTCGTACGTGTCCATGTCCATGAAGACGAAGTACTCGCCGTCCATGTACGAGAACTGCATGTCGCGCTTGTCGACAGTGGCCGTCTCGACCTTGACGCCGGCGTTGAAGGTCTTGTCGACCACCTTGCCGGACAGCACGTTCTTGAGCTTGGTGCGCACGAAAGCGGGGCCCTTGCCGGGCTTGACGTGCTGGAACTCGACGACGGACCACAGCTGGCCGCCGTCGAGCTTGAGCACCAGGCCGTTCTTGAGGTCGTTCGTGGAAGCCACGGTTGCGGAATCTCCTGGACTGACGTGGACGACCCCGGGGCACGCACCTTGGCTAGAGTGCGAGCAGCTCCTTGGTCGTGATGGTGAGTAGCTCGGGTCCGCCGTCCGCCTCGGGGCGTACGACGAGCGTGTCATCGATCCGGACGCCGCCCCGGCCCGGGAGGTGGACCCCCGGTTCGACGGTGACCGGCACGCAAGCGTCCAGTTTACCCATGGCTGAAGGGGCGAGCTGCGGGTCCTCGTCGATTTCGAGTCCGACGCCGTGTCCGGTGAGCGGCTGCAGGCCCTCCACGTGGCCCGCCGAGCCCAGTACCTGGCGGGCGGCGCGGTCGACGTCGCGGTAGGCGGCGCCGGGCACGAGGCTCTCCCGGCCGGCCCGCTGGGCGGCGAAGACGAGGTCGTAGAGCTCGATCTGCCAGTCGGCGGGCGAGGTGCCGATGACGAAGGTGCGGCCGATCTCGCAGCGGTAGCCGCGGTAGGTGGCGCCGAGGCAGACGGAGAGGAAGTCGCCCTCCTCGACCCGCCGGTCGGTGGGGCGGTGGCCGCGGCGGCCGGAGTTCGGGCCGGTCGCCACGGAGGTGGGGAAGGCCGGGCCGTCGGCTCCGTGGTCGACCAGCCGGCGCTCCAGCTCCAGGGCGAGGTGTCGTTCGGTACGGCCGACGAGGATCGACTCCAGCAGCTCACCGAGGGCCTGGTCGGCGATCTCGGCGCCGATGCGGAGGCAGGAGATCTCCTCCTCGTCCTTGACGACCCGGAGCTGCTCGACGGCGCTGCCCAGGTCGGTCAGGCGGAGCTGGGGGGCGACGGAGGCGAGGGCACGGTGCCGGGCCACGGTGAGGTGGTGCTCCTCGACGGCGAGGGCGTCGGTGTCCTGGGCGGCGGCGAGGTCGGCGGCGGCCACGGCGGGGTCGCCGCCGGGGCCTTCCAGGAGGTGCGGCCGCAGGGACTCGTCGGGGCGGGCCTCGCCGGGGCGGTCGTCGGGCGGGCCGGGGCAGACGAGGAGGTCCTCGCGTCTGCCGAGGAGCAGGACGGAGCCGGTGGGGGCGGCGCCGGCGAGGTATCTCACGTTGGCCGGGTGTGAGATGACGGCGGACTGGCTGCCGGCCGCGTGGCAGCGTTCCCTCAGCCTGGTTCGGCGGGCCGCGTACACGTCTGACATGAGTCGAGCGTAGGAGGGGTGGGCGTTTTGTGCCGGTTGAGGGGGGCCGAGTGGGGTGGCTGGGCGCCGTTGTGGGGTGCGGGTCCGTGGGACTTTTGCGCAGTTCCCCGCGCCCCTGAAAGACGGGCCGGTGGGGGTTGCTCACACCGTTCCCCGCGCCCCTTGAGGACAGGCCGGTGGGGGTTGATCACGCCGTTCGCCGTGCGCCCAAGAGCAAGAAGGTGGGTGTGGTCCCCCCGATTACCAGTTCGGGGGGCTGGCTATCGCTCGTGCCAGGACCTCGTCGAGGACCCTTGCCGTGCTCGGGACGTCCAGCTGCGAGTTGTCGACGATCGGGAGGCCCGAGCCGTACCAGCCCGCCATGCGGCCGTGGATGCGGGCCACCTCCTCGTCGGTGAGGCGGCGGTTGCCCGTACGTTCCGCGTTGCGTTCCAGGACGATGTCGAGGCCGGGGAGGAGGACGACGGGGAGCAGGCCGGGGCCGACGTGCCGCTTCCAGCCGCCGAGGCCGACGACCGGGCGGTCCGGGAAGACCGCGTCGTCGAGGATGCACGAGATGCCGTTGGCCAGGAAGTTGCGCGCGGCGAAGCCGCAGGTGCGGCGGGCGAGGCGGTACTGGGCCTCGGAGTGGTCGTTCCAGCCGGACTGCGGGTCGGCGAAGCCCGAACGGACCCACTCGCGGACGTCGTCGAGGCTGATGTGGGCGGTGGGGACCCGGCGGTGGTCGGCCCAGTACTTGGCCACGCTGGTCTTGCCCGCACCGGCCGGGCCGATGAGGAGGACGGCCAGGGTGGTGGCGGTCGGGTCGGGCGCGGTGGGCGCGCTGGGGATGCCCACCGGGGCGCCCGGCGGCAGCGGGACGTGGCCCGTGGTGTCGGGCGGCGGCGGGGCCGAGGGAAGCGGGGGGATCGGAGGAACCGACGGCTGCGGCGGGGCGGCCGGCGGTGGCGGCACGGGCGGGGAGCTCTGCGGCGCTCCCGGGTGCTGTGCGGCCGGCTGCCAGCCGGTCGGTCCCTGCCCCGGCTGATGGGGCGGCGGCAGCGGAGATCCCACTGCGTGCTGCATCCGGTGCCACTCCGTCTCGTCATGTTCGGCTGCGCTCGTTACCGAACGGTACCGCCCGCGGTCGTCCTTTGGTGAAACGGCCGGGGGCGGTCCGAAGTGCCCGCGTCGCCAGGCGAATCGGGCGGAAGGAACAGCGGCGGACCTACTGCCCGACCTCGCCGTACGCGGCGAGGAGGACGGCCGGGTCCGGGCCTTCCAGGACGGTCGGTTTGCCGAGGCCGTCCAGGACGATGAAGCGGAGCAGGTCGCCGCGGGACTTCTTGTCGACCTTCATCGTCTCGACCAGCTTGGGCCACTGGTCGTAGCGGTAGTGCAGCGGAAGGCCGACCGACTCCAGGACGGTGCGGTGGCGGTCGGCCGTCGCGTCGTCCAGCCGGCCGGCCAGCCGGCCCAGCTCGGCGGCGAAGTGCATGCCGACGGCGACCGCGGCACCGTGACGCCACTTGTAGCGTTCGTTCTTCTCGATGGCGTGGCCGAGCGTGTGCCCGTAGTTGAGGATCTCCCGCAGGCCCGATTCCTTCAGGTCGGAGGAGACGACCTCGGCCTTGACCCGGATGGAGCGCTCGATCAGCTCGGCCGTGTGCGGGCCCGCCGGGGTGCGCGCGGCCTGCGGGTCGGACTCGATGAGCTCCAGGATCACCGGGTCCGCGATGAACCCGGCCTTGATGATTTCGGCGAGTCCCGAGACGTAGTCGTTGACCGGGAGCGAGTCGAGGGCGGCGAGGTCGCAGAGGACGCCCGCCGGCGGGTGGAAGGCACCCACCAGGTTCTTGCCCTCGGCCGTGTTGATGCCGGTCTTGCCGCCGACGGCCGCGTCCACCATCGCCAGGACGGTGGTGGGGACGGCGATCCAGCGGACCCCGCGCAGCCAGGTCGCGGCCACGAAACCGGCCAGGTCCGTCGTCGAACCGCCGCCCACGCCGACGATGACGTCGGAGCGGGTGAAGCCGGACTGGCCGAGCGCCTTCCAGCAGTAGGCGGCGACCTCGGCGGTCTTGGCCTCCTCCGCGTTCGGCACCCGGATGGCGACGGCCTCGTAGCCCTGCCCGGCCAGGTCGGCGCGGAGCGCGTCACCGGTCTCGGCCAGCGCCTCAGGGTGGATCACCGCGACCCGCTTGGCCTTCTCGCCGATCAACCCGCCCAGTTCGCCGAGGAGTTGCCGGCCCACCAGGACCTCGTACGGATCGGTGCCCGCCGTGCCGCCGACCTGGATCCTTGTCACTTGGTTCGCCACAGCGTCCTCCGGCCGGGGGTCCGGGGGTTGTCCCCCGGGAGATGCAGCCAACTCCAGTGCGTCCAGGGCTGCTTGGGTGACCTCTTCGGGTGTCCGGCCGTCGGTGGCGACGACGGCCGTGGCGACCTCCTCGTACAGGTGCCGCCGGGCTTCCATCAGCTCGCGCCACTGCTTGCGCGGGTTGAGGGCGAGCAGCGGCCGGGCCGCGTTCAGGCCGGTGCGCTTGACGGCCTCCTCGACGTCCATCGAGAGGTAGACCACCCGGCGGTCGGCGAGCAGGCCGCGGATCTCCGCGTCGAGGACCGCGCCCCCGCCGAGCGCGAGGACACCCTCGTGCCCGGCCAGCGCCGCCTGGACCGCCCGCTTCTCGATCGCCCGGAACGCCGGCTCGCCCTCGGCCACGAAGATGTCGGCGATGGTGCGGCCCTCGGCGGCGACGATGTCCTCGTCGGTGTCCCGGTAGCCGACACCGAGCCGCTCGGCGAGGAGCTGCCCGACCGTGGACTTGCCCACGCCCATCGGCCCGACCAGCACCACCCTCGGCACGGCGCTCACCGGATGGCCAGGTGGTCGAGGTACGACCGGACGTTGCGCCCGGTCTCGGCCACGCTGTCACCGCCGAACTTCTCCGCCACCGCGTCCGCGA
>NZ_JBEYVI010000108.1:0-4862 GCF_040643955.1 Streptomyces sp. NPDC047061
ACCTCGCCCACGGCAGCGGCTGGGAGAGCGAGTTCCCGCGCGACGTGTGGGAACTTCGCATGACCGCGTCCACCCTGCCGCCTATTCGACTAGCCCGATAGGCGAATAGGCGGATCACTATTCGCCTAGTCAAGCAACCCGGAGCACCACGATGCCCGACCACACCCACCACATCCGCCTGCTGCGCGACCTGGCGGACATCCTCGAAACCCAGCCCGTACCCGCCGACGACCCCTTCACCTCGCACCCCGACACGCAAGCAATCATCGCCACGCGCCACACAATCCGCGGCCAACTCAACTACGCCGTACCCGAAGCCCTCCAACTCCAACGCCGCATACGCCGCTACAACGCCGACAGCGGCATCCCCCACGGAGACATCGTCGCCCTCGCACTCGACGGCTACCTCCGCGCCAAGGGCTACCCACCAGAGTCCCCGGCGCCTCCGGAGGGCTAGAAGGTCACCACCGAGAACACCACGCTCAAACACAGGGTCCGCCAACTCACTACCGATAACCGCACCCTCGACGAGCGGCTCAAGGCCGCCCGCTCCAACCTCCGCTTCCAAGACCGACGCGTCGCCGATCTCGAAGCCCGCATCACCGACCCGCGCCAGGGACCTGAGCCTCGTCCACGACCACTCGCCGCACCCCGACAGAAGATCTTCTGTCGGGGGTGCCTCACAATGTCGACGTGGATTCAGCCTGGGGAACAGCCCTCATCGCCTTGGCCGGCACACTCGTCGGTGCCGCCCTCTCCCTGTTCGGCGGCATCTTGCAGCAGAAGCGGAATGAGAAGGCCACCGAGGCGAACCGCCGGACAGCTCTGCGGGAGGCCAGCCTCGACCGCATCACGGAAGAACTCTTCGCCGTTGTCCGTCTCAGCGAGTCGGCTCCATCCAGCCACACATCAGCCGAGGACCACACGGCCTGGGAGAGGACGCTGCGCGAACATCTGACCCGCATCGAGATGGCCTCCCTGCGACTGGAAAACCCGCTACGAGCCACCATCAACGACATGAGCTCCCTACTACTCAACGACCGGGACAGACTGGCGCCGATGGCCTGGCCGCATCAAGTAGTAGCGGGCGCAACCCGACATGCCATCGACAGCATCGGCGCCTTCCAGCGAGGCGAGACCCTGCCCGCCGCAGGTCCAACTATCCAAAGGCTATGGGCAGCACGAGAGGTTGCGGACGAGAACGAACGCGTGGCTGCGGAAGAAGCACGCCGGAACTCTTCGCCCTGATCCAACCCGCATCAGGCCGTCTCCCGAAACCGTCCGGACGAGTTACAGCAACGACCTCAACTTGGCGTCACGGACATGTATTCTATGAATCGTCGCAGTTCAGAGCCAGTATCCGAGCTCCTGCGGTCGATAAAGCCTACAACCACCAGCGACCTCACCAGTCCCTGGACATGGCTGTCCCAGCCAGCCTGTTTCGGCCCAACGGCCCGGCCCGCACCGATCCCGCACCGCCCATGGAGGCCGGCTCGGGCGAGGAGACCGAGCCGTTCGCGTCATCGAGGCGCCGCCACCACCTCCAGTGGGTTCCGGCGCCGTCGAGTTCGAGGCCCGGGTGCCTCCCAGCGGGCACCTCACCCTGGTGCCCGGCGCCCAGAAGACCGCAGTCCCGCCCGCGATGGCTGGCCGCACCCTCACCCTCTGGGGCGACCAGCGCAGTATCCATCTCACCCTGGACGGCCACCTCGTCAAGACGGTCCCCTCACGGCTGACCGAGGAAAACCTGCGCTGGCTGACCATGCGCGGAGCCCGCCCTGCCGGACCGCCGCCAGCCGCCCCGGCGCTGCCACGGAGCAACGGAAAGACCGGAAGGCTGACCATCCCGGCCGGCCAGGCGGTCGAGGTCGACCGTCTCGTCCACCGCGACGGCCTGATCAGCCTCAAAGGCGAGGACTACCAGGTCAGCAACAGCTTCGCGGGACACAGAATCACCCTGCGGCTCGATGGACACCTCATGCACGCCATCGCCGAGAACACGCTCATCGGCACATGGCCTTGCCCCGTGAGCCGCGACAAACTGCCCTCCCTGCGCGGTGCCAGAACCGCAGGTGGACGCCTTCCCGCACCGGCATTGCCGACCGGAGCCGTGCGGGCGTCGGCGATGACATGCATCAGCTGGCCGTCGAACCGCAGGGTGACCTGCTGTCCGGCGAGCTGGGCCGCGAGCTTGACACGCTGCCCGCCGAGGCCGACGTCGCCGTCCCGGCCAACCAGCCGGTCGACCTCGACCACGAGCGGGGCCTGCGGCCCGTCGGGCAGGGCGGGCGTCGCTGGTTCGGGGCCGGCGATCCGCCCGCCGCGCTGCACCAGCGCCTTCAGGTCGGCCGCGGTGAACTGGGAGGTGCGGGTGCGGGCGAGTTCGCCGTCGATAAAGACGTGGATGCTGCGCTCGTCGGCCCAGATGGTGGCGGTTCGTGCGCCCAGCGCGGCGGGGAACTTCAGCTGCTGGCCGGAGAGCAAACACAGTCTGCCGATCGGCGAGATGAGCGCCTCGAACTCCACGGCCCTGATCTGGGATTCGTCGACGGGCAACCGCGGTGATGGCAGCAGCGCGGGCAGCTGCGGCGCCAGCAGCTCGGCCGTCGTCAGCGTTGTCCCGTCCTGCGGCTCGGGCAGGTGTACCTCGTGCCGGTCCTGCTGCGTGTCCTTGGCCACGGGGCGGAACACGGCGGCGGGCACGGCCATGTCGAGGGCCTGGTGCGGCCGGCTGTGGTTGTAGCCGTGCACCCAGGCGTCGATGGCGGCCTGGGCTGTTGCCTGGTCCGCGAACGGACCGACGTGGTCGAGCAGTTCACGCCGCAGGGACTTATGGAACCTCTCGATCTTCCCGGTGGTGGTCGGTGATCGGGGTTTCGTCAGCCGCGCGGTGATGCCGTTCTCCCGGCAGATCCGCTCGAAGAGGACCTCGGCCGGGACCGGCTTCGTGAAGCGGCCGGTGAACTGCTTGCCGTTGTCGGTCAGCACCTCCGAGGGCACTCCGTAGGTGGTCATGGCCTCGGCGAAGGCGGTGCACACCGCGCGGCCGGACGGCTCAGCGACCACCTTGGCGATCACGATGAACCGTGAGTGGTCGTCGATGCCGGTGACCAGCTTGCATTCGCGCCCGCTGGCCAGGTACACCCCGCTCATGATGTCCAGCTGCCACAGCTGCATCGGGGCGTCGCGCTGCCAGCGGCGGTAGACACGGCGGTGGTTCTGCTCCTGGTGGTTGATCAGTCCGTGTCTGGTCAGGATCCGGTGCACGGTGGACCGGCCGGGCACTGGCACCAGCCCGCGCTGGCCCAGCTCGTGGACGATCCGGCGGGCGCCCCAGCGTGGGTAGGAGCGGCGCAGTTCGCAGACCAGAGCCTCGACCTCGGCGGGCACCTGGTGTGGCGAGACGTGCGGTCGGCGCGACTTGTCCACCAGCGCGTCCAGCCCGCCGGCGTGGTATCGCTCGATCCAGGTGTACACCGACTGCCGCGACGCACCGAACTGGCGGGCTACCTGCGCGACCGGCGCCCCGTCCAGCACCTGGAGCACCGCCCGGTAACGGTGCTCAGCCATCCACCGCCGGTCGTCCACTGGCTCAGGCTCATGCGATTCCGTCACGGAAAGACCAACGAGCCACGGTCGTCCAGGATGTGCCGAGACCGTCAAAACTGCCATGAGACCGTCCAGGATCAACCGGGACAGAACTGTCCAACAACCCGTGGGACTTCACACTACGGGGAGAACGACATGGCCGTTGACACGCGAGCAGGTTCTCTCCCCTCGTTCGCCGGTCGATCCGGTCGAATCGATTGATCCGGTCAGCCCACCATGTTCAGCAGTGCCTGCAGACGGGAGCGGGCGAAGCCGCGCAGCTTTTCATCGAGATCTTTATCCTTCGCGAGGGCCGTCTCCAACCTGGCGAGCTGCTCGACGATGTCCTCGTCAGCGGGTGCCCAGGTGTCACCGAGCTCACCGAGCTCTTCGAGCAGGAACCGGGCGAGCTCGTCCGGTGCCCGGTAGTCGAAGACCAGGGTGGCGGGGAGGGTGAGCCCAGTTTCGCTCGCGAGCCGGTTGCGGAGCTCCAGCGCGGTCAGGGAGTCGATGCCCATCTCGCGGAAGGGCCGCTGGGAGTCGATGTCCCCGGGGCGGATGTGGCCCAGGACAACGGCCGCGGCGGCTTGGATGACCTCCAAAACCTCCTGCTCGCGATCGGCAGGGCTGAGCGCGGCCAACCGGGCCGCCAGGCCACCCGCACCCGTGTCCGCAGCAACAGCCGCGGTCGGGCGGGCGGGGACGGCAGTGGCCAGACCGCGCAGCAACGGAAGCAGCGGTCGTCCCGGTCGTGACAGGCCGGTCAGGTCGAGGCGGGCCGGGACTGCCAACGGCGCGCCCCACGCGACCGCGGCCTCGAACAACGCCAGACCCTGGACGGTCGTCATCGGCTGAACACCGCCACGGCGCAGGCGGGACATACCGGTGCTGTTGAGATGCCCAGTCATCTCCGAGGTCTGTTCCCACAAGCCCCACGCCAGCGACTGACCGGCCAGGTGCCGATCCCGGCGATAGACGGCCAGGGCGTCCAGGAACGCGTTCGCCGCGGCGTAACTGCCCTGCCCCGCACTGCCCATGACTGCCGCGGCCGACGAATACAGCACGAAGCCGGCCAGGCCCGCGTCCTCGGTCAGCTCGTGCAGGTTCCACGCCGCGTCAGCCTTCGCCGACAGCACGGTCGCCATCCGCTGCGGCGTCAGCGACTCCACCGTCGCGTCATCGATCACCCCCGCGGCGTGCACCACCGCCGTCAACGGACGCTCGACCGCGATCTTGGCCAGGACCGAGGCGAGGGCATCCCGGTCGGCGGCATC
>NZ_JBEYVI010000109.1:0-4447 GCF_040643955.1 Streptomyces sp. NPDC047061
GACGCCCGACGACCACGCCGCGCCGCAGTCTCGTCATTCGGCATCAGCGGCACCAACGCCCACCTCATCCTCGAACAAGCACCCGAACCCACCCCGACGGAGATCCCGGACGAGGAGACGCCGGCCGTCGCGGTCACGCTGTCGGCCAAGACCCCTGAGGCGCTGCGCGCCGCCGCGCTGCGGCTGTCCGACCGGCTGGCGGACGACCCCGGGCTCCGGCCGGACGATCTCGCGGCTCCGCTGTCGGCACGGACGGTCTTCGACCATCGCGCGGTCGCCGTCACCGGACCCGACGACCGGGCCGGGCTCGCCTCGGCGCTCGCCGCCCTCGCCTCGGGCGACCCGCACGGCGGCCTCGTCACCTCCGAAGGACCGCCCACGGCGGGCGGCACCGTGTTCGTCTTCCCCGGCCAGGGCTCCCAGTGGGCGGGCATGGGCACGCTGCTCGCCGTCGAGTCGTCCGCGTTCGCCGCCGCCCTCGACGACTGCGCGCAGGCCCTCGAACCGCACACCGGCTGGAACCTCCTGGATGTCCTGTCCCGGCCGGAGCTGCCCGCCGGAACCGACGTGGTGCAGCCCGCGCTGTTCGCGATGATGGTCTCTCTCGCCCGGCTCTGGCAGCACCACGGCGTCGAGCCCGACGCGGTCATCGGCCACAGCCAGGGCGAAATCGCCGCCGCCCACATCGCGGGCGCGCTCAGCCTCGACGACGCCGCACGGATCGTCGCCACCCGCGCCGAGGCGCTCCTCGGTCTCGCCGACACCGGCCGGATGGTGTCGCTGCCCCTCGACGCGATCTCCGCGGAGGCGCTCATCGGCGACCTCGGCCTCACCGGTGAGCTGCACGTCGCGGCGTTGAACGGCCCCGCCCACACCGTTGTGGCAGGCGCGACGGCGGCCGCCGAGGCGATCGTCGCGCACGGCCGGGCCGCCGGGCTCAACGCCCGCATGGTCCCGGTCGACTACGCCTCGCACACGCCGCACATGCACGCCCTGCGCGGCACCCTCCTGGCCGAGCTGGCCGGGATCTCGCCCCGCAAGGCCCCGATTCCGTTCCACTCCACCCTCACCGGTGCCGTCGTCGAGGACACCACCGTCCTGGACGCCGCCTACTGGTACGACAACCTCGCCAATCCCGTCCTGTTCCATCCGGTGCTGGCCGCGCTGAGCCCGCGGCACACCGCATTCGTCGAGGCCAGCCCGCATCCGGTGCTCGTCCCGGCGATCGACGCCGTGCTGCACGCATCGGGAGCACCCGGCGCGGCCCATCCGACGCTCCGCCGCGACGAAGGCGGCCTCGGCAGGTTCCTCGTCTCGCTCGCCGGCCGCCACGTGCGGGCCGCCGAGCCCGGCACCCGCTGGCGGCCGCCGGCGACGGGCAGGGCCGGGCATCCGCCGACCTACCCGTTCCAGCACAGCAGGTTCTGGCTGGGCTCGACCGGCGCGGGCAACGCGTCGGGGCTCGGCCTGGACGCGGCCGGCCACCCGCTGCTCGCCACCGTCATCCCGCTCCCGGACGGCCGCTGGCAGGCGACGTCCCGGCTGTCGGCCGACACCCTGCCGTGGCTCGCCGACCACGCCGTCCACGCGACCCCGCTGCTGCCCGGCACCGCGTTCCTCGACCTCGCGCTCCACGCCGGGCAGGCGTCCGACTGCCCCACGGTCGCGGAGCTGACCCTCCAGACGCCGCTCGTCCTCACCGCGGACACGCCCCGCGACCTGCATGTGGCGGTCTCCGCGCCCGACGCCGACGGCCACCGGCAGATCACCTTCCACTCCCGCACCGGGGCCGACTCTCCGTGGGTCGAGCACGCGACGGGACGCCTCTCCCCCGACGAGGCCGAATGGCCGCAGGACGCGCCCGACGCCCCCGCCGACGCCCCCGTCGTGATCGACGGGCTGTACGACCGCCTCGCCGAGCACGGCTACCACTACGGTCCCGCGTTCCGGAACGTCCGGGAACTCCACCGGGACGGCGCCGTCCTGGACGTCCGGGTCGTCCTCGACGGTGACCTGGCGGCGGGCGCGCACGGCGTCCACCCGGCGCTGCTGGACGCGGCGCTCCACCCGCTCGCCCTGACCGACGACGGCGGGACCGGCCTGGCACTGCCGTTCTCGTGGCGGGACGTCCGGCTGACCGCGACCGGCGCGACCGAGCTGCGGGTCAGGCTGACCGAGATCGAGGAGAAGACCCTCCGTGTCGAGGCGTGGGACGTGTCCGGGGCTCACGTCCTGACGGTCGGCGCGCTGACCCTGCGGACGGTGAGCGGGGAGGAGTTCCTGCGGTCCTTCGCGGCCTCCGCCGACCGCTCCCTTTTCGAGGTTGTCTGGAACCCGGTCGCGGTCGGCGAGGCGGGCGAGCCGCCCGTGCCGTTCGCCGACGCGGCGGCCCTCGAGACGCCGCCCGCCGCCGTCCTGCTCGACGTCACCGGAGAGCCCGACGGCCCGGACGCGGTCCGCGGCCTGACCGCGGAGGTCCTGGAGGCCGTACGCGGATGGGCCGCCGACGCGCGGTCCGCCGGGTCGCGACTGATCGTCCGGACCACGAACGCCCTGCCCGTCTCGCGGACGGACGCTGTCCCCGAACTCGCGCCGGTGTGGGGTCTGGTACGCGCCGCCCAGTCGGAGAACCCCGGCCAGTTCGTGCTCGTCGACACCGACGGCCTTCCCGCGTCGGACGCGCTGCTCCCTGCGGCGATCGCGTCCGGGCAGCCGCAGTTGGCGCTGCGCGACGGCCGGGTGCTCACCCCCGCGCTCGCCAAGGTCGCGCTCCCGGGCTCGGCCCCGTCGGCGCTGTCGGGGACGGGGACCGTCCTGGTCACCGGCGGCACCGGGACGCTCGGCGCGCTCGTCGCGGAGCGGCTGGTGTCCGGGCACGGGGTGCGGCGGCTGCTGCTCGTCAGCAGGCGCGGCCCGGACGCTCCCGGCGCGGACGACCTCAAGTCCCGCCTGGAAGAACTCGGCGCAAGCGTGACGATCGCCGCCTGCGACACCGCCGACCCCGACGCACTCGCCGCACTCCTCGCCGCCGTCCCGGCCGAGCATCCGCTGACGGCCGTGGTCCATGCGGCGGGCGCGCTCCAGGATGCGCCGCTGCTCGGCCAGACCGCCGCCCATCTGGAGACCGTGTTCCGGCCGAAGGTCGACGCCGCCTGGAACCTGCACCGGCAGACCAGGGACCTGGACCTGGAGGCGTTCGTCCTGTTCTCGTCGGCGGCCGGCACCCTCGGCAACCCCGGACAGGCCAACTACGCCGCCGCCAACACCTACCTCGACGCCCTCGCCCACCACCGCCACGCCCAAGGCCTCCCCGCCGTCTCCATCGCGTGGGGGCTCTGGGAGCAGACCAGCGGAATGACCGGGACCCTCACCGACACCGACCTCGCCAGGCTCCGCCGATCCGGGCTCGTCCCACTCACCGACGACCACGGGCTCGCCCTGTTCGACGCAGCCCTCGGCCTCGACCGGGCGTCGCTGCTGGCCGCGACGCTCGACACGTCCGCCGCGGCGGCGCATCCGTCGCCGCTGATGCGCGGCCTCGCGCCGCGGTCCCGCCCGGCGGCGGGCGGCGGGAGCGGCGCGCTGGCCGGACGGCTCGCCGAACTGGAGCCCGAGCAGCGGCTCAAGCACCTCCTGGGCGTCGTCCGGGCGCACTCCGCCGCCGTACTCGGGCACCAGGACCCGGACGGGATCGCCGACGACCGGCCGTTCAAGGACCTCGGCTTCGACTCCCTCACCGCCGTCGAACTCCGCAACCGGCTCGCCAACGCGACCGGGCTGCGGCTGCCGCCGACCCTGGTCTTCGACCATCCGAGTCCGCGGGCGGTCACCGAGCATCTGCTGGCCGCGCTCACCGAGGCGCCGTCCAGGAGCGGCCCGGCCCGGCGGACGGCCGCCGCGGCCGACGAGCCGATCGCGATCGTCGGGATGGGCTGCCGCTACCCCGGCGACGTCCGGACGCCGCAGGACCTGTGGAACCTCGTCGCGGGCGAGGTCGACGCCGTGTCCGCGTTCCCCGCCGACCGCGGCTGGCCCGCCGGGCTCTACCACCCGGACCCCGACCATCCCGGCACCACCTCGACCGACCGGGGCGGATTCCTGCACGACGCCGGGGACTTCGACCCGGCGTTCTTCGGGATCAGTCCGCGCGAGGCGCTCGCCATGGACCCGCAACAGCGGCTCCTTCTCGAAACCGCGTGGGAGACCCTGGAGAGCGCGGGACTCGACCCGTCCGGGCTGCGACAGCGGCAGGTCGGCGTCTACGCAGGCGTCATCAGCGCCGACTACGGGCTGCGGATGCTGAGCGACGTACCTGAGGAGTACGAGGGGTACCTGCTGACCTCCAACGGCGGCAGCGTCGCGTCCGGCCGGATCTCGTACACCTTCGGATTCGAAGGTCCGGCCGTCACCATCGACACCGCCTGCTCGTCCTCGCTCGTCGCGATGC
>NZ_JBEYVI010000110.1:0-4293 GCF_040643955.1 Streptomyces sp. NPDC047061
CTCCGGGCGAACGCGGGCGCGCGGTCATCGACCTGTTCAGGGTGCGCGACGGAAAGATCGTCGAGCACTGGGACGGCTCACAGGACGTGCCGGAGAAGGCCATGAACGACAACACGATGTTCTGACGGCCACCAGGGCCGTGGCGGAAGGACGAGGAGAGGCACATGACCGCACTGCGGTACGAGGTGTTCGTCACGCCCGCGATCTCGCAGAGCAGCGGCACCCTGAACCTTCCCGACGGCGAGCCGATGGTGTGGTCGCCGATCTCGACGACCCTGATCTACGGCGACCGTGACGCCGTCCTCGTCGACCCGCCCTTCACCACCGACACCACGCGCGAGGTGCTGGCCTGGGTGGAGAAGAGCGGCCGCAACCTCACGGAGATCTACATCACGCACGGCCACGGCGACCACTGGCTGGGGGCTCCCGTCCTGCTCGAACGGTTCCCCGGCGTGGTGGTGCGTGCGACGGCCGGGACCAAGGCCCACATGGCAGCGCTGGCCACGCCGGAGTCACGTGGGCCGTTCTGGGACGTGCTCTTCCCGGGCCGGATCCCGGCAACCCCCGTCGAGGTGAGCGTCGTCGGTGAGGAGGGGCTGAGCCTGGAGGGGAACGCGCTCCAGCCGGTCGAGGTCGGGCACAGTGACGGCGACGACACGACGGTGCTCTGGGTGCCGAGCCTGAAGCTCGCCGTTGCCGGCGACGTCGTCTACAACGGGGTGCACCCCGCGCTCTCGGACTCCGCGGGCGGAGGCCTTGACGCATGGCGTCGCGCACTCGGCCGGGTGGAGTCGCTCGGAGCGGAGTCCGTGGTGGCCGGCCACAAGGACCCCGCCCGGGCGGACGACCCCGCCGACATCGGCCGCACCCGGCGCTACCTCGACGACGCGGACCGGCTGCTACAGGGCTCACCCACAGCGACGGAGTTCTACGAGGGGATGCTCGCCCTGCACCCGGAGCGCATCAATCCGGGCATCCTGTGGTTCGGCGCCCTCAGTCTCCTGGCCGGTGCCCCGACCCTGTAGGCCCCAGTCGGCGAGCTGCTGGACACCGCCCGTAGTTCAGGGCGGGCGCGAACGCGACGAAGGACGGGCCCGCCGCGCTCCCCGACCGGGCGGGGCCGGGGAGCAGCTACCCGTCCGCCGCGGTGTGCGTCTGTGCTCCACGAGCGACTGTGACCGGTGCATTCCCGATGGATTGTGGAGCCTCAGTCGGTCAGGTGGTCGGCCAGCTCCGTCAGTGAGGCCACCGAGACATCGGCTTTCGGGTCGGTGCTCGGCGGCCGCAGGGCAGCTTTCGAGCCGAATTCCTGCGGACGGTGTACGTAGGCGGTACGCAGACCGCACGCCCGGGCCGCGGCGAGGTCGTCGACGTGCGCGGCGACCATCATGACCTCCTCCGGTTGGAGGCCGAGCAGTCGCGCGGCGCCCAGATAGGCCTCGGGGTCGCCCTTGTAGTGCTCGAAGAGCTCTGCGGACAGCACGGTGTCCCAGGGCAGTCCGGCGTGCTTGGCCATGTTCACGAGCAGCGCGACGTGCCCGTTGGACAGGGACGCGATGACGAACCGCTTCTTCAGCCGCTCCATCCCCGGCACCGAGTCCGGCCAGGGGTCCAGCCGATGCCATGCCAGCACCAGCTCGGCGCGCACGCCCTCAGGGGTATCCGGCACCCCGTACTCGGCGAGCAGTTCGTCGAGTGATGCCCGGTGCAACTCGTCGAGGTTCGTCCAGGGCAGCTCGCCGCGCCGGACGCGGTCCAGCGAGGGGAGGTACTGGCTGCGCCATGCGTCGGCGAACGCCTCGGCGTCCACCTCGGGCACCAGCCGACGGATGTCACGTGCGACGCCCGAGCGCCAGTCCACGACCGTGCCGAACACATCAAAGACAAGTGCTCGAATATTCATATGATGACCGTAATGCTTTGTCCCTGGTGCACGTCAAGTGCCGCCGGAGGCAGTGTCGGACAAGGCGTTGACCGCCTTGGTCAATGCCTGCCGAGGTGAAGGAGAGCACCGCGTGAACTCCGGGACCGGGACAGGTCGGGCTCGGGGCTCAGGCCCCGTGGGAACGGAGCCGCTCACTCAGCACGGCGGCCGCCTCCCGCAGCCGTTCGGTGAGCCGGTATTGGTGCTGTGCGAATCGGGCCGCCGTCGTCGAGATGCTGAGGGCGGCGACCACCGTTCCCGCCTCGTCCCGGACCGGGGCGGCCACGCACCGGATCTCGGGGGACACGTCGCCCAGGTCGTAGGCGACGCCGTCCCGGCGGATGGCCTCGGCCTCCGTTCGGCGCAGGCCCGCGCCGGCGAGCACTTCGGCGGCCCGGTCGGCGGTGAGGGTGGGCCGCGATGGTGCAGCCCTCGCCGTGCCCGTCGCGATGTCCCCGGGAGACGTAGGGCTCGACGAACTCGGCGACGTCCAGAGCTTCTGTCAGGGACGCGGTCCGTGAGAGCCCGTTCGCGGACGCCTCGGCCATCAGGGCGGCCTTGGAGCGGAAGTGCCTGTAGAACCCGCCATGGGTGAACCCGGCCGCTGCCGTCAGTTCCGCCATGCCGACACCGTCGTAGCCGCCCTCGCGAAACAGTCGGGCGGCTGTCGCGACGATGTGCGCACGGTTCTGCTCTGCCTGCGCCTTGGTGAGCCGCATGTTCGGCCCGCCTCTCCTGTCGACGCTCGGCTGCCCACCGTACATAGATGTCGATCGACATCAAAGCGGTTGACTTTTTGAATTACGACCATCATTCTAAGTCTCGTTGACTACAGAAAGGCGCCGCCGTGAGTGACACGCATGTGACCGCACCGACTCAGTACATCGAGGTCGACGGGGACCGGTTCGCCTACCGGCGCTGGGGGAAGCCCTCCGGTGTCCCGCTCTTCTTCGTCCAGCACTTCCGTGGGGGACTCGACCACTGGGATCCGCTGATCACCGACCGCTTCGCCGAGGGTCGTGAGGTCATCCTGTTCAACGGCCGCGGCCTCGCCTCGTCGTCCGGCACACCGCGTAACCGGATCGAGGACATGGCCGACGACATCGCCGCGGTCATCCGGGCGCTGGGGCTGGAGCAGGTCGACCTGCTCGGCTTCTCGATCGGTGGCATCCAGGCCCAGGAGGTCGCGCTGCGCCATCCCGAGCTGGTGCGCAAGCTTCTGCTGATCGGCACCGGCGTGCGCGGCGGGGAGGCGGCCGCCGATCCCAAGGCGTTCGCAGAGGTCGCGACGCATCCGGTCCCGACCCTGGAGGACTTCCTCTACCTGTTCTTCGGCCGTTCGGAGGCGGCGCAGGAAGCGGGCAAGGCCTTCTGGGAGCGGCGTCACCGGCGGGTCGACCAGGATCCGCCGAGCTCGCCCGAATTCATGATGGCGCAGGTGGAGGCGGCCGTCGCCTACGCGCCGCTGCGGCCGGGCGAGACGCCCTTCGTCTACCTCAACGCGATCACCCAGCCGACGCTGGTTCTCAACGGCGAGGACGACGTGATGATCCCCACGATCCACTCCTGGCACCTCGCCCAGAACATCCCCAACGCTCAGCTGATCATCTACCCGGACGCCGGGCACGGAGCGCAGTTCCAGTACCCGGAGCGATTCCTGAAGCACGCTCTCCAGTTCCTCGACGAGTAGCGTCCATGGCTCACGTGCCACTCCTGTGGGCCGTGGCGGTTCGTCATGCCGACTGGCGAGCCGCCACGGCCGTCCCGACTGCTCCAGCCCGGCCCTGTCAACACCCCGTTCGACACGAACATGGTGGACGCGGACACACCTCTGCCGGTGTACGCGCGGCGACGGGCCGTCTTCGACGAGGTGGTGGAGGCACAGATGCGGAGCGGCGACGATCCCACTGTCGTTGCCAAGGCGGTTGTCGCGGCAGTGACCGACACGAAGCCGAAGCTGAGCTGTCCCGCAGGCTCGATCGCCGCACGCGCCAGCGTGCTGCGCCGCATCGTCCCCACCCGGGCCTTCGACAAGAGCGTCCGGAAACTCAACCGGATGGTCGACTGACGGCCACGTGCGGGAACTCGCCGACGGTGCCTGTGCCTGCGGCGAGTTCCCACACGGCGCACTCGGCGGGAATGGTTCAGGCGAAGAGCTTTCCGCCGGCGGGTGTTGACGAGGAACATCGGACGACTTCGTGTGCCATACGACGGCATCCGTCTGTCCCGGGCCGTCAGGCCCCGACGGAGGTGGAGGTACGGCCGGCTCGCAGCGCGACCTTGTCGATCTTGCCGACAGCGTTCTTGGGGATGGCCTCCACCACGATGTACGAGGTGGGACGCTTGTAGCCGGTGAGATGCTGCGCGCA
>NZ_JBEYVI010000111.1:0-4101 GCF_040643955.1 Streptomyces sp. NPDC047061
CCAGGAGCCGTACAGGGCCCGTTCACGCTCCACCAGCAACGGCAGCGCCTCGGAGACGGACACCAACTCCCGCAACGGAAACCGCGCCAGGACCTCGTCCACCTCGGGAGCGAGGGCGTTCGCCAGCCGCACGTGCAGGGGCAGGGAGTCGTCGCCCAGGGCCCGGGCCGCCGCAAGAATCCGGTCGCGTGCGTGTCCCGGGGGGACACCGGCGGCCGCCCGCTCGTACAGCTCGGCGCCCTCCTCCAGGACCAGGCCGGTGTCGACGCCCGCCGGGATCTTCACCCGGGCATGCTGCCGCCAGGTGGCGAGCGGGGCGCTCCAGGACTCCACGTGATACGTCCAGCGGCCCGTCGCGTCCGGGGTGACCTCGGCGCCCCAGCGGTCGGTGCCGGGGACCAGCTCCCGCATCGGCGTCCAGGGGCCGGGCCGGCCCTCGGGGTCGCACAGCACCACATTGGCGCCGACGGCGTCATGGCCCTCGCGGAAGACGGTGGCGGTGACCTGGAAGGTCTCGCCCGGGACCGCCTTCGCAGGCCGCCCGCCGCGCTCCACGGCGGGCCGGACGTCACGCACCGGAACGCGGCCGATGGGCTCGGTCGCCTTCATGGGTCTCACCTCCGCCGTGCGCGGAGCCGGGCCCAGGGCCCGGCTCCGCGGTCCGTAGTGCGCCGGAAGACCGGTGTCTTCCCGCGGGGGTCCGTCTGTGGATCACTGCCTCGCGGAACGCCGGTCCGTCGGCGGCCCCTGCCGGACCGTCCCGCCCAGCCGGGGCCGCCCACCCTGTTCCCGCACGTAGGTGACGAGGCTGGTGCGCAGATAGCGCTCGGCCGCCTCCACCGCCTCCCGGGCGCACCGCTTGCCCATCAGGACGCACAGCGTGTAGCCCGAGTCCTCGAAGGTGGACCGCACCTCGCGGTCCTGTGGCGAGGCGAGCATGACGCGCTCCCACGCCCGGTAGCGCCGCAGCTGCCGGGCCACCTCGGCCTTCGCGGGTAGCAGCATGGCCGTGTCGTTCCTTCCGACGCTCTCGAGTGGGCACGTGTCCCCGAGGATCGGGGGAGCGTCCGGGCACGGAGAGGCACGGAGCCGTTACGGCGAATCGAGGCTTTCACTCATGGTGCACGCATGATGACCGAGCGTCTTGTTGGAACTTCAACCACCTCGGGAGTCCCTCGTGTTGCACGAATGGCGTAGCGCCCGCACAGTGAAGGTGACTCAGGAGCGACCAGGTGCTCACGCTGCGCTTCCGGAACGGATTTCCGGACGGGTGAGGGGGAGCGGGAGCTTCGCGGGTGAGGAGCCGGCAACAATGAAGACCGCAGTGCCCTGCTACTACCACCTCGACGTCGAGGTCAGCCCGGAACGGGTGGGTCAGGTCAGCCGCATACTGGCCGCCCATCTGCGTTACTGGGATCTCGACAACCTCGTGGACCCCGTCTGCCGCGGTGCCGAACTGCTGCTGACCGCCATCGACCAGCACGCGACGGACAAACGCACGTCCATCGAGATGTGGTGGAACGGGCAGCACCTCATCACCGCCATCGGTGACGACGACCGGGATCTCCGCCCCGACCAGGACCTGCGCGGGTGCCTGGAGCACCTCGCCGCGACCAGCGACGGCTGGGGCTGCTGTGCCCCGGAGACCGGCAGCAAGATCATCTGGTTCTCGCAGCGAGCCCGCTCCGGGGAGCGCGTCCCGCTGGTCAGGTCCGGTCCGGCGCCCCGGCTGCGCCGGGTCCTGCAGGTGCCGCGCGACCAGCCGGTCGCCCAGTTGGCCGCATCCGCCGACGGCGTTCTGGAGGGCGCCCGGTGACGGCGAGGAAGTCCCGGAGAGGGGTGCCCGTGTGGAGCGGGCACCCCTACCCGTTGGGGGCCTCCTTCGACGGGCAGGGCACCAACTTCGCCCTGTTCAGCGAGGTCGCCGAACGGGTCGAACTGGTCCTGGTGAACGACGCCGCCACCGAGACGACGGTGCCGATGACCGAGGTCGACGGGTTCGTCTGGCACGCCTACCTGCCGGGCGTCGGACCGGGGCAGCGCTACGGATACCGGGTGACCGGCCCCTGGAACCCCGACCTCGGCCACTGGTGCAATCCGGCGAAGCTGCTGCTGGACCCGTACGCCAGGGCGATAGACGGTCAGATCGACAACCACCCCTCCCTCTACGAACGCACCCCCGGCGGTCCCTCCCCGGCCGACAGCGCCGGGCACTCCATGCTCGGCGTGGTCACCGACCCCTACTTCGACTGGGGCGACGACCGCCCGCCCCGGCGGCCGTACTCCGACTCGGTGATCTACGAGGCCCATGTCCGCGGCCTGACCCTCACCCATCCGGAGGTACCCGAACGGCTCCGGGGCAGCTACGCCGGTCTCGCGCACCCGGCGATCCTCGACCACCTGACCTCGCTCGGCGTCACGGCGGTCGAGCTGATGCCGGTGCACCAGTTCGTGCAGGACGGGGTCCTCCAGGACCGGGGCCTGTCCAACTACTGGGGCTACAACACCATCGGCTACTTCGCCCCGCACAACGCCTACGGCGCCTTCGGCACCCGGGGCCAGCAGGTCAACGAGTTCAAGGCGATGGTGAAGGCGCTGCACGCGGCCGGCCTCGAAGTGATCCTCGACGTGGTCTACAACCACACCGCCGAGGGCAACGAGATGGGCCCCACGCTGTCCTTCCGGGGCATCGACAACGCCGCCTACTACCGGCTGGTCGACGGCGACTGGGCGCACTACTACGACACCACCGGCACCGGGAACAGCCTGCTGATGCGGCACCCCTACGTGCTGCAGCTGATCATGGACTCGCTGCGGTACTGGGTGACCGAGATGCACGTCGACGGCTTCCGCTTCGACCTCGCGGCCACCCTGGCACGGCAGTTCCACGAGGTGGACCGCCTTTCGGCGTTCTTCGACCTGATCCAGCAGGACCCGGTGATCAGCAGGGTCAAGCTCATCGCCGAACCCTGGGACGTGGGCGAGGGCGGCTACCAGGTCGGCAACTTCCCGCAGCTGTGGTCGGAGTGGAACGGCAAGTACCGGGACGCCGTACGCGACTTCTGGCGGGCCGAGCCGGGCTCGCTGGGCGAGTTCGCCTCCCGGCTCACCGGCTCCTCCGACCTGTACCAGCACAGCAGGCGGCGACCGCGGGCGAGCGTCAACTTCGTCACCGCGCACGACGGCTTCACACTGCGCGACCTGGTGTCGTACAACGACAAGCACAACCAGGCCAACGGCGAGGGCAACCGGGACGGCGAGAGCCACAACCGGTCCTGGAACTGCGGCGCCGAGGGCGAGACCACCGATGCGGCCGTGCTCGAACTCCGGGCCCGCCAGCAGCGCAACCTGCTCGCCACCCTGCTGCTGTCCCAGGGCATCCCCATGCTCAGTCACGGCGACGAACTCGGCCGCACCCAGAGCGGCAACAACAACGCCTACTGCCAGGACAACGAAGTCTCCTGGATCGACTGGGAACTGACCGGGGAACAGCAGACCCTCACCGACTTCACCCGGTACGTCATCGGGCTGCGCGCCGCCCACCCCGTGCTGCGCCGGCGGCGCTTCTTCCGGGGCGAGACCGCCGTGCACCCGGGGCAGCCACTGCCCGACCTGGTGTGGCTGCGGCCCGACGCCCGCGAGATGACCGACCGGGACTGGCAGCGCCCCGACGCGCACTCGGTCGGCGTCTTCCTCAACGGCGACGCCATCGCCGAACGGGACCCCTACGGCGGGCGCCTGGTCGACGACTCGTTCCTGCTGCTCCTCAACGGCTACTGGGAACCGGTCGACTTCCGGCTGCCCGACGACTCCTACGGCGAGCACTGGACGATTCTCTTCGACACGGCCGACGCGGACGGGATGCCGGACGAACGGGAACGGAAGGCGGGCACGAGGCTGCGGGCCGAGGCCCGGAGCCTGATCGTGCTCACGCGGCCGTCGAGGTAGTACGACGGGTGCGGCTGGGTGGGGGTTGCTCGCGCAGTTCCCCGCGCCCCTTCAGGGGCCCGCCCCTCGGCCCGCTGGGCCACCGCGACCGCGGCGGCCGTCCTCGGCTGCACGGTGCTCGTCCTCGGGCCGGGGCTCTCCGGTGACGGCGCC
>NZ_JBEYVI010000112.1:0-4009 GCF_040643955.1 Streptomyces sp. NPDC047061
GCCGAGGGTGGAGAAGTAGTCGACACCGGTCAGGCACATCACCCGCCACCAGCGCTGGCCCTGGTGCGCGGCCTCGGGCTGCGCCTGCTGGCCGCTGTGACCGCCCGACCTGCCCATGTCGGCCATGCCCTCCAGCATCCAGGCATGCAGCCGTCGCTGCGGGCGTTCGGTGGTGGCCATCGGCGTGCTCCCGGTGCGCGGCTCCGTTGGAGGACAGGCCATCACGCGGACGGCGGCACCAGCGTAAGCAGAGAGTGACGCATCGGCCCACGGGAGCGTGCTCCGAACGGCGTCAAGACTCCGTTAAGACAAGTCGGTCATGTGCACCGTTTTCCACTGGAGGCCGAGCGGAGGCCCTTGGGGAGGGTTCCGCCCGGCGCGTGGCACTCGATCAGCCCTGGGCGGCCTTGCGGCCGTGGTTGCCTTTCTTCTTCCGGCGGGCCTTCTTCTTGCGGGCGCGCTTTGACACGTACGTCAACTCCTCTGTGGGCGAAGGGCCTTCAAGCGCTGCGGCCGACCAGCAGGTCCGCCAGCTTGTTCAGACGCTTGACGGTGCGGTCCTCCGTGGCGGCCGGGGCAGGCGCGATGCGCGCGTCGCGGTCGTAGTAGGCGCCGTTGACGATCTCGACGGCCGGGTCGCACAGCCGGACCACGTGCGCGGCTCCCTCGGCGGGGGAGACGCCTTTGTGGGCGTACACGGGGAGCAGTGCTGTGTCACATACCCCCGGGTGCACGGAGACGGCGGTGACGCGCGGGTCGGCGGCGAACACCGTGAGGGCCAGCTGGGACTGGGCGTACGCGGCCAGTCGGGAGTAGCTGCGGGCGCGGTTGGGGTCGGACCACTGGATGGAGGCCGTGCGGTGCAGGGCCGAGGAGACGTTGACCACCCGGCCGCCGGGGTCGCTCGTCAGGGCCGGCTCCAGCAGGCAGGTGAGGAGGTAGTGGGCGAGGAAGTTGACCTGGAAGGCGATCTCGTTGCCGTCCGCCGTGACGGTGTGCCGCTCGGGGGCGGCCATGCCCGCGTTGTTCACCAGGACGTCCAGGTGCTGGCGGGTGGAGACGATGCTGCGGGCGAGCATCTCCACCTCCTCGAGGTGGGAGAAGTCCGCGGCGTACGGATGCAGTTGGGCGGCCTGGATGCCGGCCGTGGCGACCAGGCGGTCCGTGGCTGCCTGCGCCTCCTCGGCGGTACGGCCGTGCACCAGCACGGTGGCACCGCGCTCGGCGAGTTGCCGCGCGGTCTCGTAGCCGATGCCGGAGGTGGCGCCGGTGACCAGGACGGTACGGGAGGAGAGGGTGGAGTCGGGCATGATCCAATCCGGAGGTTGCGGGCACGTCGGGCGGCCCCGGTGATGGGGTGGCGGTGGACGTGCGGTGATGAGGTGATGAGAAGAGGCGGGGACGCCGTGTGGCATCACGGCGTCCCTCGTGTCACGGAAAGCGCGTCAGAAGGACGCGGGCGTTTCCGCGCGGCGCGGTGCACGACGGGACGGCCGAGCAGGACTCGGCGGCCGGTCGAAGAGGAGCCAGGCGCAGTTCACATCGTCCATGGAAGCCGTGCCGCACGCCCCGGGCAAGCCTGACTCACCTTCTCTGACGGGGCTCTGACGTGCGCATACGGGTCCTTGACGGCGGAGCCAGGCGGCAGGGCGCGGTTCAGCCAAGGCCGGGTACCCCCGAGATCAGCAGGTCGATCAGCTTGATGCCCACGAAGGGCAGCACCAGGCCGCCGAGACCGTAGACGAGCAGGTTGCGGCGCGGCAGGTCATGGGCGGAGGAGGGGGTGTAGCGCACGCCGCGCAGGGCGAGGGGGATCAGGGCGACGATGATCAGCGCGTTGAAGATGATCGCGGAGGTGATGGCGGAGGTAGGGCTGTGCAGGCCCATGACGTTCAGAGACGCCAGCCCCGGGTACGAGCCCGCGAACATCGCCGGGATGATCGCGAAGTACTTCGCGACGTCGTTCGTGATGGAGAACGTGGTCAACGCGCCCCGGGTGATGAGGAGTTGCTTGCCGATCTCGACGATCTCGATGAGCTTGGTCGGGTTCGAGTCGAGGTCGACCATGTTGCCGGCCTCCTTCGCGGCCGACGTACCCGTGTTCATCGCCACGCCCACGTCCGCCTGGGCCAGTGCGGGCGCGTCGTTGGTGCCGTCGCCGGTCATCGCGACCAGCTTCCCGCCCTCCTGCTCGCGCCGGATCAGCGCGAGCTTGTCCTCGGGGGTCGCCTCGGCCAGGTAGTCGTCCACGCCCGCCTCTTCGGCGATGGCGCGGGCGGTCAGTGGATTGTCGCCGGTGATCATCACGGTGCGGATGCCCATGCGGCGCAGTTCAGCGAAGCGTTCGCGGATGCCGTCCTTGACGACGTCCTTGAGGTGGATCAGGCCGAGCACCCTGGGGCCGTCCCAGTCGTGCACGGCCACCAGCAGGGGTGTGCCGCCTCCTGCGGCCACGGCGTCGGCGTACGACCGTGCCTCGGGCGGGACCTGGCCGCCGTACATCGCCACCCACTCGACGATCTGCTGGGCGGCCCCCTTGCGGATGGCGCACACGGCGCCGTTGTCCCAGCGCAGGTCGACGCCGCTCATCCGGGTCTGTGCGCTGAAGGGGATCCAGCGGGCGTTCGCCAACTCGCCCTCGGCGGGGGCGCGCAGGCCGTACCGGTTCTTGGCGAGGACGACGACGGATCGGCCCTCGGGCGTCTCGTCGGCCAGTGAGGACAGCTGGGCGGCGTCCGCGAGCTGTGCCTCGACGATGCCGGGCAGCGGGACGAAGGCGGCGGCCTCGCGGTTGCCGAGGGTGATGGTGCCGGTCTTGTCGAGGAGCAGGGTTCCCACGTCGCCGGCCGCCTCGACCGCCCGGCCGGACATGGCGAGCACGTTGCGCTGCACCAGGCGGTCCATGCCGGCGATGCCGATCGCGGACAGCAGGGCGCCGATGGTGGTCGGGATGAGCGTGACGAGAAGGGCGACCAGAACGGCCGTGGACTGGGCCGCGTCGGCGTACTCGGCCATCGGCTGGAGGGTGACCACGACCAGCAGGAAGATGATGGTCAGCGAGGCCAGCAGGATGTTCAGGGCGATCTCGTTCGGGGTCTTCTGCCGGTTCGCGCCCTCCACCAGGGCGATCATGCGGTCCAGGAAGCTGTGACCGGGACGGGCGCTGACCCGGACGACGATCCGGTCGGACAGGACCGTCGTACCGCCCGTCACACCGCTGCGGTCGCCTCCCGACTCCCGGATGACGGGCGCCGACTCACCGGTGACCGCGGATTCGTCGATGGCCGCGACCCCGTCGATGACGTCGCCGTCCGCCGGGATCATCTCGCCCGCCTCGACGAGCACGATGTCGAGGGGTTTCAGTTCGGTGGCGGCGACCGCCTCGGTACGGGCGCTGCGCAGGTCCGTGCCCCAGCGCCAGTCCGGCAGGCGCAGGGCGACCGTGTCCGTACGCGCCTTGCGCAGCGACTCCGCCTGCGCCTTGCCCCGGCCCTCCGCGACGGCCTCGGCGAGGTTGGCGAAGACCACGGTCAGCCACAGCCAGGCGCTGATGACCCAGGTGAACACGGCCGGGTGCAGCAACGCCGACAGGGTGGTCAGCGCGGCCCCCACGGACACCACGAACAGCACGGGGTTCCTGACCAGCGCCCTCGGATGCAGCTTGCGCAGCGCCTCGGGGAGGGAGCTGACGAGCTGAGCAGGGTCGAAGGCACCGCTCGGGGTACGGCGCCGGGTTCCTCCTCCCGGCGCCGGTCCTGAGGTGCGCTGGGGGCGGGACGGTGGGGCCTGCTCGGGCGCGGCGGGATGCATGAGACCTTCGGTGTTGGGCGCGGCATGCGTCAGGGCATGCCGACGGACTGGTCGGTGGACGAGAGAGCCGGGTGCGGGGGGGGGGGGGGGGGGCCCCCCCCCCCCGCCCCCCGGGGGGGGGGGGGGGGGGGGGGCCCCCGGGCCCCCCCCCCCCCCCCCCGGGCCGCCCCCCGGCCGCCCCGCGCGGCCGGGGGGAAAT
>NZ_JBEYVI010000113.1:0-3583 GCF_040643955.1 Streptomyces sp. NPDC047061
GCCGGCTCCACCCCAGCCGCCCGCCACAACGCCGCCAAACTCACCATCACCGCCCACGACGCCGGCTGCACCACCTCCACCCGCGACAACAGATCCGCATCACCCAACACCTCACGCAACCGCCAGCCCGTGAACGGCTCCAGCACCCGCTCACAACGCTCCATCACCGCCGCGAACACCGGCTCCTCATCCCACAACCGCACCCCCATCCCCACCCACTGCGCACCCTGACCCGCAAACACAAACACCGGCCGCGACACCGAACCAGCAACCCCAGCCACCCCGGCCACCACACCGGCCGACTCCCGGCCAGACGCAGCCGCAGACAAGCCCTCCACCAACTGGCCACGGTCCCGGCCGACCACCGCAAGCCGGTGCGAGAACGCCGTGGTCCGCGTCACCGCCAGGGAGAACGCCACATCCCCGGCCCCGACCCCCGGACGAGCCGCCGCAAACTCCGCCAGCCGGCCCGCCTGCGCAGCCAGTGCCGCATCAGACCGCGCCGACACCACCCACACCACCGGACCGACAGACTCCGGCCCCAATTCAGAGGTGGACGCCAACCCGTCGTCGGCAGACCCGTCCAGGGCAGGGGCGTCCTGGACAGGGGCCTCCTGCGCGGGCTGTTCGAGGATGAGGTGGACGTTGGTGCCGCTGATCCCGAACGCCGACACACCAGCCCGCCGCGGACCAGAACCCGCCGGCCACTCGCGCGGCGCGGTCAGCAACTCCACCGCCCCCGCCGACCAGTCCACGTGCGAGGACGGCGCGTCCACGTGCAGGGTCTGGGGCAGCATCCCGTGCCGCATCGCCTGGACCATCTTGATCACACCCGCGACACCCGCAGCCGCCTGCGTGTGACCGATGTTCGACTTCACCGACCCCAACAACAACGGCCGACCCTCCGGCCGACCCTGCCCATAGGTGGCCAGCAACGCCTGCGCCTCGATCGGATCACCCAACGCCGTACCGGTCCCATGCGCCTCCACCACATCCACGTCACCGGCCGCCAAGCCCGCACTCGCCAACGCGGCCCGGATCACCCGCTGCTGGGACGGACCGTTCGGCGCCGACAGACCATTACTCGCCCCGTCCTGATTGACCGCACTACCCGCCACCACCGCCAGCACCCGATGCCCACGAGCGCGAGCAACCGACAACCGCTCCAACACCACGACACCGACACCCTCACCCCACCCCGTGCCATCAGCCGCCTCCGCGAACGGCTTACACCGCCCATCAGCAGCCAACCCCCGCTGCCGCGCAAACTCAGCGAACATCTCCGGGTTGGGCATCACCGTGACGCCGCCGGCCAGCGCGATCCCGCACTCACCCGACCGCAACGCCTGCGCCGCCAGGTGAATCGCCGTCAGCGACGACGAACACGCCGTATCGATCGAGACCGCGGGTCCCTGCAACCCCAGCGCATACGCCACCCGACCCGACGCCACACTCGCATGGGCCCCGGTGATCCCGAAGCCACCGGCACCGTCCTGCTCGCCAACTCGGTATCCCAGCGCGGTGATTCCGGCATAGACCCCGGTATCAGTGCCCCGCAACGCCCCCGGCGTGATGCCTGCGTCTTCCAACGCCTCCCAACATGTCTCCAGCAACACCCGCTGCTGCGGATCCATCCCCAACGCCTCACGCGGACTGATCCCGAAGAACTCCGCATCGAACTCACCCGCACCACCCAGGAACCCACCCACCCGGGCAAAACCCGCACCCCCATCACGGGGATCAGCAACATCCAGGCTCTCCAGGTCCCAGCCGCGGTTCACCGGGAACCCCGACATCGCATCGGAACCTCCCGCAACCAACCGCCAGAAACCCTCCGGATCCTCCACCCCACCCGGGAACCGACAACCCATCCCCACGATCGCCACCGGCTCCTGCATCTGTGCAACCGCGGCAGGCGTTTCCGGCAGGACCTCTTGCTCACCGGTCAGTTGCTGCCGCAGGTGGGCCACCAGCGCTGTCGGTGTCGGATGGTCGAACAGGACGGTGGCGGGCAGCTGGAGTGCGGTGGCGGTCTTCAACCGGTTGCGAAGATCGAGTGCGCTGTAGGAGTCGAAGCCCTGCTCGCGGAAGCTCCGGTCCGCGTCGACATCCTCCGGGCTGTCATGACCGAGTACCTCGGCGGCAAGGGTCAGGACCAGGCGGGCGAGCTGACGTTCGCCGTCGGCCCCCGACGAAGCGGTGGCCTGGGCGCCATCCTTCTGAGCCGGCGCCACCTCATGGCGTGAGCCGCTCAGGATGGTGGATCGCAGCTCATCGGTGAGGTCAGCGACGACGACGGACGCGTGGTCGTGTCCCACGGTCCAGGCGAGTACTTCGGCCAGATCGTCCGGGGCGGTGTGGCGCATGCCGTCGACGGCTCCAGCGCCGTCACCGTGCCAGGCGACGGATGTGGCCGCGTGGCCTGCTGCCCGGCGCTGGCTCACCAACGCGTCAGCGAAGGCACCATAGGCACGTCTGTCCGCGTCCTGCTCGATCCCGAGCTGGGCGCCAGCGCGGGAGATCACGACGAACGCCGACAGCTCGCGGTCGACGGTCTGGTCGTGCAGGTGGAGTAGTTCCTCGATGTCCTGCGCCCCGGCCTGGTCATCCGGCAAGGAGACGACCGCAGTGGCGTCCTGGGGCAGGTCCGTTCCCCGGACGACCTCGGCGCCCGCGGTCGTCAGCCATCGGGTGAGTGCCGCGGCGAGCGCGCCGTTGTCGTCACCGGCCAGCAGGACCTTGCCCGCCGGCTGCCAGGGCAGCCGTGGCGTGCCGGCGTCGATGGGTGCGACGCGCACCTTCCTGGCGAACACGCCCGCCGGGCGCAGTGCCAGCCGGTCCTCGCTGTACTGGCCGCCGAGCACGGCGCGCAGCAGACCTTGGGTGGTGGCGTCCCACGTGCGGGGCAGGTCAAGGCATCCGCCGCGGCCGCCTGTCATCGACGGCCGGTCCCAGATCGCGGACTGCCGCGGGTCGCCGGGCCGGTCGGTCGACTCGGCAGGTACTGCCTCGACCGTGGCGTTCCACACCGGGATGCCGTCGACGACCGGCTCTCCAGGGGGAAGGAAGGAGACCACGCCGACGACTTCGGGGTAGCGTTCACTCATCAAGGCGCCAACCTGCGACAGGTCGGCCTCAAGACGGTGGACCACGCCGCCATCGGCGGACAGCGCCTCCGCTACCTCGGCGACGACCCTCTCATCGGGGAACCCCGGGGGGACGAGGAGCAGCCGGCTACCGCTGACCGCCGGCCGGATGTCCGCGGTCACCGGTTCCCACGCCACCCGGTACAGCTGCGCGTTGAACTTCGCACGACTGCGCTGCCGCTGCCGCAGGCCGGTGAGGGCCGGCATCAGCGATTCGACCGTCGAGCGCTCGGCGGTCAGGCCGAGTACTCCGGCGAGTGCCTCGACGTCGTTGCTCTCGATCGCCTGCCAGAACTCGCCATCGGCCGAGTCGCCGTCATGATCGCCGCGACCGGTGGTGGCCTTCGGCCAGTAGTGCTGACGCTGGAACGGATACGTCGGCAGGCCGACCCTGACCGCCCGGCCCTCGTCGGCGGTCACCGCAGCCCAGTCCACCT
>NZ_JBEYVI010000114.1:0-3333 GCF_040643955.1 Streptomyces sp. NPDC047061
CTTCGGCTACCTCACCCCGGCCGAGACCAGGCAGCGGCATCAACACGCCCTCGCGACATAACCGACGAGTGTCCAAGATCACGGGGAAACTTCACAGTCATGCCGGGCCCGGAGGCCAGCGGCCCTCTTGCAGGACCGCGAAGAAGATAACGGGGGGGTGGGGGGCGTGCAGGGGCGGAGCGCCGGTGTCGGGTGCCGACCGCCCCGGTTCCGGAGACGGGCGGGTGAGGTACTCGATGCCTTCCTGTACCCCGTCAGGTGCGGTAGGGGTGTGTCAGGGGCATGGGGGTCCGTGCGATGTGGATGGCGTCCTGGGGGAACTGGGGGCCGGCAGTGTAGTAGCGCGCCCGGGTGCGGCCGACGGGCTGGAGGACGCCGCTGGCCGTGAGGTCTCGGAGGTCGCGTTGGGCCTGCTGGAGGCTGAGGTCCTCGGTGTGCTGGTAGCGGGAACGGCGCACGCGTCCGGCCATGGCGACGTCATGGAGTGCGGTGACGGTGCGTTCGTCGAGGCCCTGGCTGTCGGCGAAGCCGACGAGGGAGGTCCAGACGCGGCCCGAGCGGGTGAGGCGGCCCTGGACGGTCTGTGCCTGCTGGTGGTAGGCGGTGAGGTTGAATCTGATCCAGCCAGAAACGTCCTGGTCGGGCTGGTACTGGCTGCCCCGGTCGTTGAGCTCGCGGTAGTACTCCCATGTGTTGCCCGGTCGGCCCAGCCAGCTCTCGATGGAGGAGAATTCCGGTGCGAGGACTCCTTCTCTGGCGATCATGAGGGTTTGCAGGGAGCGGGACATACGGCCGTTGCCGTCGGCCCAGGGGTGGATGGAGACCAGATGAAGGTGGGCCATGGCGGCCCGCACCAGGGCGTGTGTGCCGTCGCTCTCGTTGAGCCAGTCGACGAGTTCCTGCATCAGACCGGCGACGAGCGGTGCGTCAGGGGCGGTGTAGGCGGCGATGCTCGGATCGCGGGGGTCTGTGACGTAGACGGGGCCCTTGCGCCACTGGCCCGCTGGCCGGCGGATGCTGTGCCGGTGGCCTTGCAGCATCCAGTGAAGACTGTTGAGCAGGCCCTTGCTGTAGGAGAAGTCCTCGACGTCGTGGAGGGTCTGGATGTAGGTCATCATCCGCTGGTAGGCGAGAGTCTCCTCCCGGTTCTCCTCCGAGACGTCGACCTCGGTCTCGCCTTCCATGAGATCCTCGACGTCCACGGTCGACACCTTGAAGCCCTCGATGGAATTCGAGGCTGCTACCGCGTCTGCGGTGAGGAACTTTCGTAGGCCCTCCGTCCACTTCACGGCGGAGGTCCGCACGGCATGCCGCAATGTCTCGCGCATCTGGTCGATCTGATCGAGGACCCGGCGGTCGTCCGTGGTGAGATCAGGCATGGGGAAGAGCATCACCCGATGATATAGTGACGCAATCATTACGTCAAAAGGTTGTGTCCGTGCACCCGGCCGGGCTTCACGCTCCAGCACGACCAAACTGCCGGCCAGCACCCGCCGAACCGGAAGCACACACTTCGTCCCCGCCCGGGCCGTGATGAGAGCGCGGGTCGTGTCCCTTGCCGTGCAACACCGTTGCTTTAAGGCTGCGTACGCCCTGTCAAGGTGGCGGGACCCCTGGTAGTCCCCTTGGTGTCGAAGCCTGGGGACGAGCGATCCGGGGGTCCCGTTGTCTCAGAAGTCTGTCAGTGTCCGGTCCGGTGCGCCATCGCCGGACGTGTACGCGCCCGGCCAGCTGGGCGAGTTGACGCAGATCATCGATCCCGACCTGGTTGATGCGGTACTTGAGGACACTGGTGCCCGCGAGCACAGGGTTCGGTTGCTGCCCTCCCGAGTGGTGTTGTACTTCGTGCTGGCCTTCGCGTTCTTCGAGAAGGCGTCCTACCAGGCGGTGTGGGGCAAGCTCACGGCGGGAATCGGGGCTCCGACGGCGGTCCGGCCGTGTGCCTCCTCGCTGTCGCGGGCCCGGCGTCGGTTAGGCAGCGCCCCGCTGCGCCGTCTGTTCGAGGTGCTGGCCGGCCCGGTGGCCGGCCGCGGCCGGGCCTGCGCCTTCTGCCGGGGGCTGCGCGTGGTCGCGGTGGACGGCACCACGCTGTCCGCCCCGGATGAGGAGGCTGTGACCTGGTACTACCCCAAGCACATCGGGGAGGTCCGCACCTTCGGCTATCCGCTGGTGCGGCTGGTGGCCCTGGTGGAGTGCGGGACCCGCGCGCTGCTCGACGCCTGCTTCGGCCCCGACGGCACCGGTGAACTCGCCTACGCCCACCGCCTGTTGAACCGCCTGGACGCCTCGATGGTGCTGCTGGCGGACGCCTACTACGACGCGTTCGGCTTCCTGCGCGCCGTCGAAGACACCGGGGCTCACTTCGTGCTGCGCTCGATCCGCAAGCGGCGGCCGTCCCTGCGCCGGCCGCTTCCCGACGGCTCCTACCTCACCGTCATCCAGCGGCGCGAGTACCGCGCGGGGCGCGGCTACGAACGGCTCGAGGTCCGGGTGATCGAGGCGTGGATCACTGTCACTCTCGCCGACGGCACGCGCCGCAGCGAGCTATGGCGGCTGCTCACCGATCTGCTCGACGCCGAGCGCTACCCCGCACCGGAGCTGTTGGAGCTATACCACCGCAGGTGGCAGGCGGAGACCTGCTATTTCTCGCTGAAGTCCACGATCTTGGACGGGCGGGTGCTGCGCTCGCGCACCGTCCCCGGCCTCGAGCAGGAGATCTACGCGCTGCTGGCCTCCTACCAGGCGCTGATCAGGGTGGCCGACGACGTCACGACGGCCTGCCGGGGCCTTTCGGCACAGCGGATCAGCTTCACCGTCCTGCTCCAGGCCGCCGCTGACCAGATCGTTACCGCCCGGGGTGCTGCCCCGGACGCCCCCGTCGCCTTGGTCGGGGCCATTGGCCGCGCCGTGCTGGGCGCCCTCCTCCCGGCCCGTCCCCGCCAGCGCCTGAAAGCCCGCTACCGCAAGACCGCAAGCAAGTACAGCTTCAAGCGAGGCAATCACCCCCGTACCGCCCAGGCGTACACGCTGGAGGTACAGATCATCCAGGACGGCGTCCTTGCCACGGGTCTGTAAAGCGAGCGGGTCTTCCAAGATTTTCGTAGCGGGTGATCGCCGGGTTTGGCGGAGCATCAGCTGAGCAGGATGCGCTGGCGGAGGAGCGGGAAGCCGGCCCGGCCGTAGGTCTGGCGCTTGAGTAGTTTGATCTTGTGGTTGACGCCCTCGGTGCGTCCGTTGTGCCCGGGCAGACAGCTGCGGCATCGTCCCGGGTTCGGGCCGTGATCCGCAGCAGGTCACCGCTGGCCTCCACACGATCGACCCGTACCGCGGCCA
>NZ_JBEYVI010000115.1:0-3235 GCF_040643955.1 Streptomyces sp. NPDC047061
GACACCATCATGGGCTCCTTCCCCGAGTCGGAGCTGGGCGTCGGCGGCGGCGCCAACGACACCGCCCTGGAACTCGGCGGCTCCCTGGGCATCGCGATCCTCGGCTCGCTGCTCGGCACCGCCTACCGCGACAAGCTGACCGGCCTGGTGGGCAGCCACCTTCCGGCCGCCGCGATGGACACCGCCAAGGACTCGGTGGGCGGCGGGATCGCCGTCGCCGAACAGGTCGCGAAGAACCCGACCGCCGGAGGGCCGCAGCAGGCCCAGGCGCTGCTCGACGCCGTGCACGAGTCCTTCGCCCACGGAGTCGCCCAGACCAGCCTGGTCGGCGGGATCATCATGGCCGCCGGGACGATGATCGTCCTCGCGGTGCTGCCCGGACTCCGCGGCGAGAGCCGGTCCGAGGAGGCGGCCGAGGAGTCGCGGAAGGAGGAAGAGGAGGAGAAGGGCGAGCGGGCGAGCATCGCCTGAGCGGCGGCGGCACTCGCGACTGCGAGCGCAACCGCGACCGCGACAACAGCCACAGCCAGAGACGCAACCACGACTGACCTACAGGAAGCCGGGCTTGGCCCCAGCGCCGCGCCCGGCTTCCCATGCCCCAAGACGGACCGTGCCTGAGCGGCGCACGGTCCGGGACGGTGCCGGGAGGGACGCCCGGCACCGTCCCTTTTTTGTTTCCCGTCCTCGGACGGACCCCCCTTGCTTTCCGCCCCGAGTGCTTGACCCCCGTTGACGTCCGTCTTACCGTAGCGTCTGCTCCAAGTGGAGTAAGCGCTACAGCAAGAGCCGTGAGCGCAGCAAGAGCCGCAGAGCCGCAAGAGCCGCAGGCAAACGAGGACGACAGTGAGGTGGCCTGGTGAGCGAAGTCAGTGCCAGGGGTGGAGCCGACGACGGCGCCTATGACGTGGCGGTGATCGGCTACGGGCCCACGGGGGTGACCGCGGCGAACCTGCTGGGCGGCATGGGCCTCAGGGTCGTCGTGGTGGAGCGGGACGCGGAGATCTACTCCCGTGCGCGGGCGATCTCCACGGACGAGGAGGTCATCCGGATCTGGCAGCGGATCGGCCTGGCCGAGCGGCTGAAGCTGGACATGCTCGCCGAGCGGCCGCTCGACTTCGTCGACGCGCAGGGCCGTACCTTCCTCAGCGCCTGCCCCGCCCCGCGCGGCCACGGCCATCCGCCGCAGATGTTCCTCTACCAGCCCGCGCTGGAGCAGGTCCTGCGCGACGGCGTCGGCCGCTACCCGAACGTGGAGGTGCTATCGCGCCACGAGTGCCTGCGGCTGCACCAGTCCGCAGACGCCGACGGCGTGGAGCTGACGGTGGCCGGGACCGCCGACGACTCGGTACGACGGCTGCGCGCGCGGTACGTGATCGCGGCCGACGGCGGGTCCAGCCTCACCCGTGCCCAGCTCAACGTGGGGTACGAGGGGCGGACGTACGAGGACCGCTGGGGCGTCGTCGACACCGAGATGCTGAAGCCCTGGCCGGACCACGACCGGCTGCGGTTCCGCTGCGACCCGGCCCGCCCGGCCGTGGACTGCCCGACGCCGCTCGGCCACCACCGGTGGGAGTTCCCGATCCTGCCCGGCGACGACGAGAAGCACCTGACCACCGACGACGCGATCCACGCGATGGTGTCCCGGTACGGCATCGGCCCGGACCGGATCAGGATCCTGCGCGCCACCGTCTACAGCCATCACGTCCGCTTTGCCGCCCGGTTCCGGGTCGGCCGGGTCTTCCTGGCAGGGGACGCGGCGCATGCGATGCCGCCGTGGATCGGGCAGGGGATGGCGGCGGGGGTACGCGACGCGGCCAACCTGTGCTGGAAGCTCGCCGCCGTGCTGCGCGGCGAACTGCCGGAGACGGTTCTCGACTCCTACGAGGCCGAACGCAAACCGCACGTCAAGGAGGTGACCCGGCGGGCGGTGCTCGTCGGCCGGATCATCACCGAACGCAGACACCCCGTGGCCCGGGTCCGGAACACCGCGTTGCGTGCGCTCCGCCCGGTGTCGGGCCTCACCGCCCGGCTGGTCGACGCCAACTGGATACCGGTCGCCTCCTACGCCGGTGGCTTCCAGGCCCGCCCGCGCACCAAGGCCTCCGGGCACCAGATCCCGCAGCCCTGGGTCACCGGCCCCGACGGGGAGCGGGTCCGGCTGGACGACGTGCTCGCCGGCCGCTGGCTGCTGCTCCACCTCGGCCTCCCCCGACCACAGCAGACCCAGGCCTGGGAGCGGGCCGGTGTGCCCTCGCTGGCCGTGCTGCCGGCCGGCTCGCGTCCGGCCGAGAACGCGGTCGTGGACAGCGACGGCGTGCTGCTGCCCTGGCTCGCGGCGCGCGACGTCACCACGCTCGCCCTGCGCCCCGACGCCTACGTCTACGCCGCCGCGGGCGCCGGAGCCCAACTCCCCCCACCGCCAGCCGGGTTCGCGCCCACATCGCGACCGGCCGCCGGCTCCGCCCGGTGAGGACCACTCCCATGACCACGCAGAACCAGCCGCCGTCGATGCACGAGTCCCTCGTCGATGTCGCGGGCAAGAAGATCTTCGTCGCCGAGACGGGTGACGGCCCTGCCGTTCTGCTCCTGCACGGCGGCGGCCCCGGCGCCTCCGGTGTCTCCAACTACAGCCGCAACATCGCCGAACTGGCCAAGGAGTACCGGGTCATCGTGCCCGACCTGCCCGGCTACGGCCGCAGCACCAAGGGCGTCGACAAGAGCGACCCGTTCGGCTACCTCGCCGACCACATCCGCGGCCTGCTGGACCGGCTCGGCCTGGACAGGGCCCACCTGGTCGGCAACTCCTACGGCGGCGCCTGCGCGCTGCGGCTCGCCCTCGACACCCCCGACCGGGTCGACCGCATGGTCCTGATGGGCCCCGGCGGCATCGGCACCACCCGCGCCCTGCCCACCCCCGGCCTCAACAGCCTTCTCGACTACTACACGGGGGACGGCCCTTCGCGGCCGAAGCTGGAGAAGTTCATCCGCACCTACCTCGTCTTCAACGCGGCGGAGGTGCCCGCGTCGGTCATCGACTCCCGCTACCAGGACAGCATCGACCCCGAGGTCGTCGCGAACCCGCCGCTGACCCGCCCGACGTCCGTACGCACCGTGTGGAGGACGGACTTCACCCGCGACCGGCGCCTGGCACGGCTGCCGGTGCCGACCCTGGTGCTGTGGGGTGCCGCGGACAAGGTCAACCGGCCCAGCGGGGGCCGGATGCTGGCCGACCGCA
>NZ_JBEYVI010000116.1:0-3167 GCF_040643955.1 Streptomyces sp. NPDC047061
ACCCGCTCACCCGGACGGGCCTGAGCCAGATCCCGCAGCGCATAAAACGCCGTCAAGAACCCCACCGGCACCGATGCGGCCTCCTGGAACGACCAACCCCGCGGCATCCCAGCCACCAGCCGGCTGTCCACAACCCCGACCGGACCCCACCCCGGCACCAGGCCCATCACCGGCTCACCCACCGCCAGGCCGGTGACCCCGGGACCGGTCTCCAGGACCACCCCGGCGCCTTCCCCGCCCAGCACCCGGCCGTCCGCAACCATTCCCAGCCCGGCGACCACATCGCGGAAGTTCACACCCGCCGCCCGCAAACCCACCCGAACCTGACCCGGCAACAACTCGGCGCCCGCCTCGGGAGCATCAACCACAGCCGCACTGCCCAGATCACCCGGCTCGGCCACCTCCACCCGCCAACCTGGGTTCCCGGGCAGGATCAGCTCCCCGGACGCATCCGCCCGGACCAGCCGACGCCCGAACGCCACCACGGTCCCGCCGTCACCAGCCGGACGGATGCGGACCTCGGGCTCATCAGCACCCAGCACCGCAGCCAGGACGGTGTCCACGTCGGCGTCACGGGTCGGGTCCAGGCCGGCTGCCGGGTCGACATCGACCAGCAGCACACGGCCCGGGTGCTCCGACTGCGCCGAACGGACCAGACCCACCACCGCCGCACCCGCCAGGTCCTGCCCGGTAGCCGCACCCTGGGCCCAGACCACCAACCGCGCATTGTCCGTCCCGGGATCGGCCAGCCACTGCTGCACCCAACCCAACACCATCGCAGCAGCCAACTGAGCCGCCTCCGGCGCCCGGATCCCTTCTGCCGTGGACGGCACCACCCCCACCACCACCGACGCCGTCCCGGACCTGACCGGGACCGGCTCACCGAGCCGCACCCACTGCACCGCGGCGGCGTCAGGGGTCTGCGGGGCAGGCAGCGGGACCCAGTCCACCGTGAACAGCGACTTCCGCGCCTGCCCACCAGACCCAGCGAACTGACCAGCCGACGCCTCCCGCAGCACCAACGACCGTGCCGCCAGCACCGGCTGACCGACACCGTCAAACGCCGTCACCGAGATCCCACCCGACCCACGGGCCAGCACCACCCGCAAATGACGCGCACCCCCGGCCAGCAACCGCACCCCCGACCACACGAACGGCAACCCCGTCCCACCACCGCCATCGTTGCCAGTGCTGGCAGTGATGAGGGCGTGCAGGGCAGCGTCGAGGAGGGCTGGATGCAGGCCGAACCCGCCAGCATCAGCTTCGACAACCTCAGGCAGCTCAACCTCGGCATAGACCGTATCCCCGGCCTGCCATGCCCGGCGCAGGCCCTGGAACGCCGGACCATAGCCGTAACCGCGCTGAGCCAGCCTGTCGTAGGCGTCGTCGACCGGAACCGCGACCGCACCCGCCGGAGGCCAAACGGACAGCGGAGCCGGAACGGGCTCACCATCAGCCGGAGCCAACTCCCCAACTGCGTGCCGAACCCACTCACCCTCCCCCTCACGGGAGGAAACCGTCACGCTTCGCCGGCCACTGTCGCCATCGCTATCACCGACGTGGACCTGCAACTGCACCCCACCAGAACCCGGCAGGACCAGCGGCTCCTGGAGCGTCAACTCCTCCAGGACACCGCACCCGGCCAGGTCCCCGGCATGCATCGCCAGGTCCACGAACGCCGTGCCGGGCAGCAGCACCGTGCCGTGGACGGCGTGGTCGGCCAGCCACGGCATCGCAGCCAGCGACAGCCGCCCCGTCAACACCAACCCGTCACCATCAGCCAGCCACACCGCCGCCGCCAACAACGGATGCCCGGCGGCCTGCACACCCGCCGACGGCAGATTCCCCGCCCCGGCGACCGGCTTCGGCCAGTACCGCTGCCGCTGAAACGCATACGTCGGCAGGCCAACCTTCACCGCCCGACCCTCGTCGGCCGTCACCGCGGCCCAGTCCACATCGGCGCCAGCAGTGTAGGCGCCGGCCAGCGCGAGCAGCGCAGCCTCAGGCTCGTCGTGGTCGGCGCGCAGCACCGGGACCCAGGTCCCGGTGTCCGGGCCGGCCATAGCCGACAGCGAGCCCTCCGGGCCCAGCTCGGCGAAGACCCCGGCGCCCTGGGCGCGCAGCGCCTCGATCGCGTCGTGGTAGCGGACTGTGTCCCGCACATGCGCAACCCAGTAGGCCGGGCTGGTCACGTCCGCGCCCGGGGTCCCTGTCACCAGCGGTACCCGGGGCGCGCTGAACGCTACCCCGTCGAGGACCCGCCCGAACTCCTCCAGCATCGGGTCCATCAGCGGCGAGTGGAACGCGTGACTGACCCGCAGCCGGCGGGCCCGACCGCCGGCCTCCCGCCAGGCCCGGGACAGCTCGTCGACCACCGGCGCGTCGCCGGAAATCACCGTCTGCCGCGGCCCGTTGACCGCCGCAACTGCCACGCCGGCACGCCCCGCGACCAGTTCCGCGACCTGCTCGGGCGAGGCGTCCATCGCGGCCATCGCCCCGCCCCCCGGCAGCTGCTGCATCAGCCGACCCCGTGCCTCCACCACCGCGCATGCGTCGGTCAGGTCCCACACCCCGGCCACATGCGCGGCTGCCAGCTCGCCGACCGAATGCCCCGCTACCCACTGCGGCGCCACACCCCACGACGACCACAAGCGGAACAGGGCCACCTGCACCGCGAACAGCCCCGTCTGCGCGTACAACGTCTGGTCCAGGGTCTCCCCGCCAGCGGCGATCACCTCTCGCAGCGGGCGGGGCAGCAGCCCGTCCATATGGGCGCACACCTCGTCGAACGCGTCCGCGAACACCGGGTACGCCGCCCGCAGCCCCAAACCCATCCCGCCCCGCTGACTGCCCTGACCCGAGAACACCATCGCGACCCGGCCGTCGCCAGCGGTCCCAGTCACCACACCGGGTGCTTCCCGCCTCACGGCAGCCGCAGACAGGCCCTCCAGCAGCTGGCTACGGTCCCGGCCGACCACCGCAAGCCGGTGGGGGAACGCTGTGGTCCGCGTCATCGCCAGGGAGAACGCCACATCCCTGGCCGCGACCTCCGGACGAGCCGCCGCAAACTCCGCCAGCCGGCCCGCCTGCGCAGCCAGTGCCGCATCAGACCGCGCCGACACCACCCACACCACCGGACCGACAGACTCCGGCCCCAATTCAGAGGT
>NZ_JBEYVI010000117.1:0-3167 GCF_040643955.1 Streptomyces sp. NPDC047061
CCGGGCCCTCAACTTGCCCCAGCCCTGAAAAGACCGCACCACACAAGCACAGAGTCCCCGTCAGCGAACCGACGAGGACTCATGAACGATCGAGGCTAACGCTGTCTGGGTGCTAGCAGCGACCAGTGCCACCGAGAAGGCGAACGCGCTCGCAATGGTTCTTAATCGCACGAAACAGTCTCCCTTTCGCTGTATGACCCAACTGCCCATCAGCCGGACGGCCTTGAGTGACACCAGACCGTAGATGTGGAACACGGGGTACAGCAGTGGCGTACTAGCCAATGCTTCACCATGCGTGCCAGCCACCATGAGAGGCGCGTTCAGGACGCGCTCGACTTCGGCTGAACACGCTGCGGACAGGGCCGTAACACTCGGTCGGGTGAAGGCACATGTGACCGCAACTCCCCCTGGCCCCGGGCGCCGTGCCGTACACGAACCCGATCAACGAGGTGCACGTGAGTGAGCCGGGCCTGGTTGTCGTCGTCAACGTGGAGGCCGCCGACGACGAAAGCACCTTGACCTTCCGGCAGTTGCTCGCCGAGCCGGTGGGCGACACTGCGAGAGTTCGCACGGAACAAGCAGCGATCGAGCGAGGCGAGACGTTCCGCGCTCGCAAGCCTTCTGAGTGGGGTTGGGTTCCTCGCCGTCCAGTACCCGTCCCGCACGCTGAACCGTCGGCCGGCGGTGTGGCATCGGCCACGGACGAACCATGCGGACAAGGGGTGGTCAAGGGTCAAAACGGACACCGTGGGCTTGGAGGATCAGGTCGCGGACAAGGGGTGATCTCGCATGGTGGCGTCCGTCCCGCACGCGCCGGTGCGCGCGGGACGGACGAACAGCCGCCCGCCCCGGCCCTGGTGCCGGAGAAACGCGAGGACCATCGTGCCCACACCGCCTGTGCCCGGCCCCGCCGCCCCTTCCCGCCGTCGCGCAAGTCCGGGATCCTGGAGCCCCACCCGCCGCCCGGACCGCGCCGTCCCGCCAGGCCCGGCCCGCCGTCCCGGGGGCTGGACAAGCCCGTGTGAGCTCCTGCCGCCAGCGCTTTTGGTCCCGCTGCCGATGCCACTTCCGTGCCCGCCTCCCGCACACCATGCCTTTCCGCAGGTCACCACGACGATCCGAGGCCGCTCCGGATCGTCACAACCCTCTTCTCTGCTCCTGACCCTTAGGGAAATGAAGGGAATGTCGGTGGGGGAGGAGATCATCGGGTTCGGGGGCCCGGCGCCCTCCACGGCCGGGGGCCGGCGCCCGGCCGCTGGCCGGACGCGGACGGTGGGAGGGCGGGCCTGATGGCGGGCAAGCGCAAGGAGAACGAGGCGGGATCGTCGAACGGCCTGCGCGCGGACGTGCTGTGCGTGCTCGGGGTGCTCAAGGTCGCGACCGCCGACCAGATCCAAAGGCTGACCCTGCCGCACCTGACCTACCGGCACACGACGAAGAAGACGGCGGCCGAGCAGAAGGAAGCGCGCACCGCCTCCCACCGTGCTGCGGCGAACGATCTGCGACGTCATGGCCTGTCCGTCGACGGCGGTCGCACCCGGCGCGGGGAAAAGGTCCAGCTGCTCACGGCGGCCGGACTGGCCGCCGCCGGGATCGAGCTGGACCGCGAGCCGGAAGAAATGGGCGGCATGCCCAAGAGCGGGGGCCGCTCCGGCGCATCCCACCCCATGACCGTGACCGAGACGGTCATCGCCCTGATCCGCCCGAAGCCCGACCTCGCCCAGGTCGCGAAGGAGCCGGCCGAAGCACAGGCAGCCGCGCAGGCCGCCGTCGAAGCGCCCAAGGGGATCGGCACCATCACCTCCTACGCCACCGAGGTCGGCCTCCCGGTGAAGGGCACCTGGAAGAACCCCGCGATCGGCAGCGTCCGCGCCGACGTCGTCGTGACCGCCCCGGGCGACCGTGTGCCGCTGCTGTTCATCGAGGTCGACAACTGCACCGAGGAAGCGGCTTTGGTCGCTGCGAAGTTCGACAAGTACATGCGGTTCTTCAAGAGGAAGGAGAAGGACACCGACGGCATCGAGAAGCCGATGTGGCGCACCCGCTGGTCCGCACCCGCCTGGGAGGGGTACGAGCGGGTGCACCCGCCGGTCCTGCTGGTCTTCCACCAGGTCGGCAAGCGCTCCGCGAAGAGCCAGATGCAGGCGGTTGCCGGTCTCACCCGCGACCACTGGGAAGGCCGGTGGTACCCAGAAGACGGCTACCACTCTTACGACAACCGCATCCCGATCGTGGCGACCACGCTGGACCTGCTGCGCGAACACGGCCCGGCCGGGCCCGCGTTCTGGCGCTTCGGCCGCGACCACCGTGAGCCGCTGCTTGACGCGATCGGTAACCCCCGCCGGGACGCCGCCATCGCCCGCCGCCACCAAGCCGCCCGGGAAGAGGAGCGACGGCGCGCGGCACGGGAAGCCGCAGAACGGGAAGCCCGACGCCCCGCGTGTACGGACTGCGGGAACAAGTTCACCGACAACCGATGGACGGCAGCCGACGTGCAGGACTGGCGTCAGCCGCGCCAGTCGCACCCGCACCTGTGCGAGGACTGCCAGAGCCATGCCGTCGCAGCCGAGCGGCAGGCCGAAGCCGACGAACGCGAGCGCCAGGAGCAGGAACGCCTGCACCAGGAGCAGGAAGCCGAACAGGCCGCACGGAAGGCCGGCGGCTGGCTCGGACGCTGGCGCACCTGACCCGGGCAAGCCGTCCGCTGGCGGCGCGGGCAAGCCCACGGTGAGGGAGGGCAAGCCCGCGTTGTCGGTGGCGGCTGCGAGTCTGGACAGCATGAACGGCGACGAGTAGCTGGGTCGCGCGCCAGTTGGCGAGCTGACGCCGGGGGCCAGGGTGTTTGGGTGGTCTTCGCAGAGCACCCGTTCCTGGTCCGGCAGCAGTTCGGCGTACGCGGCCACGGCACCCGCCCCATCTCCTGTCTCTCCCTGCCACCGGACCGTGACACCCGTTGCAGTGATATCACTGTGCCCGCCGTCTTGCCTGGTCAGAGGGAGTCCGACTGTTCAGCGTGCGGGATTCAGGATTTCAGGGTCCGATAGGAAGGTGAGGATCAGGCGGCCTGATCTAAGTGCGTTGTGGCAAACCGGATCTCGTTCGGAGCCTGCGGGTGCGGGTGATCGCTCGGACTGAGATGCCGGTGCGGTCGTAGGCATGAAGAAACG
>NZ_JBEYVI010000118.1:0-2678 GCF_040643955.1 Streptomyces sp. NPDC047061
ACACCCAAGTAGCACGGGGCCCGAGAAATCCCGTGTGAATCTGGCGGGACCACCCGCTAAGCCTAAATATTCCCTGGTGACCGATAGCGGATAGTACCGTGAGGGAATGGTGAAAAGTACCCCGGGAGGGGAGTGAAATAGTACCTGAAACCGTGTGCCTACAAGCCGTGGGAGCATCCTTGTGGTGTGACTGCGTGCCTTTTGAAGAATGAGCCTGCGAGTTTGCGGTGTGTTGCGAGGTTAACCCGTGTGGGGTAGCCGTAGCGAAAGCGAGTCCGAAGAGGGCGTTTCAGTAGCACGCTCAAGACCCGAAGCGGAGTGATCTAGCCATGGGCAGGTTGAAGCGGAGGTAAGACTTCGTGGAGGACCGAACCCACCAGGGTTGAAAACCTGGGGGATGACCTGTGGTTAGGGGTGAAAGGCCAATCAAACTCCGTGATAGCTGGTTCTCCCCGAAATGCATTTAGGTGCAGCGTCGTGTGTTTCTTGCCGGAGGTAGAGCACTGGATAGGCGATGGGCCCTACCGGGTTACTGACCTTAGCCAAACTCCGAATGCCGGTAAGTGAGAGCGCGGCAGTGAGACTGTGGGGGATAAGCTCCATGGTCGAGAGGGAAACAGCCCAGAGCATCGACTAAGGCCCCTAAGCGTACGCTAAGTGGGAAAGGATGTGGAGTCGCAGAGACAACCAGGAGGTTGGCTTAGAAGCAGCCACCCTTGAAAGAGTGCGTAATAGCTCACTGGTCTAGTGATTCCGCGCCGACAATGTAGCGGGGCTCAAGCGTACCGCCGAAGTCGTGTCATTCACACAAATAGCCCCAACGGGTGTGTGGATGGGTAGGGGAGCGTCGTCTGCCGGGTGAAGCAGCACCGGAAGGTAGTTGTGGACGGTTGACGAGTGAGAATGCAGGCATGAGTAGCGATTCACACGTGGGAAACGTGTGCGCCGATTGACTAAGGGTTCCTGGGTCAAGCTGATCTGCCCAGGGTAAGTCGGGACCTAAGGCGAGGCCGACAGGCGTAGTCGATGGATAACCGGTTGATATTCCGGTACCCGCTGTGGAGCGTCAAACATCGAACCGAGCGATGCTAAGTCCGTGAAGCCGCCCTGATCTCTTCGGAGTTGAGGGGAGTGGTGGAGCCGACGGACCAGACTTGTAGTAGGTGAGTGATGGGGTGACGCAGGAAGGTAGTCCAGCCCGGGCGGTGGTTGTCCCGGGGTAAGGGTGTAGCCCGTCATCTAGGCAAATCCGGATGACATGAGGGTGAGACCTGATGCCGAGCCGATTGTGGTGAAGTGGATGATCCTATGCTGTCGAGAAAAGCCTCTAGCGAGTTTCATGGCGGCCCGTACCCTAAACCGACTCAGGTGGTCAGGTAGAGAATACCGAGGCGTTCGGGTGAACTATGGTTAAGGAACTCGGCAAAATGCCCCCGTAACTTCGGGAGAAGGGGGGCCACACCTGGTGAGAACACTTGCTGTTCGAGCTGGGGGTGGCCGCAGAGACCAGCGAGAAGCGACTGTTTACTAAAAACACAGGTCCGTGCGAAGCCGTAAGGCGATGTATACGGACTGACGCCTGCCCGGTGCTGGAACGTTAAGGGGACCGGTTAGCTCCATTTCGGTGGGGCGAAGCTGAGAACTTAAGCGCCAGTAAACGGCGGTGGTAACTATAACCATCCTAAGGTAGCGAAATTCCTTGTCGGGTAAGTTCCGACCTGCACGAATGGCGTAACGACTTCTCGACTGTCTCAACCATAGGCCCGGTGAAATTGCACTACGAGTAAAGATGCTCGTTTCGCGCAGCAGGACGGAAAGACCCCGGGACCTTTACTACAGTTTGATATTGGTGTTCGGTTCGGCTTGTGTAGGATAGCTGGGAGACTTTGAACTCCGGACGCCAGTTCGGGGGGAGTCGTCGTTGAAATACCAGTCTGGTCGTGCTGGATGTCTAACCTGGGTCCGTGATCCGGATCAGGGACAGTGTCTGATGGGTAGTTTAACTGGGGCGGTTGCCTCCTAAAGAGTAACGGAGGCGCCCAAAGGTTCCCTCAGCCTGGTTGGCAATCAGGTGTTGAGTGTAAGTGCACAAGGGAGCTTGACTGTGAGACCGACGGGTCGAGCAGGGACGAAAGTCGGGACTAGTGATCCGGCGGTGGCTTGTGGAAGCGCCGTCGCTCAACGGATAAAAGGTACCCCGGGGATAACAGGCTGATCTTCCCCAAGAGTCCATATCGACGGGATGGTTTGGCACCTCGATGTCGGCTCGTCGCATCCTGGGGCTGGAGTCGGTCCCAAGGGTTGGGCTGTTCGCCCATTAAAGCGGTACGCGAGCTGGGTTTAGAACGTCGTGAGACAGTTCGGTCCCTATCCGCTGCGCGCGCAGGAATATTGAGAAGGGCTGTCCCTAGTACGAGAGGACCGGGACGGACGAACCTCTGGTGTGCCAGTTGTTCTGCCAAGGGCATGGCTGGTTGGCTACGTTCGGGAGGGATAACCGCTGAAAGCATCTAAGCGGGAAGCCTGCTTCGAGATGAGTATTCCCACCCACTTGATGGGGTAAGGCTCCCAGTAGACGACTGGGTTGATAGGCCGGATCTGGAAGCCCAGTAATGGGTGGAGGTGACCGGTACTAATAGGCCGAGGGCTTGTCCTCAGTTGCTCGCGTCCACTGTGTT
>NZ_JBEYVI010000119.1:0-2505 GCF_040643955.1 Streptomyces sp. NPDC047061
TTGATCACACCCGCCACACCCGCAGCCGCCTGCGTGTGACCGATGTTCGACTTCACCGACCCCAACCACAACGGCCGCGCCGGATCACGGTCCTGCCCATAAGTGGCCAGCAACGCCTGCGCCTCGATCGGATCACCCAACGCCGTCCCGGTCCCATGCGCCTCCACCACATCAACATCACCCGGCTGCAACCCCGCACTGGCCAACGCCTGCTGGATCACCCGCTGCTGCGAGGGACCGTTCGGCGCCGACAGACCATTGCTGGCCCCGTCCTGATTGATTGCGCTACCGGCCACCACCGCCAGCACCCGATGCCCACGCTCACGAGCAACCGACAACCGCTCCAACACCAGCACGCCGACGCCCTCGCCCCACCCGGTGCCATCAGCCGCCTCCGCGAACGGCTTGCACCGCCCATCAGCAGCCAACCCCCGCTGCCGCGCAAACTCAGCGAATGTCCCCGGCGAGGCCATCACCGTGACGCCGCCGGCCAGCGCCATCCCGCACTCCCCGGAGCGCAGCGCCTGCGCGGCCAGGTGAATCGCCGTCAACGACGAGGAACACGCCGTGTCGATCGAGACCGCGGGACCCTGCAACCCCAACGCATACGCCACCCGACCCGACGCCACACTCGCCGTCGTCCCCGTCAGGCCAAAACCACCAGCACCATCCTGCCCCCCGACCCGATATCCCGAGGCGATGATGCCGGCATACACCCCCGTGTCCGTGCCCCGCAGAGAACCCGGGGCAATCCCCGCATCCTCCAACGCCTCCCAACACGTCTCCAGCAACACCCGCTGCTGCGGATCCATCCCCAACGCCTCACGCGGACTGATCCCGAAAAACTCCGCATCGAACCCACCCGCACCATCAAGGAACCCACCCACCGGGGCGTAGGCAGCGCCCTCATCACCAGACCCGGACAGGCCCGACGTATCCCAGCCACGGTTCACCGGGAACCCCGACATCGCATCGGAGCCTGCGGCAACCAACCGCCAGAAACCCTCCGGGTCCTCCACCCCACCCGGGAACCGACAACCCATCCCGACAATCGCCACCGGCTCATCCGCCCCGACACGGACCACCGACACAGCGCTCTCCCCGACAACCCCGTCGACCCCGCACGCCTCTGCAACCAGATACCGAGCGAGTTCCAGCGGAACGGGATAGTCGAAGACCAGGGTGGCGGACAGGCTCAGGCCGGTCTCGGCCACGAGCCGGTTACGCAACTCCAGCGCGGTCAGCGAGTCGATGCCCATGTCACGGAACGCCCGCTCGGAATCGATGTCCCCGGGGCGGGCGTGGCCCAGCACAACAGCGGTGGAGGCCTGGACAGTCTGCAGGACTTCCTGTTCGCGATCGGCGGGGCTGAGCGCGGCCAACCGGGCTGCGAGGCCACCCGCATCGGCGGCCACGGCTGCGGTCGGGCGGGCGAGAGCGCCCCCGGCCAGGCCCCGCAGCAGCGCGGGCACCGGCCGACCAGCACGAGACAGCCCCGTCAGGTCGAGGCGGGTCGGGACCGCCAACGGCGCGCCCCACGCGGAAGCGGCCTCGAACAACGCCAGACCGTGGACGGTCGTCAACGGCTGAACACCGCCACGGCGCAGACGGGACATACCGGTGCTGTTGAGATGCCCAGTCATCTCCGAGGTCTGTTCCCACAAGCCCCACGCCAGCGACTGACCGGCCAGCTGCCGATCCCGGCGATAGACGGCCAGGGCGTCCAGGAACGCGTTCGCCGCGGCGTAACTGCCCTGCCCCGCACTGCCCATGACCGCTGCGGCCGAGGAGTACAACACGAAGCCGGCCAGGCCCGCGTCTTCGGTCAGCTCGTGCAGGTTCCACGCCGCGTCAGCCTTCGCCGACAGCACGGTCGCCATCCGCTGCGGCGTCAGCGACTCCACCGTGGCGTCGTCGATCACCCCCGCGGCGTGCACCACCGCCGTCAACGGACGCTCGACCGCGATCTTGGCCAGGACCGAGGCGAGGGCATCCCGGTCGGCGGCATCGCCCGCCACCACCCGCACCTCCGCACCCAGCTCAGCCAACCCGGCAACCAGACCCGCCGCCCCCGGCGCCGCCGGACCCCGCCGCGACAGCAACACCAGATGCCGCATGCCACGGACGGTGACCAGGTGCCGGGCCAGCTCCCCGCCCAGCGTCCCCGTCCCACCCGTGACCAGCACCGTGCCGTGCCGGTCCCACTCGGCGAGCGCGGCTCCGGGCTCCACTGTCCCGGCCCGAACCAGCCGACGCCCGAACACCGTCACCCCCCCGCCATCGGTAGCGGGACTGGCAGAGCCAGCAGCGGAACTGGTGCGGATGGTGCCAGCGGCGGAACTGATGCGGACCTCGGGTTCATCGGCATCCAGGGCCAGGGCCAGGACGGTGTCCACGTCGGCGTCACGGCTCGGGTCCAGGCCGGCTGCCGGGTCGACATCGACCAGCAGCACACGGCCCGGGTGCTCCGACTGCGCCGAACGGACCAGACCCACCACCGCCGCA
>NZ_JBEYVI010000120.1:0-2378 GCF_040643955.1 Streptomyces sp. NPDC047061
GTGGTGGTCGGTCACAGTCAGGGTGAGATCGCGGCGGCGTGTGTGGCGGGCGGGCTGTCGTTGGAGGACGGCGCGCGGGTGGTGGCGTTGCGCAGTCGGGCGTTGGCCGGGCATCTGGCGGGCACCGGCGGGATGGTGTCGGTGCCGGCCGGCCTGGAGGAAGTGGGGGAGTGGATCTCCCGGTGGGGCCAGGACCTGTCGGTCGCGGCGGTCAATGCTCCCCGTCAGGTGGTGGTCGCTGGTGCCGCGCAGGCGTGTGCGGAGTTCACGGAAGCGTTTGCGGATCGCGGGGCGCGTCGGATCGCGGTGGATTACGCCTCCCACACCGCGCACGTCGAGGCGGTGAGGGAGTGTCTGGCGGAGGATTTGGCGGGGCTGGCCCCGGTCAGTAGCCGGGTGCCGTTCTATTCGACGCTTGAGGGGCGGGTGGTGGATACCGCTGAGTTGGATGGTGGGTATTGGTATCGGAATCTGCGGGAGCCGGTGCGGTTTGGTGAGGTCGTTGCCGGTCTGGCGGCTGAGGGCCATCGGGTGTTTGTGGAGGTCAGTCCGCATCCGGTGCTGGGTATGGCGGTCGCGCAGGCCGGTGAGGGTGTGGTGGCGGCGGCCAGTCTGCAGCGTGGTGATGGCGGCCGTGACCGGTGGCTGACCGCGCTGGCGGCTGCCTGGACAGCGGGCGTGGAGGTGGACTGGGCTGCCGTTACCGGCGACGAGGGCCGGGCGGTGAAGGTCGGGCTGCCGACGTATGCGTTCCAGCGGCAGCACTACTGGCCGAAGCCGGTCGCCGGGGCGGGGAATCTGCCGTCGGCGGGTGTGCAGGCCGCCGGGCATCCGTTGCTGGCGGCGGCGGTGTGGCTGGCCGAGGGCGACGGGCTGGTGTTGACGGGTCGGCTGTCGCTGGCCGCGATGCCGTGGCTGGCCGACCACGCCGTCCACGGCACCGTCCTGCTGCCCGGCACCGCGTTCGTGGACCTCGCGGTCCACGCCGGCGACCTGGCCGGGTGTGGTGTCCTGGAGGAGTTGACGCTCCAGGAACCGCTGGTCCTTCCCACCTCCGGTGGCGTGCAGGTCCAGGTCCACGTCGGTGACAGTGACGGCGAAAGCGGCCGGCGAACGGTCACGGTCTCCTCCCGTGAGGGGGAGGGTGAGTGGGTTCGGAACGCGGTCGGTGCGCTGGCCCTGGCCGATGGCGAGCCCGTTCCGGCTCCGCTGTCCGTTTGGCCTCCGGTCGGCGCGGAGTCGGTTCCGGTCGATGACGCCTACGAGAAATTCGCCCAGCGCGGTTACGGCTATGGTCCGGCGTTCCAGGGCCTGCGCCGGGCATGGCGTGCCGGGGATACGGTCTATGCCGAGGTTGAGCTGCCTGAGGTTGTCGAAGCTGATGCTGGCAGGTTCGGCCTGCATCCCGCCCTCCTCGACGCTGCCCTGCACGGTCTCATCACTGCCAGCAGTGCCAGCAGTGCCAGCACTGGCAACGATGGCGGTGGTGGGACGGGGTTGCCGTTCGTGTGGTCGGGGGTGCGGTTGCTGGCCGGGGGTGCGCGTCATTTGCGGGTGGTGCTGGCCCGTGGGTCGGGTGGGATCTCGGTGACGGCGTTTGACGGTGTCGGTCAGCCGGTGCTGGCGGCACGGTCGTTGGTGCTGCGGGAGGCGTCGGCTGGTCAGCTCACCGGTACTGGTTGGCAGGTGCGGCAGTCGTTGTTCACGGTGGACTGGGTTCCGTTGATGGTGGTGCAGACCCCTGACGCCGCCGCGGTGCAGTGGGTGCGGCATGGCGAGTCCGAGTTGGCTCCGGTGGTGGTGGCGGCAGTGCCGGCTGCCCCGTTGGGGGTTTCGGAGCCGGAGGCGGTCCAGCAGGCTGCTGCGACGGTGTTGGGTTGGGTGCAGCAGTGGCTGGCCGATCCCGGGACGGACAATGCGCGGTTGGTGGTCTGGGCCCAGGGTGCGGCTACCGGGCAGGATCTGGCGGGTGCGGCGGTGGTGGGTCTGGTGCGTTCGGCGCAGTCGGAGCACCCGGGGCGTGTGCTGCTGGTCGATGTCGACCCGGCAGCCGGCCTGGACCCGAGCCGTGACGCCGACGTGGACACCGTCCTGGCCCTGACTTTGGATGCTGATGAACCCGAGGTCCGCATCCGTCCCGCTGGTGACGGCGGGACCGTGGTGGCGTTCGGGCGTCGGCTGGTCCGGGCGGATGCGTCCGGGGATCTGGCGCTGCCTGGTGGTTCGGGTTGGCGGGTGGAGGTGGCAGAGCCGGGTGATCTGGGCAGTGCGGCTGTGGTTGATGCTCCCGAGGCGGGCGCCGAGTTGTCAGCGGGTCAGGTCCGGGTGGGTTTGCGGGCGGCGGGTGTGAACTTCCACGATGTGGTCGCCGGGCTGGG
>NZ_JBEYVI010000121.1:0-2052 GCF_040643955.1 Streptomyces sp. NPDC047061
CAGGCCGAAGCGGTCGACGACGTGGTTGAAGTAGCGTTCGATCTCCGGCTGGCCGGCGTACTGCTCCGACCATTCCCACTCTTGCCACAGTTCCTCGGAGAAGAGGTAGCCGTAGGTGTAGCTCTCGGAGTCGAAGCGTGCCTGGGGGTAGCGGTTCCAGTACCAGACGCCGCCGACGCCGCTGCCGGCTTCCAGGAGCTTGGCCGCAAGGCCTGCCTGGCGGGCCAGGTACAGCTGGTAGATGCCGGTGACGCCCGCGCCTATGACCACGACGTCCAGCAGGCCGGCCGGATCCGCCTGGCTCTCTGGCCCCGGTCCGGGTGCCGGTGCCGGTGCCGGTGCCGGTGTCGTGTTCGTGGTGTTGGTCATCTGCCCTCCACAGTGCACAGGTGGGCTGCTCCGCCCCGCGTGAGCCCGAGTCTGTTTATTCGACCGATCGATCGAATATTGAGGCGAGAGTAGAGCAGCGACCTGACTCGATCAATGGCGGGACCGCGGGGAGGCGGCCTCCGGACGGTGTCGATCTCGCGCCGTGTGGCCGTCGTGGCCGAGTGGCGCCCTTTCGACAGGTGAATGCTGTCGTCGACGTTGATTATACCGACCGATTGGTCTAACTTTCCTTCCCGGGGGACGACACAGCGTTGTGCCAACTGGAGTCGCACATGACGGCCATGAATGCCGAAGAGCCGATCGACCTGCGCGAAGCGGGACTCAAGGCCATGCGAGACGCGCTGCCCGGCGTGTTCCCCGAGGGGGACATCGACCTGCGGGACGGACGTCTCGGAGAAGAACTCGTCGAGATAGGCCTGACCAGTGTGTGGGGCGCGCTGTGGGCCCGTGAGGGGCTCAGCCCGCGCGACCGCAGCCTGGTCACCCTGGGCCTGCTCATCGGGCTGGGTGCCGAGGCCGAGCTGCGGACCCACTTCCGCGTGGGCCTCAACAACGGCCTCACCCGTGAGGAGATCGCCGAGGTCGTCTACCACGCCGCCGGCTACGCGGGCTTCCCGGCCGCGACGGCGGCGCGCACCGCCGCCCGCGAGGCCCTCTCCGACTGACCGAGGGCGACGCCCCGCGCGGCGTCGTACGGAGTCACGGGGTCGAACCACCAGCCACGCGAGCGCGGCCCGCACAGGGGTGGTCGCGAGGCGTCACGCAAGATGAGGAGCACGCATGTCACTGCAAGGAAAAGTCGCCGTCGTCACCGGCGGCGCCCGCGGAATCGGTCAGGCCGTCGCGACCGTACTGGCCGCCCGGGGTGCGTCGGTCGCCGTGTGGGACCTGAACCTCGAAGGTGCCGAGAAGACCGCGACCGCGATCCAGGAGGCGGGCGGCACGGCGATCGCCGTCGGGGGTGACGCGGCCGACGCCGCGGGCGTCGCCGAGGCGGCCGCCCGGACCCGGAGTGAGCTGGGACCCGTGGCGATCCTCGTCAACAACGCGGGGATCACCGCCTACCAGCCATTCACGAGCATCACGGAGGACGCCTGGGACCGCATGATCGGCGTCAATCTGAAGGGCCCGTTCCTGGTCACGAAGGAACTGGTGCCGGACATGCTGGAGGCGGGCTGGGGACGGATCGTGAACATCTCGTCGTCCTCCGCGCAGACCGGTGCGCCCTCCATGGCGCACTACGCGTCCTCCAAGGGCGGGGTCATCGGCCTCACCCGGGCGCTGGCGATGGAGTTCGCGGGCCAGGGCATCACGGTCAATCACGTGCCGCCGGGCTTCATCGACACCCCGCTGGTGCGCCAGGGCCCGATCGACGTCGAGGCGGCCGCCGCCACGATGCCGATGAAGCGGGCCGGTCAGCCGGAGGACGTGGCCTATGCGGTGGCGTACCTCGCCTCGGAGGAGGCCGGTTACGTGACCGGCCAGACGCTCAGCACCAACGGCGGGCGTTACCTCGTCTGACCCGGGCGGACCGGCAGGTCCGCGGGACCGGATCCGCGCGGTGGCGCCGACGCGGCGCCGGGTAGTACTCGGAGCCGAGCAGCTCGCGGATGATGTACGCGTTCCGGTACGGGCCCATGCCCAGGTCGGGGCTGGTGATGC
>NZ_JBEYVI010000122.1:0-2002 GCF_040643955.1 Streptomyces sp. NPDC047061
ACCGCCAGGGAGAACGCCACATCCCCGGCCCCGACCCCCGGACGAGCCTCCGCAAACTCCGCCAGCCGGCCCGCCTGCGCAGCCAGTGCCGCATCAGACCGCGCCGACACCACCCACACCACCGGACCGACAGACTCCAGCCCCAGCCCCGAGACAGACTCCAACTCCTCCTGGGCAGGAGCCTCCACAGCAGGGGCGTCCAGGACAGGGGCCTCCTCTGCAGGCTGCTCCAGGATGAGGTGGACGTTGGTGCCGCTGACCCCGAACGAGGACACCCCCGCCCGGCGCCGGCGGGGGCCGGCCTCCCACGGGCGTGCGCGGGTGAGCAGCTGGACCGCTCCGGCCGACCAGTCCACGTGCGAGGACGGCGCGTCCACGTGCAGGGTCTGCGGCAGCATCCCGTGCCGCATCGCCTGCACCATCTTGATCACACCCGCCACACCCGCAGCCGCCTGCGTGTGACCGATGTTCGACTTCACCGACCCCAACCACAACGGCCGCGCCGGATCACGGTCCTGACCGTAAGTGGCCAGCAACGCCTGCGCCTCGATCGGATCACCCAACGCCGTACCGGTCCCATGCGCCTCCACCACGTCCACGTCACCGGCCGCCAAGCCCGCGCTCGCCAACGCGGCCCGGATCACCCGTTGTTGCGACGGACCGTTCGGCGCCGACAGACCATTACTCGCCCCGTCCTGATTGACCGCACTACCCGCCACCACCGCCAGCACCCGATGCCCACGCTCACGCGCATCCGACAGCCGCTCCAACACCACGACTCCGACGCCCTCGCCCCACCCGGTGCCGTCAGCGGCCTCAGCGAACGGCTTGCACCGCCCGTCAGCAGCAAGACCTCGCTGCCGCGCGAACTCGATGTAGGTCCCAGGCGAGGCCATCACCGTGACTCCGCCGGCCAGCGCGATCCCGCACTCACCCGACCGCAACGCCTGCGCGGCCAGGTGAATCGCCGTCAGCGACGACGAACACGCCGTGTCGATCGAGACCGCGGGACCCTGCAACCCCAGGCAGTACGCCACCCGACCCGACGCCACACTCGCCGTCGTCCCCGTCCTCGCGTACCCGTCCGCGTCGTCATGCCCCCCGACCCGGTACCCCGAGGCGGCGATCCCGGCGTAGACGCCTGTGTCGGTCCCTTTCAGCGAACCCGGGGCAATCCCCGCATTCTCCAACGCCTCCCAACACGTCTCCAAGAGCAGCCGCTGCTGGGGATCCATCCCCAACGCCTCACGCGGACTAATCCCGAAGAACTCCGCATCGAAATCACCCGCACCACCCACGAACCCGCCCACCCGGGCATAATCCTGACCACCATCATCGGGATCAAAAACACCCGAACCCTCCAGATCCCAGCCACGGTCACCAGGGAACCCCGACATCGCATCGGTCCCCGCGGCAACCAGCCGCCAAAACCCCTCCGGGTCCTCCACCCCACCCGGGAACCGACAACCCATCCCCACGATCGCCACCGGCTCATGCTCGCGTGCCTCTAGCTTTCGCAGGCGACTGCGCGTCTGGACGAGCTCGGCCGACGTCTTCTTCAGATAGTCGAAAAGTTTTTCCTGGCTTTCCATTAATGGACCTCCTCGTCGATTCGGCGATCAGTTTTCATCTGATGGCGACTCATGGAATCTGAATTCTTTGTCAAGGAAATCAAATACCTCATCGGGAGTCGCCGAATCAAACACGGAGGACTCATCGGATTCCGACTGAGAATCTCCCTGGATCTCTACCCATTTCGACAGCATTCCGCGCAGGATTCTCGTAATATCGTCGGGCTTCTCACAGCTTCTCGCCATCTTCAGAAGATTGGATTCGATCTGGTTAAGCTCGACGATCATTGTCGCCGTTCCTGTCTCGCCATCGGCAAATATTCCCGGCCGCAGGTGCCGGGCGAGCTCAACCGGTGTCGGATGGTCAAAGACAAGAGTCGCGGGAAGCGTGAGGCCAGTCTCGGTAGCGAGCCGGTTGCGCAACTCCAGCG
>NZ_JBEYVI010000123.1:0-1942 GCF_040643955.1 Streptomyces sp. NPDC047061
GACCCTGTTGCCCAATTCGAGGGAATTTGCGTCGATCACTCGGTCGGAGGCAGGCGGCGAGACGGATCCTGCTGGTCAGGGGCGCGTGAATGGGGTCGCCCTACGACAGGGGGTGGCGGCTGTGTCGATGGGATCGGCTTCTGTCGGTGTTCCGGATGGAACGAGTGCGGTCGCACATGCTGCGTTCCCGAAGGGGTGTCTTGCAATGCGGATCCGTGACCAACTCGGGTCAGTCTTCTCGAACGAGGAGTTCCGCGAGGCGTTCGGAGACCGCGGCCGGCCTGGCGTCTCGCCCGGACGGCTCGCCCTGGTAAGCGTGCTGCAATTCGTTGAGAACCTGACGGACCGACAGGCAGCGCACGCGGTGCGGGCCAGGATCGACGTGAAGTACCTGCTGGGACTGGAGCTCACCGATCCCGGCTTCGACTTCACGGTGCTGACTGGGTTCCGGCAACGGCTGCTGGACCACGGCCTGGAGGAGCGGGTGCTGGACCTGCTGCTGGAGCGCCTGGCGGGTCAGGGCCTGGTCAGCGCTGGAGGGCGGCAGCGCACCGACTCCACTCATGTCTTGGCGGCCGTCCGGCGCTTGAACCGGTTGGAGTTCATCGGCGAGACGCTCCGGGCCTGCCTGGAAGCACTGTCCGCGGCCAGTGCGCAGTGGCTCGTGAGTTGGATGGACCCGGCATGGCAGAAGCGCTACGGCGCCAGGACCGATGCCTACCGACTGCCCTCCGAACGGTCCGAACGCGACCGGCTGGCCCAGCAGATTGCTGCCGACGGCTACCGTTTACTCGAAGTCGTACACACTTCCACGGCACCGACATGGCTGCGCGAGATCCCCGCGGTGACCGTGCTGCGGACGGTCTGGATCCAGCAGTTCACACGCACCGTCACCGACGGAGTGCAGGAGGTGGGCTGGCGAGGCAAAGATGATCTCCCGCCGGGAAGAGCGCTGATCGCCTCGCCGTACGATCCCCAGGCCCGGTATTCACACAAGCGCGGCTCGGCCTGGACCGGCTACAAGGTCCACTTGAGCGAGGACTGCACCGGCTCCGGGCAGCCGCATCTGATCACCCACGTGGTGACCACCGATGCCACCGCGAACGACGCCACCGTCGTCGACGCAGTGCACGACGCCCTCACCACCAAGAGCCTCAAGCCCGCCGAACACCTCCTGGACTCGGGATACTCCTCCGCCGAACTCCTGCTGACCGCCCCTGTCGAACGCGAAATCCGTGTGGTCGCACCGGCCCGGCCGAACAGCACCCCGCAACAGATCAGGTCCGCCGGGTTCGGCAAGTCCGCCTTCACCATCAACTGGCAGGAAAGGACTGCCACTTGTCCGTCCGGCCGGACCAGCCGCTACTGGACAGTCGGCCTCGACAGCAACGGCCGCGACGCGATCAGAATCCGCTTCGCGACCACGACCTGCTCTCCCTGCCCCGTCCGGGACCAGTGCACCCGCTCCACCCAGTACGGCCGACAGCTCACCGTCCGGCCTCAAGGGCAAGACGCCCTGCTCGAACGCGTCCGCGCCGAGCAGACCACCAAGGCGTGGAAGGAACGCTACGCGGCCAGGGCCGGTGTTGAGGGAACCATCCACCAAGCCGTCGCCGTCGGCGGTATGCGCCGCACCCGCTATCGCGGCCCAGCCAAAACACACCTCGGCCATGTCCTGACAGCCACTGCAGTCAACTTGATCCGGCTCGACGCCTGGTGGACCGGCACCCCGCTCGCCCAGACGAGAACCTCCCGGCTCGCGGCCCTCGAACTCGCCACATGAACCAATTGGGCAACAGGGTCATCGAGACCTTCTACAACCGCCGCCGCCTGCGCAAGCACAAGACCTTCGGCTACCTCACCCCGGCCGAGACCAGGCAGCGGCATCAACACGCCCTCGCGACATAACCGACGAGTGTCCAAGATCACGGGGAAACTTCAC
>NZ_JBEYVI010000124.1:0-1878 GCF_040643955.1 Streptomyces sp. NPDC047061
GCGAGTCCGCCGCCTGGATGCGGCCGAACTTCTTCGCCAACACCCCGGACATCCTGCACGCCTACCTCCAGCACGGCCACCGTCCCGCCTTCGAGGCCCGGGCCGTCCTCGCCGCCACCCTCTCCCCCACCTGGGGCATCTACAGCGGCTACGAACTCTGCGAGAACACCCCCCTCAGGGAAGGCGGCGAGGAGTACCTCGACTCCGAGAAGTACCAGCTCAAACCGCGCGACTGGACGGCCGCCGACACCGACGGCATCGCCCCCCTCATCACCCGCCTCAACACCGTCCGACGCAGCAGCCCGGCCCTGCGGCAGCTGCGCGACATCCACTTCCACCATGCCGACCAGGAAGCGGTGATCGTCTACAGCAAGCGGAGCGGATCGAACACGGTTCTGGTGGTCGTGAACCTCGATCCGCACCACACCCAGGAGGCCACGGTCTCGTTGGACATGCCGCAACTCGGCCTGAACTGGCACGAGTCGGTGCCGGTGCGCGACGAGCTCACCGGCGAAACCTACAACTGGGGCAGGGCCAACTATGTGCGCCTGGAGCCGGGTCACCGGACCGCGCACATCCTCACCGTCCTGCGACCGTCCCCGCAGATCGGAGGGTCACCCATACAATGATCGTCAACGAACCCGTCCCGGACACCTTCGAGGACACCCCCGCCAAGGACCGGGACCCGGACTGGTTCAAACGGGCCGTCTTCTACGAGGTCCTGGTCCGCTCCTTCCAGGACAGCAACGGCGACGGCATCGGGGACCTCAAGGGCCTGACCGCGAAACTCGACTATCTGCAGTGGCTCGGTGTCGACTGCCTCTGGCTGCCGCCCTTCTTCAAGTCCCCGCTGCGGGACGGCGGTTACGACGTCTCCGACTACACCGCCGTGCTCCCCGAGTTCGGCGACCTCGCCGACTTCGTGGAGTTCGTCGACGCCGCCCACCAGCGCGGCATGCGCGTCATCATCGACTTCGTCATGAACCACACCAGCGACCAGCACCCGTGGTTCCAGGAGTCGCGCAAGGACCCCGACGGGCCGTACGGCGACTACTACGTCTGGGCGGACGACGACAAGCAGTACCAGGGCGCGCGGATCATCTTCGTCGACACCGAGGTCTCCAACTGGACCTACGACCCGGTCCGCAAGCAGTACTACTGGCACCGGTTCTTCTCCCACCAGCCGGACCTCAACTACGAGAACCCGGCCGTCCAGGAGGAGATCCTCTCCGCGCTCCGGTTCTGGCTGGACCTGGGCATCGACGGCTTCCGGCTGGACGCGGTGCCGTACCTCTACCAGAGCGAGGGCACCAACTGCGAGAACCTCCCCGCGACCCACGACTTCCTGAAGCGGGTCCGCAAGGAGATCGACACGCAGTACCCGGACACCGTGCTGCTGGCGGAGGCCAACCAGTGGCCGGAGGACGTCGTCGACTACTTCGGCGACTACCGCAGCGGCGGCGACGAGTGCCACATGGCGTTCCACTTCCCGGTGATGCCGCGGATCTTCATGGCCGTGCGCCGGGAATCCCGCTACCCCGTCTCCGAAATCCTCGCCAAGACCCCCGCCATCCCCTCCGGCTGCCAGTGGGGCATCTTCCTGCGCAACCACGACGAGCTCACCCTCGAAATGGTCACCGACGAGGAACGCGACTACATGTGGGCCGAATACGCCAAAGACCCGCGTATGCGCGCCAACATCGGCATCCGCCGCCGCCTCGCCCCCCTCCTCGACAACGACCGCAACCAGATCGAGCTCTTCACCGCGCTCCTGCTGTCCCTGCCCGGCTCGCCGATCCTCTACTACGGCGACGAGATCGGCATGGGCGACAACATCTGGCTCGGCGACCGCGACGCCGTCCGCACCCCCATGCAGTG
>NZ_JBEYVI010000125.1:0-1717 GCF_040643955.1 Streptomyces sp. NPDC047061
CTAGAAGGTCGATGAAGATCTTGGTGAGGGGCTGTCCGGCCGTCAGGCCGGACAGCCCCTGCGGTCATGTACCGGCGGGTGCGAGGTGCCAGGTGCTGCGGGTGTGGGTGAGCCCGAGGTTGATCAGTCGGCGGAGGTTGAGGGCGGCGGCCCGGGTGTGGAGCCAGGTGTTGTTCTTGATGGTGCCGCGGTAACGCAGGCGCCTGTTGCCGTGGTGGACGAGCCAGGCGACGGCGCGTTCGACCGGTGGTCTCCAACGGCGGTAGGCGGCCTGCCAGCCGGGGTCGGTGGCGGCCTGGTGGCGGGCGGCTGTCTGCAGGTCGTGGTGAGGCCGGATGGTCAGGATGCGTCCGGCCTTGGCTTTGGTGCACCGCTCACGCAGGTGGCATCCCGTGCACAAGTCCCCGAAAGAGGCTTTGCGTTGCTGGTGCTGCCCGCCGGGGCAGGACAGGGCCACGGCGTGTCCGGCCGGGCAGGTCACGACGGCGGCTGTGGTGTCGATGGCGAAGTCGTCGAGGGTGAAGCCGCCGGGGACGGCCGGCCGCAGCGGGGCGGGTTTGAGGAACAGCCGGTGCCCGGCCTCGTCGAGGGCCTGGCGGGCCTCGCCCGCGGAGTAGGCGGTGTCGCCGAAGACGTCCAGCGGGCTGTCCTCGCCGGCGAGCAGGTCCAGGCCGACCGCGGCCTCGTGGTGCTCGTGCCCGGCGCCGGGCCGCAGGGCGACGGCGGTGTATAAGCCGGTCTCGGGCTCGATGGCCAAGTGGGCCTTGAAGCCGTCCTGCTGGTGGCTGCGGGTCTTGTGCACGTGGCGTGCTTCGGGATCGACGGTGGAGACCACCCGGCTGGGGGCGGTGCCCCGGGTGATGCGCCAGCGTCCGTCACGGCCGTCGGAGTCCTCGGCGGGCTCGACGTCCTGGCCGGCGACCAGGGCCAGGATGCCCACCGCGTTCGCGGCTTTCTCCCCGAGCTGCTGGTCGGGCAGGTGGCCCAGCATCCGCAGCGCGTCACCGACCAGCGCGTCGACCAGCACGGCGCGGGCCTGCTCGTCGTTCCAGGCGATGCGGGGCTTGCCCGGGTCGGTGTAGTCGTGCGCGCTGCACTGGGCAGCGGCGACCGGACCGGCGCCGGGGACCTCGCGGATCACCGCCCGGACGGCGGCGATGATCTGGGTGACGGTGTCCTGGGTGGCGACCGCGTCGTCCAGCACGGTGGAGTCCAGCGCCCGGCGGTGCTTGCCCTTGAGTACGCCGGTGGCCTTCACGACCTCGCGCACGGCCTCGAAGATACGGTTCGGGCGGGCGGAACGGGCCAGCCGGCGGCGGAAGTAGGCCAGCAGCGACGGGTCGAAGGCCATGTCGTTGAGGCCGAGCCCGCATGCGGCCTTCCACCGCAGGTCGCACCGCAGTTCCTGGACCGTCTCGAAGTCCGACAGCCCGTGCAGGGCCTGCAAGGTGATCGCGGCGGCCAGGATCTGCGGCGGCATGCTCGGCCGTCCGTTCGCCGACGGATACATGTCCGCGAACATCTCAGCCGGGAACAACTCGCCGCGGTGCTCGGCCAGGAACGCGAACACACTCCCGGCCGGGATCAGATCCCGACACGTCTCCCACACGTCCGGCCCGACCATCTCGCCGACCCACTCACCCATCGCCACAAGACAAGTCTGGTCCCGCCGCTCACGCGGCAGGACCAGAACCCAAGATCTTCATCGACCTTCTAG
>NZ_JBEYVI010000126.1:0-1709 GCF_040643955.1 Streptomyces sp. NPDC047061
AGTGCGTTGTGGCAAACCGGATCTCGTTCGGAGCCTGCGGGTGCGGGTGATCGCTCGGACTGAGATGCCGGTGCGGTCGTAGGCATGAAGAAACGGGCCCCTTGGTAGTGACGTGGTTGTTGAGGCCGGTCACGAGCAAGGAGACCCGTTGTCCGACGAGTTGACCATCTCTGCTGCGCTCGCGTCCACCGCGGTCATCCCTGGGTGTGACTGCTACGTGCACCGGTTCAGTTCGATCGCTCCGGGACGCCGGGCAGGCTGCTATCCGAGCGACATGACAGACGCGGAGTGGGCCGAGGTCCGCTCCGCGATGCCGGTACCGGCCTGGCTCCTCAAGCGGGGCGGGCGCCCGGAGGCGTACTGCCACCGCGAGATACTCGACGCTGTGCGCTATCTGGTCGACAACGGCGTGAAGTGGATGGCCATGCCGGTCGACTTCCCGTACTGGCGGGCGGTCTACGACTTCTTCCGCCGCTGGCGGGCCTGCGACTACGTGCGTGAACTGCACGAACGCCTGCGCTACACGGCAAGGGAACGCGCAGGCCGCAACGCCGAGCCCAGCGCGGGAATCATCGACAGTCAGTCGGTGGACGCCTCCGAGACCGTCGGCGAGGACAGCCGCGGATACGACGGCGGCAAGTCACGCGACGGACGCAAGCGCCACGTCCTGACCGACACCGAGGGCCTGCTCCTGGAGGTCACCGTGACCACGGCCGACGTCCACGACTCCAAGGCCGCCCCCGCACTGCTGGAGACGTTCATGGACCAGCCGGGCCGGCTGCTGAAGCTGGTGTGGGTCGACAGCGCCTACCAGGGTCCGGCGCTGGCGAAGGCGTTCGCCCGTCACGGAGTGCGGATCGAGGTCGTGCGCCGCTCCGACGGACACCGCGGATTTGTCGTCCTGGCCCGCAGGTGGGTGGTGGAGCGCACGCTGAGCTGGCTCTCCCGCTCACGCCGCCTCAACCGCGACCACGAACGCCGCCCCGACCACCACGCCCAGATGGTGTGGTGGGCCGCCGTGATCAGGCTGTCGAGGCGCCTGGCCGCAGACGCTCCGCGCTGGCCGGAGAAGCGTCCCGGCCGGCTGCCCCGGGCGCGGGCATGAACCGTCCGTCCTTCGCCCGCACCAGCCAGCCCCGCTTCTCCAGCACGTAGGCACGGTGACGGATCTTCTCCACCTCGTTCTTGATCTCCGCCTCCCGGCCCACCGCCCGCGTCAGCTCCACCCCGTTCACCGGCCCCGAAGCGGCCACCACCGCGGCGAACACCTCCCGATACAGGCCGCCGAGCACCTCCACGCCCATGCCCGACCGCCACACCGGCGGCCGCTCGCCATGCCCCGCGCCGGAGCCGCTCGATCCCACGGCGGCAGCCATCTCACCACCAGAAGGCACAGAAACCGGCGTATTCACCAGGCTCCCCGCGGCCAGCACCGACACGAGCTCCTCACGCCCCACCCGGGCCCGCTCGACTCGCTCCCGCGCGGCATCCACCTCCGCCTGAGCCTGCTCCAGAACCTCCGTCCAGGACTCCAGATCCTGCCTCGCCCGCGCCTCACGCTGTTCCATCAACCCCAGCACCGACGGCATCGCACCCTCCTCGATCCACAACAAGCCGTCCGCTGCCTGCCCCTACCCCACCGCGATCACGCCCCGCACACGAAGAAGCCCCTGCTCATCGAACAGGGACTCCGTTTGCCACAACGCACT
>NZ_JBEYVI010000127.1:0-1706 GCF_040643955.1 Streptomyces sp. NPDC047061
GTGCTGTCGGCGAAGGCTGACGCGGCGTGGAACCTGCACGAGCTGACCGAAGACGCGGGCCTGGCCGGCTTCGTGCTGTACTCCTCGGCCGCAGCGGTCATGGGGAGCGCGGGGCAGGGCAGTTACGCCGCGGCGAACGCGTTCCTGGATGCGCTGGCCGTCTATCGCCGGGATCGGCAGCTGGCCGGTCAGTCGCTGGCCTGGGGCCTGTGGGAACAGACCTCGGAGATGACCGAGCAGCTGGAGGGTGCGGGTCGGTCCCGTCTGCGCCGCGGCGGTGTTCAGCCGATGACGACCGTCCAGGGTCTGGCACTGTTCGAGGCCGCGGTCGCGTGGGGTGTCCCGTCGGCGGTCCCGGCCCGCCTCGACCTGACGGGACTGTCACGCCCGGGACGACCGCTGCTTCCGTTGCTGAGCGGTTTGGCAGCCGGAATGCCCGCCCGCCCCGCTGCTGCACTGGCTGCGGCCGGCGGTGGGCTGGCCGAGCGGCTGGCCGTGCTCAGTCCGGCGGACCGGGAGCGGGAGGTCCTGCGGGCCGTTCAGGCTGCCACCGCTGTTGTGTTGGGTCATACCAGCCCGGCTGAGATCGATTCCCAGCGGGCGTTCCGTGACATGGGCATCGACTCGCTGACCGCGCTGGAGCTCCGCAACCGACTCGCGGCCGAGACCGGCCTGAGCCTTCCCGCCACCCTGGCCTTCGACCAACCGACCCCGGCCGAACTCGCCCGGCACCTGCGAGAAGAAATTTGCCCCGATGCCGATGGGCAGAATGAGCCCACTGAAGCTGTGCTCAGGAAAATATTGGCATCCGTTCCTATGTCTCGGTTCCGCGACGCAGGCCTCATGGAAGCATTGCTTAAGCTCGCTGATTTTCATGATGACACTCTCGCGCCACAGCAGAGCACCAAAGCCGAGCTGATCGATACTATGGATGCCGAAGGCCTCGTACGTATGGCGTTTGGCAGGGGAAAAGATGACGCGTAGCCATACTGAATGAATGGGGTCAAGATGAGTATATCTGCTGATGAGATCCTTGAAGCGCTGCGCGTATCTCTGAAAGAGACTGAACGGCTAAGGCAGTATAGTAGCCACCTTGTTTCTGCGTCGCGCGAACCAATTGCGATCGTGGGGATGGGTTGTCGGTTCCCGGGTGGGGTGGAGGATCCGGAGGGTTTCTGGCGGTTGGTTGCGGGGGGCTCCGATGGGATGTCGGGGTTCCCGGTGAACCGTGGCTGGGACGTGGCGGGCTTGTCGGACCCGGATTCCGGTGACGCGGGTGGGGGTTACGCCCGAGTGGGTGGGTTCCTGGATGGTGCGGGTGATTTCGATGCGGAGTTTTTCGGGATCAGTCCGCGTGAGGCGTTGGGGATGGATCCCCAACAGCGACTTCTCTTGGAGACGTGCTGGGAGGCGTTGGAGGACGCGGGGATTGCCCCGGGTTCGTTGAAAGGGACCGATACGGGGGTGTATGCCGGCATCATCGCTTCGAGATACCGGGCCGGTGAGCAGGATGGTGCTGGTGGTTTTGGCCTGACGGGGACGACGGCGAGTGTGGCGTCGGGTCGGGTGGCGTATTCGCTGGGGTTGCAGGGTCCCGCGGTCTCGATCGACACGGCGTGTTCGTCGTCGCTGACGGCGATTCACCTGGCGGCGCAGGCGTTGCGGTCGGGTGAGTGCGGGATCGCGCTGGCCGGCGGCGTCACGGT
>NZ_JBEYVI010000128.1:0-1678 GCF_040643955.1 Streptomyces sp. NPDC047061
CCTCGCGCTTTCATGAGCGTGCTCGTCCATGCCTTGATCAAATAAGCGGAGAGTGCTCCTGACCTGCAACGATGGGACTTGTCTAGGGTCCTGTTGGCTGCACGGAAAGAAGCACTCTCCAGGTGAGCAAGCGTATCGGGTTGTACCCGCGTGTCCGCGTCGAGGGCGGCGGCAGCGGGACGGTCTCGCAGGCCGGGGCGGTGCTGCTGGTCGAGACCGTCCGCAAGTCCGCTCTGGACACCGCGATATCGGCGGCGCTGGCACCGTGGCGCAAGCCGCGGGCGGTGCACGACCCGGGCAAGATCCTGCTGGATGTGGCCCTGGCCGTCGCGCTGGGCGGGGACTGCCTCGCGGACGTGGGCATGCTGCGGGCCGAGCCGGGCGTGTTCGGCCCGGTGGCCTCCGATCCGACCGTCTCCCGTCTCGTTGACGCGCTCGCCGCCTCCGGCCCCAAGGCCCTCGCGGCGATCCGGGGCGCACGCTCCGAAGTACGCTCGCGGGTCTGGGAACTGGCCGGGACGAACGGTCCGGCCGCCGACGGCCAGGTGACCGTGGACATCGACGGCGTGCTCGTCCTCGCCCACTCCGAGAAGCAGGACGCCACCGCGACCTGGAAGAAGACCTTCGGCCATCACCCGCTCGTCGCGTTCGTCGACCACGGTCAGACCGGGTCCGGGGAACCGGTGGCCGCCCTGCTGCGGCCCGGCAACGCGGGCTCCAACACCGCGAGCGATCACATCGAAACCGCCCACCTCGCCCTGGCCCAACTGCCCAGACACCTGCGACGGGGACGGCAGACGCTGATCCGCACCGACTCCGCCGGCGGCACCCACGCCTTCCTCGACTGGCTCTCCAAGCCGGGCCGGTGGCTGTCGTATTCCGTCGGAATGACCATCACCGACGCCATCCACCAGGCCGTGCTGAAGATCCCGAAGAGGGCGTGGACACCGGCCTACGACGCCGGTGGCACCCAGCGGCCCGGCGCCTGGGTCGCGGAGATCACCGATATGCCCGACCTCTCCTCCTGGCCCAAAAGCATGCGGCTGATCGTCAGAAAGGAACGCCCGCACCCCGGCGCCCAGTTGCGCTTCACCGACCTCGATGGCATGCGGCTGACCTGCTTCGCGACCAACACCAAGGGCGGCCAGCTCGCCGACCTCGAACTTCGTCACCGCCGCCGGGCCCGCTGCGAAGACCGCATCCGAAACGCCCGTGACACCGGCCTGCGCAACCTGCCTCTGCACGACACCGCCCAGAACCGGATCTGGCTGGAGATCGTCCAGATCGCCCTCGACGTCCTCGCCTGGATGCCGATGCTCGCCCTGACCGGCGACGCCCGCCGCTGGGAACCCAAGAAACTCCGCCTGCGTCTGTTCTCCGCCGCCGCCCAGCTCGTGAACACCGGACGCCGCCGCCGGCTCCGCTTCACCGCCCGATGGCCCTGGACCGACGTCATCACCCACGCGTTCGACAGACTCCATACCTTGCCGAACCCCGGCTGACCAGCAACTTCGAACGTCCCGACGACCCGCACCACCGCACCGGCGAAGTGGAACCCGGCGCCCACCCGACACGAGAGCCGGGCCCTCAGCCTGCCCCAACCCCGAAAAGATCCCACCACACAGACTCAACGTCCCCGTCAGCAAGCTGCCGGGGACTCATGAACGATCGAGGCTAA
>NZ_JBEYVI010000129.1:0-1665 GCF_040643955.1 Streptomyces sp. NPDC047061
CCTCGGGCTTTCACGAAGGGGGCCGTCCGAGGGTTGATCAAATAAGCGAGGAGTGCCTCTGAGCTGGGACGATAGGGCTTGTCGAAGGTCCTGTTCGTCGCCAAGAGAGAAGCACTCCCCGGGTGAAGAAGCGTAGCGGGTCGTATCCGCCTGTCCGAGTCGAGGGCAACGGTCGTGCGGTGGTCTCGCAGGCCGGTGCGGTGCTGTTGGTGGAGACGGTCCGCAAGACCGGCCTGGATCAGGCGATATCTCAGGCGCTGGCGCCGTGGTGCAAGCCGCGGGCGGTGCACGACCCGGGCAAGATCCTGTTGGACCTTGCGCTCGCGACCGCCCTGGGCGGGGACTGCCTGGCCGATGTCGCGATGCTGCGGGCCGAACGGGCCCTCTTCGGGCCGGTGGCCTCCGACCCGACCGTCTCCCGCCTGGTCGACACGCTCGCCGCAGCGGGCTCTCGGGCGCTGGCCGCCATCCGCACCGCACGGGCCGAAGTCCGCGCCGGCATCTGGCAGTTGGCCGGGTCCGATGCCCCGCACGCCGGCGGGCAGGTGATCGTGGACATCGACGGCGTGCTGGTGCTGGCCCACTCCGAGAAGGAGGACGCCACACGGACCTGGAAGAAGACCTATGGGCATCATCCGCTCATGGCCTTCGTCGACCACGCAGGCGGCGGCACCGGAGAGCCGGTCGCGGGGCTGCTGCGGCCGGGCAGGGCGGGCAGCAACACCGCCACCGACCACATCGAGACGACCCGCCTGGCGCTGGCCCAGCTGCCGAGGAAGTTCCGGCGCGGTCGGCGCACCCTGATCCGCACCGACTCCGCCGGCGGTACCCACAAGTTCCTCGACTGGCTCACCGCGCGCGGCCGGTGGCTGTCGTACTCGGTCGGCATGACCATCACCGAGCAGATCCATCAGGCGGTGCTGAAGATCCCCGCCTCGGCGTGGACGCCGGCCGTCGAACCCGGCGGCCGGATCCGCGACGGTGCCTGGGTCGCCGAACTCGCCGGAGATGTACTGGACGGCTGGCCCAAGGGCATGCGGCTGATCGTCCGCAAGGAACGGCCGCATCCCGGCGCCCAGTTGCGTTTCACCGATGCCGACGGCATGCGCCTGACGGCGTTCGCCACCAACACCCAGGACGCCGCGATCGCGGCGCTGGAACTGCGGCACCGCCAGCGGGCCCGCGCCGAGGACCGCATCCGCGCTGCCCGCGCCACCGGCCTCACCAACCTGCCTCTCCACGACACCGCGCAGAACCGGGTCTGGCTGGAGATCGTCCAGATCGCCCTCGACCTACTGGCCTGGATGCCGATGCTGGCCCTGACCGGCCCCGCCCGGCTGTGGGAACCCAAGCGCCTGAGGCTGCGGCTGTTCTCCGCCGCCGCCCAACTCGTCACCACCGGCCGGCGCCGCATCCTCCGCCTCGCCAAGCACTGGCCCTGGACCGACGTGATCACCGAAGCCCTGCAACGGCTCGCGGCCCTGCCGAACCCTGGCTGACCAGCAGCTTCCCGTCCCTACGAGCAGCACCACCCCGACCGGAGCCGTGGAACCCGGCGCCCACCCGACGCGACAGCCGGGCCACAGACCTGCCCCTGATCAGCCCGGACGACCGAAACGGCCCACCAGAGGAACCGACGGACCGTCACGAAAGATCGAGGCTAAC
>NZ_JBEYVI010000130.1:0-1662 GCF_040643955.1 Streptomyces sp. NPDC047061
GACGGACCGTTCGGCGCCGACAGACCATTACTCGCCCCGTCCTGATTGACCGCACTACCCGCCACCACCGCCAGCACCCGATGCCCACGCTCACGAGCAACCGACAACCGCTCCAACACCAGCACGCCAACGCCCTCGCCCCACCCGGTGCCATCAGCCGCCTCCGCGAACGGCTTACACCGCCCATCAGCAGCCAACCCCCGCTGCCGCGCAAACTCCAGGTACGCACCCGGACTGACCATCACCGTGACCCCGCCGGCCAGCGCGATCCCGCACTCACCCGACCGCAACGCCTGCGCCGCCAGGTGAATCGCCGTCAACGACGACGAACACGCCGTATCGATCGAGACCGCGGGACCCTGCAACCCCAACGCGTACGCCACCCGACCCGACGCCACACTCGCCATGGTTCCGGTCATCCCATAGCCACCGGCACCGTCCTGCCCCCCGACGCGGTAGCCGGACGTGATGATGCCGGCGTAAACCCCGGTATCAGTGCCCCGCAACGACCCCGGCGTGATGCCCGCGTCCTCCAACGCCTCCCAACATGTCTCCAGCAACACCCGCTGCTGGGGATCCATCCCCAACGCCTCACGCGGACTGATCCCGAAAAACTCCGCATCGAACCCACCCGCACCATCCAGGAACCCACCCACTCGGGCGTAACCCCCACCCGCGTCACCGGAATCCGGGTCCGGCAAGCCCGCCACGTCCCAGCCACGGTTCACCGGGAACCCCGACATCCCATCGGAGCCTCCCGCAACCAACCGCCACAAGCCATCCGGGCTCTCGGCACCACCCGGGAACCGGCAACCCATTCCCACGATAGCCACCGGCTCGCGAATGCTCTCCTCAAGCCTCTGCAGTCGGTTCTGCAGTTGCCGACCGTCGTTGATGGCCCGCTTCAGATAGTCCCGAAGCTTTTCTTCCTCGGACATGTGTGTAGGTGCTCCTGTCTCGCCGGCAGACAAATCAGCTACTTATCGAGCCCGCGCTCGACCATCTGATACAGATCCTCGTTCGTGGCGGAGTCCAGGTCGTCCTGGTCGTCCGCCTCTGATCCCTGCGCCCGCCAGTCCGCCATGAGGGCATACAACTGTTCCGTGATCCGCCCGCGATCGGCATCGTCGAAGGACACAGCCGACAACACAGCGCGCAGACCGTCCAGATCCGCCAGGGCACTCTCAATGACGCCGGCTTGGCGCGGTACCAGCTGGTCGTGCAGGTGCCGGGCGAGTTCGAGGGGGACGGGGTGGTCGAAGACCAAGGTGGCGGGGAGAGTGAGCCCGGTTTCGCTCACGAGTCGGTTGCGGAGCTCCAGCGCGGTCAGTGAGTCGATGCCAATGTCCCTGAAGGCCCGCTGGGGATCGATGTCTCCGGGGCGGGCATGGCCCAGGACAACGGCCGCGGCTGCCTGGACAGTCTGCAGGACTTCCTGTTCGCGATCGGCGGGGCTGAGCGTAGCCAACCGGGCTGCCAGGCCACCCGCGTCCGCATCTGCGGCCACGGCTGCCGTCGGGCGGGCGGAGACACCACCAGTAACCAAGCCACACAGCAGCGGGGGTATCGGTCGTCCCGGGCGTGACAGTCCCGTCAGGTCGAGGCGGGCCGGGACCGCCGACGGGACACCCCACGCGACCGCGGCCTCGAACAGTGCCAGAC
>NZ_JBEYVI010000131.1:0-1615 GCF_040643955.1 Streptomyces sp. NPDC047061
ACCACGTCCACGTCACCGGCCGCCAAGCCCGCGCTCGCCAACGCGGCCCGGATCACCCGCTGCTGGGACGGACCGTTCGGCGCCGACAGACCATTGCTGGCCCCGTCCTGATTGATTGCGCTACCGGCCACCACCGCCAGCACCCGATGCCCACGAGCGCGAGCAACCGACAACCGCTCCAACACCAGCACGCCAACGCCCTCGCCCCACCCGGTGCCATCAGCCGCCTCCGCGAACGGCTTACACCGGCCGTCAGCAGCCAACCCCCGCTGCCGCGCGAACTCGATGTAGGTCCCAGGCGAGGCCATCACCGTGACGCCGCCGGCCAGCGCGATCCCGCACTCACCCGACCGCAACGCCTGCGCGGCCAGGTGAATCGCCGTCAGCGACGACGAACACGCCGTGTCGATCGAGACCGCGGGTCCCTGCAACCCCAGCGCATACGCCACCCGACCCGACGCCACACTCGCATGGGTCCCGGTAATCCCATAGCCGCTCGCGTCGTCATGCTCACCGACCCGGTACTCCGACGTGATGACGCCGGCGTAGACCCCGGTGTCGGTGCCCCGCAACGACCCCGGCGTGATGCCCGCGTCCTCCAACGCCTCCCAGCACGTCTCCAGCAACAGCCGCTGCTGCGGATCCATCCCCAACGCCTCACGCGGACTGATCCCGAAGAACTCCGCATCGAACCCACCCGCACCACCCACGAACCCGCCCACCCGGGCATAATCCTGACCCTCATCACGGGACTCGGACAGGCCGGGAGTCTCCCAGCCGCGGTCCGCCGGGAACCCCGACATCGCATCGGAGCCTGCCGCGATCAGCTGCCAGAAGCCTTCCGGGTCCTCCACTCCACCCGGGAACCGACAACCCATGCCGACGATGGCCACCGGCTCGTCCGTGCCGACACGGACGGCAGATGGGGCGGATACGGCGGCTATGCCGTCGGTTCCGCGTGCCTCTGCGACCAGATACCGGGCGAGTTCCAGAGGGACGGGGTAGTCGAAGACCAGGGTGGCGGGCAGGCTCAGGCCGGTCTCGGCCGCGAGCCGGTTGCGGAGCTCCAGCGCGGTCAGCGAGTCGATGCCCATCTCGCGGAACGCCCGCTGGGAGTCGATGTCCCCAGGGTTGGCGTGGCCCAGGATGACGGCGGTGCCGGCCCGGACGATCTGCAGAACTTCCTGCTCACGCTCGGCAGGGCTGAGCGCGGCCAACCGGGCCGCCAGGCCACCCGCACCCGTGTCCGCAGCAACAGCCGCGAACCGGCGAACGGAGACACCACCAGCAACCAGAGCGCGCAAAAGGGCAGGCATCGGCCGACCAGCACGCGACCATGCGGCCAGGTCCAGCTGAGCCGGGACTGCCAACGGCGCGCCCCACGCGACCGCGGCCTCGAACAGCGCCAGGCCCTGGACGGTCGGCATCGGCTCGATGCCACCACGGCGCAGCCGGGACAGGTCAGCGCCCTCCAGGTGTCCGGTCATCTCCGAGGTCTGTTCCCACAGCCCCCACGCCAACGACTGACCGGCCAGCTGCCGATCCCGGCGATAGACGGCCAGCGCATCCAGGAACGCGTTCGCCGCGGCGTAACTGCCCTGCCCCGCGCTCCCCA
>NZ_JBEYVI010000132.1:0-1513 GCF_040643955.1 Streptomyces sp. NPDC047061
TCGTCGGTGACCATTTCGAGGGTGAGCTCGTCGTGGTTGCGCAGGAAGATGCCCCACTGGCAGCCGGAGGGGATGGCGGGGGTCTTGGCGAGGATCTCCGAGACCGGGTAGCGGGACTCCCGGCGCACGGCCATGAAGATCCGCGGCATCACCGGAAAATGGAATGCCATGTGGCACTCGTCGCCGCCCTTGTCGTAGGCCCCGAAGTAGTCGACGACGTCCTCCGGCCACTGGTTCGCCTCGGCCAGCAGCACGGTGTCCGGGAACATGGCGTCGATCTCGCGGCGGACCCGCCTCAGGAACTCGTGGGTGGGCGGCAGGTTCTCGCAGTTGGTGCCTTCCTGCGCGTACAGATACGGCACCGCGTCCAGCCGGAAGCCGTCGATGCCCAGGTCCAGCCAGAACCGGAGCGCCGCCAGCACCTCCTCCTGCACCGCCGGGTTCTCGTAGTTGAGGTCGGGCTGGTGCGAGAAGAAGCGGTGGAAGTAGTACTGGCCGCGCACGGGGTCGAAGGTCCAGTTGGAGACCTCGGTGTCGACGAAGATGATCCGCGCGTCCTGGTACTGCTTGTCGTCGTCCGCCCACATGTAGAAGTCGCCGTACGGCCCGTCCGGGTTCTTCCGGGACTCCTGGAACCACGGGTGCTGGTCGCTCGTGTGATTGACGACGAAGTCGATGATGACGCGCATGCCGCGCTGGTGGGCGGCGTCGACGAACTCCACGAAGTCGGCGAGGTCGCCGAACTCGGGGAGCACGGCGGTGTAGTCGGCGACGTCGTAACCGCCGTCCCGCAGCGGGGACTTGAAGAAGGGCGGCAGCCAGAGGCAGTCCACGCCGAGCCACTGCAGATAGTCGAGCTTGGCGGTCAGGCCCTTGAGGTCGCCGATGCCGTCGCCGTCGCTGTCCTGGAAGGAGCGGACCAGGACCTCGTAGAAGACGGCCCGTTTGAACCAGTCCGGGTCCCGGTCCTTGGCAGGTGTGTCCGCGAAGGTGTCCGGGACGGGGTCGTTGACAGTCATGACGCGCTGGGCCCTCCGTTCGCTGGTGTCGGCCGCCCTACCTGGAGCACATGCGCCGGCGTCCGGCCGGGGACGAGGCGCACGAAGTTGGTCCTGCCCCATGAGTAGGTCTCACCCGTCAGTTCGTCCTGCACGGACAGGACGGCGTTCCAGTCCAGGCCGAGTTGCGGCATGTCCAACGAGACCGTGGCCTCCTGGGTGTGGTGCGGATCGAGGTTCACGACCACCAGAACCGCGTCCGACCCGGTGCGCTTGCTGTACGCGATGACGGAGTCGTTGTCCGTGTGGTGGAAGGTCAGGTTACGCAGCTGCCGCAGGGCCGGGCTGTTGCGCCGGACGGTGTTGAGGCGGGTGATGAGGGGGGCGATGCCGTCGGTGTCGGCGGCGGTCCAGTCGCGGGGTTTGAGCTGGTACTTCTCGGAGTCGAGGTACTCCTCGCCGCCTTCCCTGAGGGGGGTGTTCTCGCAGAGTTCGTAGCCGCTGTAGATGCCCCA
>NZ_JBEYVI010000133.1:0-1324 GCF_040643955.1 Streptomyces sp. NPDC047061
CTTCGGCCAGTAGTGCTGACGCTGGAACGGATACGTCGGCAGGCCGACCCTGACCGCCCGGCCCTCGTCGGCGGTCACCGCAGCCCAGTCCACCTCTGCGCCGGCCGCATACAGACCGGCCAGCGCACGCAACGCCGTCTCGGGCTCGTCCTGACCACCACGCAACGCCGGAACCCACGTCCCCGCATCCCCATCCGCCATCGCCGACAACGCACCATCCGGACCCAACTCGGCGAACACACCCACCCCCTGGGCCCGCATCGCCTCCACCACATCGTGGAAACGGACCGTGTCCCGCACATGCCCCACCCAATACGCCGGATCCGTCACATCCGCACCCGGCGTCCCCGACACCAACGGAATCCGCGGCTCCCGGCAGGTCACCCCCTCCAGAACCCGCCCGAACCCCTCCAGCACCGGATCCATCAACGGCGAGTGGAACGCATGACTGACCCGCAACCGACGAGCCCGCCCACCCCGCTCCCGCCACACCCCCGCCAACTCATCCACCACCGACTCGACACCCGAAATCACCGTCTGCCGAGCACCGTTGACCGCCGCAACCGCCACACCCTCACGCCCGGCGATCAACTCGGCAACCTGCTCCGACGACGCGTCCAACGCCGCCATCGCCCCACCCGCCGGCAACTCCTGCATCAAACGGCCCCGCGCCGCAACCACCGCACACGCATCCGCCAGATCCCACACCCCCGCCACATACGCCGCCGTCACCTCACCGATCGAATGACCCGCCACACACTGCGGCACCACACCCCACGACGACCACAACCGGAACAACGCCACCTGCACCGCGAACAAACCCGCCTGCGCAAACACCGTCTGGTCCAACTCCGGACCACCCGCCGCGATCACCTCACGCAACGAACCAGGCAACAACCCATCCAGCTCAGCACACACCTCATCAAACGCCCGCGCAAACACCGGGAACACCCCATACAACCCAAGGCCCATCCCCACACCCTGAGAACCCTGGCCCGAGAACACCACCGCCACCCGACCACCACCAGCACCAGCGCCCGTCACCACACCAGGCACCACCCGACCCGCAGCAGCCGCAGACAAACCCTCCAACAACTGGCCACGGTCACCACCGACCACCGCCAACCGGTGCGAGAAGCCCGTCGTCCGCGTCACCGCCAACGACAACGCCACATCCCCGACCCCGACCTCCGGACGAGCCTCCACGAACCCGGCCAGCCGGCCCGCCTGCGCCGCCAACGCCGCATCAGACCGCGCCGACACCACCCACACCACCGGACCCGCAGATTCCAGCCCATCCTGGACAGCAGCCTCCACGGCAGAC
>NZ_JBEYVI010000134.1:0-1281 GCF_040643955.1 Streptomyces sp. NPDC047061
CCCCGTGAACGTCTCCACCCACAACACATCAGCCCTCAACACCCCACGCATACAAACCAAATGCCCAGATCACGGCGTTCTGCAACGCGCTTTAAGCGTTGAATCGCATGTGGAGAGCGATGTCCCAGGCAGCGCTGGCAACGGGACAGCTGGCCCGTTCCGCAGCTATGGCCTTCGCTCTGCAATCTCTTCGTCACGGTGCTGCTGATCACCGTCATCGCCACGCTCACGGTGGCCAGGGCGTGGGTGCTACCCAAGACCGTTCTGCTAATCTGCCGGGTCGATGCGGCACATAGTCGGCTCGTGGATCGACCGGACGATTCTGGTGGCGTACCTGCCACTGACGGGAACCGTGCGCGACCGCGTCGGTGCGGCGGTCCGCGACCCTGCTGCCTCCGCCGACCTGCGCTGGCTCGATGTGCAGTACCTCTACGGGCCGGTCGTCGACGGGCTGCGGGCCGTGGTGCTGCCCCTGGTCGGCCGCCTCGCCGGACTGGATGCCAAGTGCTCCGAGTCCCTCTCAAGCCCTCGCTGAAGACCCGGCTCGCCGTCCGTGTGGAGGAGCTGGGATCTGACGCAGACACGGGCGGGCCCGATCGCGGCGCACGGCGACACCGTGTACTACGCGGTCGCCGAGGCGTTCACCAACGCTGCCAAGCACAGCACATCACCCCGAACGCATGTCTGTCTGGAGCGTCTCGACAGCGGCGTGCGGGCCACGGTGTGCGACGGCCGTGGGCAGCAGGGTCTCGAACCGCTCCGCCGGCGGCACGGTACCGAGGAGGCGTTCGGTGAACCAGCGTTGATCCACTCGGCCCCGCTCGGCCCCGGCGGGCGAGGCGACGGATGCGGCCACACGGCCGGGTGTGTCCATGCCGATCGTCCGACCGGCATGGACACCCTGGACTACCAGGCGACGGGCAGCTCGTAGATGCCGTAGGCCTGCGAGTCCTCCTTGAACTTCAGCTCCGAGAGGTCGACAGCCATCCGCAGCGTCGGAATCCGGCGGAACAGCGTACTGAAGACGACATGGAGTTCGACTCGGGCCAGCTGCTGCCCGACGCACTGGTGCGGTCCCCAGCTGAACGACATGTGGTGCGCGGCCTTGCGGGTGAGGTCGAGCTTGGCCGGCTCGGGGAAGGCCTCCGGGTCCCAGTTGGCGGCGGGCAGGGCCGCGATGACGCCTTCTCCGGCACGGATGACCTCGCCGTCGATCTCGATGTCGTCGACGACCGCGCGCCGGGCCAGCAGGTGCGGGATGGTCAGGTAGCGCAGCAGCTC
>NZ_JBEYVI010000135.1:0-1272 GCF_040643955.1 Streptomyces sp. NPDC047061
ATACCTCGTCGTGCCGGACTCCTCGGACCGTTCGATCAGCTCCATGCCGCGGCCCATGCTTCCCAGCACAGTGCGGTCGCGGAAGGGTGGTCAGCCATCGTCCGGCCATCGCGGGGTAACTGTGCGCCTGTCGTGGGAAACACTGGTGCCCGTGATGACGGCGGCGACGGCGCCGCCGGTGACGACGGTTCCCGGAGGCGACGGGGCCGCGGTCCGCGGCGCGTGCCAGTTACCTCGCAGTGGCCGAGCGATGGCCGACCACCCTTCACACGACCGCGCGGCGCCAGCAAACATGAGGGCGCGACGGGCCCGGCAACGACGAAGAGATGGTGATCCTCGCGGGTCGGCCGGATATGAGCACACCGCTCTCTGACGACACATCACATCCTCCTGCGCAAGTACTTTTCCGCGATATCGCGATACACAGAAGATGAAAAAGGTGACAGTCAATGGGGCACGTGTTCTCGCTGGTTCTCAGCCGGGAGATTACCGAGGACGAAATGACCACCCTGAAGGCGAGTTGCACCGGCGCCGCCGAATTCGGCACCGACGTGCTTCCGACCGACACCGAAGTCACCGTCACGAGGATGGACTTCGATGACGCCGCGTCCCCGACGCTGGCTGACGCCATCGAATCAGCTCTTGCGGCGGTGACGGAGGTGCCGGAGCTCAGCGTGTCCGAGCTCACCGTTCCGGCCCAGCTGGCAGGCGATGAGGGCGCCGAGACCAAGGAGCCCGTGGCCGCCGCTGCCGGTACGGACTGAGAGCGGTCCGGTCTTCGCGCCGGCGGTCCTGGAACTGGCGGGCGGATCTCGCCGAACCCGCCGTGACGTTCGGCGCCTCGCGGTGATCAGCCCGCCGCGGTGATCAGCTTGCCGCGGTGGTCGGCCGGCCGTCCCGCGTCCACCGGCTGGAACGCGCCGTGGAGCCACGGTACCGCTGCCCGGACACACGCCATCCAGCCAGCCGACGGCGTGTATCCGCATGTCAACCCTCGTGTTCCCGGCCGGTTCCGCTCCTCCGGCCGCGGTGTCCTGGCGGAGGCGTTTCGCGGAGGGAGTGGGCATCGGATTACCCCGAGATGGCCGGGCGATGGCCGACCACCCTTTCCGTGACCGTGCGATGGCGGGCAGCATGAACACCGCAGCTATCCGGTTCGACCGCGTGCTGAGGGGACCGCCCCTGGCCATGGGGCCCGTTCGCCCGTCGAACCCGCCGGGCCGGGGCGTCATCGCCTTCCCGGAGACCGAGGCCGGCCTGCCGTGCAGGATG
>NZ_JBEYVI010000136.1:0-1245 GCF_040643955.1 Streptomyces sp. NPDC047061
GCCCTCAGCCTGCCCCAACCCCGAAAAGATCCCACCACACAGACTCAACGTCCCCGTCAGCAAGCTGCCGGGGACTCATGAACGATCGAGGCTAAGGCGAACTTGGCTGGCGCGACCCTCGTGGACGTGAAGCTGAATGGAGCTTTCATGTCCGACGCAAATCTATCCGAGACGTGGGCCAACGGAACGAGCCTGAGAGACGCCATATTGCCCAGAGCGAATCTGGCCGACGCCCAACTGTACGGCGTGGACTTCACCGGGGCGTACCTTTCTGGGGCTGACCTTGCCGGTGCCTTCCTGAGCCTCAAAATCACGGACCGAGATTCGGAAAGGGAAACCCCCACGAACATGACGGGTGCGAATCTCAGCACCGCTGACCTGATTGGTGCGGATTTGATCGGTACGAATCTCACGGGCACGAACCTCACCAACGCGTACCTGATTCGTGCGGACCTAGGCGCAGATGGGGAGTTGCCCGCCGCGAAACTGACCCGCGCGAACCTCACCGCTGCGTTGCTGGAGGATGCGGACCTCAGAGGTGTGAATCTGGAGGGCGCGAAACTGAAGGATGCGGACCTCAGAGGCGTGAACCTGGAGGGCGCGAACCTGAAGGATACGAACCTCAGAGGCGTGAACCTGGAGGGCGCGAAACTGAAAAATGCCAACTTCACGGGCGCAAGCCTGAAAGGTGCGAAACTGAAAGGCGCAATTATCGATAGAGCCATCGGGCTTCCACCCGCGTAGGTTTGGAACGCACCCACGGCGTATGTCTGGGGGCGGAGGATGAAAAGCAGCCTTACAAGGTGCAGTCTCAGATTCGTCGATCGGCCATGATCTGGCTATTCACCATGAGATTCGGTCACGAAAGCCGAGACCCTACACTGGAGGGGCTCGGGGCTGGTGGTGGAGGTGTGTTGTGCCCCGAACGATCTGGTCAGGTGCCATCAGCTTCGGCCTGGTGACGGTGCCTGTTCACGTGGCCAGCGCAACCGAGGACCACTCGGTGCGCTTCCATCAGTCCACGTGGCGGACATGGCCCGGGTGAGGGTCCGCAAGTTCTGCGAGCTGGAGGACCGCGAGGTCCGGGCGGATGAGATCGGCAAGGGCTTCGAGCTGACGAAGACGCTGGTCGTTCCGGTCACTGACGAGGTGCGATGTGCCGGTTTGGTGTCGGTGGTTGGTGTCAGTGACGGCATGTCAGGTCAGGGTGTTTTCGCTGCTGGCTGGTGTTGAGCATGGAGAAGT
>NZ_JBEYVI010000137.1:0-1214 GCF_040643955.1 Streptomyces sp. NPDC047061
GTGGCTTGGTTACTGGTGGTGTCTCCGCCCGCCCGACGGCAGCCGTGGCCGCAGATGCGGACGCGGGTGGCCTGGCAGCCCGGTTGGCTACGCTCTCTCCCGCAGAGCGCGAGCAGGAACTTCTGCAGATCGTCCAGGCTGCCACCGCTGTTGTGTTGGGTCATACCAGCCCGGCTGACGTCGATTCCCAGCGGGCGTTCCGTGACATGGGCATCGACTCGCTGACCGCGCTGGAACTGCGCAACCGGCTGGTTGCGGAGACCGGCCTGAGCCTGTCCGCCACCCTGGTCTTCGACTATCCCGTTCCCCTGGAACTCGCCCGGTATCTGGTTGCAGAGGCGTGCGGGGTCGACGGGGTTGTCGGGGAGAGCGCTGTGCCGACGCCGCGGGCCGGCACGGATGAGCCGGTGGCGATTGTCGGGATGGGTTGTCGGTTCCCGGGTGGGGTGGAGGATCCGGAGGGTTTCTGGCGGTTGGTTGCCGCGGGGACCGATGCGATGTCGGGGTTCCCGGCGAACCGCGGCTGGGACGTCGCCGGCCGGCCGGACCCGGATTTCGGTGACGGAGGTGCGGATTATGCCCGGGTAGGCGGTTTCCTGGATGGTGCGGGTGATTTCGATGCGGAGTTCTTCGGGATCAGTCCGCGTGAGGCGTTGGGGATGGATCCCCAGCAGCGGGTGTTGCTGGAGACATGTTGGGAGGCATTGGAGGACGCGGGCATTGCCCCGGGTTCGTTGAAAGGGACCGACACCGGGGTCTACGCCGGCATCATCACGTCCGGCTACCGCGTCGGGGAGCAGGACGGTGCGGGCGGTTACGGGCTGACGGGTACGACGGCGAGTGTGGCGTCGGGGCGGGTGGCGTATGCGCTGGGGCTGCGGGGCCCTGCAGTGTCGGTGGACACGGCGTGTTCCTCGTCGCTGACGGCGATTCACCTGGCCGCACAGGCACTGCGCTCCGGTGAGTGCGGGATCGCGCTGGCCAGCGGGGTCACGGTGATGGCCTCGCCTGGGACCTACATCGAGTTCGCGCGGCAGCGAGGTCTTGCTGCTGACGGGCGGTGTAAGCCGTTCGCGGAGGCGGCTGATGGCACCGGGTGGGGTGAGGGCGTCGGTGTCGTGGTGTTGGAGCGGTTGTCGGTTGCTCGTGAGCGTGGGCATCGGGTGCTGGCGGTGGTGGCCGGTAGCGCAATCAATCAGGACGGGGCCAGCAAT
>NZ_JBEYVI010000138.1:0-1202 GCF_040643955.1 Streptomyces sp. NPDC047061
AGTGCGGCGAAGTCGCTGATCTGGGTGGCCAGGGCGGTCATCTCCGGGCAGGCGGCGGACAGTTTGTCGCGTAGCGCGGCCTGTTCCTCCTTGAGGTGGGCGGGATCGGTGAGCAGGAGGCGGGCGGTGCGCCGCGGGGAGAGGGTGGCGTGGTCGGCTTCGACGCGGCCCTGGGTGATGTAGCGGACCAGGAGGTTCGCGCTGCCGGTGTAGCCGAGTTCGCGGATCTCGGCGAGCAGGTGGGTGACGGGGACGGCGGGGTCCGTGGCCCGGCGTTTGCGCAGGTGTTCGCGGTAGGGATCGACCAGAGTGGGGCGGTACTGCGGGGTCCGGATGAGCCGGTCGGGCTCGGCGTGGCGGGCGTAGCGTTTGACGGTGTTGAGCGCGAGGTTCAGGCGTCGGGCGCATTCAAGCAGGCCCACGCCCTGATCTCGCAGGTCGTGGACCTGCTGCCAGCGCTCGCGGGTGGTCTGCGCGCGTCTGCCCTCGCGGATCGGCGGTCCCAGAGGTGCCCAGCAGGCGCTGTGCGCCAGGACTTCCCTGTGTGCCGCCTCGCCGAGCAGGTGCCACAGGTGCCAGCGGTCCGCTACCTGCACGACGTGGGGTGCCGCGTCGGTGATGGCCTGGGCGAAGCTGCCGGCCCCGTCCCGGCACACCACCTCGAATCCTGCATGCGTGCGCAGCCAGGTGGCGACCGGCTCTTTCGCGCGGTCCGCGAGCACGTCGGCACGCGCGCCCGTGGCGGCGTCGATGATGATCGTGGCGTAACGGTGGCCCCGGCGCAGGGCGAACTCGTCGATGCCCAGCACGTGCGGGACTGCCGTCGACGGCACGGGGATGCGCATCAGACAGTTCAGGACGGTTGCCCAGGACAGCGCGCAGCGCAGCACGGCCAGCAGCCGGGCCCCGGCCGATCCCGCCAGCGCCACGGCCACCGCGTTCACCACGTGCTGCAGGGCCGGGGTGCGCCGCTGGTAACGCACCGTCAACCCGGTGACCTGCTCGGCGAAGGTGGTCTTGGGACAACCGGAGTTCTTGCAGTACAGGCGGCGCACCGACAGGTCGATGACGCCGGCCCGACCACCCACCGCCTCGTCCGCGACATGCCGCACGTACCGGGAGTGCACCCAGTCCGACTCCGTCCCGCAGCCCGGGCAGACAGCTGCGGCATCGTCCCGGGTTCGGGCCGTGATCCGCAGCAG
>NZ_JBEYVI010000139.1:0-1195 GCF_040643955.1 Streptomyces sp. NPDC047061
TCGGGCGCCGCGCCGAGGCCTGTCCGACGAGGGCGACGACCTGTTCGAACAACCGGAACTGGGCGTTGCCGTCCGGCAGTTCCCGGGGCGCGTCGTCCCGCGGCGCGAGGAGACTGCCCAGCCCGCCGGTGAGCCACTGTTCACCCGCCGCAGCGGGCAGACTCCGCACGACCTGGCCAAGTGCCTGCTCCCACGGCCACATCGCCGGTGTCCCGTCACCCTCCAGACAGGAACCCCAGACAGTCAGTGCACCCAGCCGGCCCGCCACGGCGGCGGCCTCCTCCAGCAGCCGGGTCTTGCCCGCGCCCGGCTCGCCCTCGACCACACCGATCGCGGTGTCACCGGCCCGTGCACGCTCCACCATGCGCCGCAGCGCGGCGAGCTCCTCGGTCCGGCCGACCAAGACGGCCCCCATGGTCCGCCCGACGTTCTCGTCGGCCTCCCGCACCAGCGGCGCCGCCAGGGGCTGGGTGAGAATCCGCCGCTGCGCGTCCTCCAGCGCCGGACCAGGGTCGATGCCCAGCTCCTCGGCGAGCCGGTCGCGGACCTGACGAAACACCGACAGCGCCTCCGCCTGGCGGCCGGCAGCACCGAGAACGCCGACGAGACCGGCCTGCACGGGTTCGTTGAACGGTGCCATCGACGCGGCCAGTTGCAGAGCCACCAGCACCCGCTCCGGTCGGCCCGTCGACACGGCGAGCTCCGCCGCCGCGGTGCACGCGTCGTAGAACTCGTTGTCGAGCGCGGCGAAGACCGTCGTGGCGATGGTCCCGTCGGCGATACCGTCGCCCGCCGAGCCGTGCCAGAGCCCGAGCGCCCCGACGTAGTGATCGAGAGCCACCTCGTGATCCTGCCGAGTCGCCGCGGCCCCGGCGGCGTCGACGAGTTCCCGGAAGGCGACGAGGTCCAGCGTGGCGGGGCCGGCGGCGAACAGGTAGGAATTGCCGCGACGGTGGAGGAACGATCCGGCTTCACGGACGGGCAGCCGCGGCTCCAGCAGCCGACGCAACGCACCGACGTACTTCTGGAGAATGTTCACCGCCGACGCCGGGACGTCCCCGCCCCAGATCAGGTCGACCAACTCGCTCGTACTGACCGGCTTGCCCGCGCGGGCGAGCAGCACCGCGAGCAGGTACGACTGCTGCCGAGGCCCGGGGTCCAGTTCGACACCGTCCCGCCAGATCCGCAACGGACC
>NZ_JBEYVI010000140.1:0-1188 GCF_040643955.1 Streptomyces sp. NPDC047061
CCTGGCACCTCGCACCCGCCGGTACATGACCGCAGGGGCTGTCCGGCCTGACGGCCGGACAGCCCCTCACCAAGATCTTCATCGACCTTCTAGGCGCTGTTTCTCGGATCTCCACACGTGGGTGGGGTGTTGGGGGCAGGCTGACTGCATGGGACGCGGAGACCTGACGAACGCGGAGTGGGATCGGCTGGAGTTGTTCTTTCCTCGTGGCGGTGCACGCGGGGGCCGGTGGAGTGATCACCGCCGGGTGATCAACGGGGTGCTGTACCGGGTCCGTACGGGGGTGCAGTGGCGGGATCTTCCGGAGCGGTTCGGGCCGTGGGAGACGGTCTACAAGCGCCATCGCCGCTGGTCGGCGGACGGGACCTGGCAGATGCTGCTCTCGAAGGTGCAGGCCGCCGAGGACGCCGCCGGTCTGATCGACTGGGACGTGTCCGTGGACTCCACCGCGGTGCGTGCCCACCAGCACGCCGCCGGGGCAAGGAGGACGGCGCCTGCCGTGGTCCCTCAAAAGGGGGTCCGCCCAAGGACGAATCAGGTCGATCCGGTGCTTCGGAAACTGGCCGTCCGGCTGGAGGAGGTGGTCAGATCGGCGAGTGCCTGGGACGCTCCCGTGGCGGCTTCACCACCAAAATCCACCTCGCAGCCGACGGACGATGCAGGCCGCTCGCCCTCCTCCTGACACCCGGACACTACGGAGACGGCCCCCAACTCCAGCCCGTCCTGGAGCAGGTGTCGGTGCCCCGCATCGGCGTCGGCCGGCCTCGCACCCGACCCGACCACGTCTTGGCCGACAAGGCCTACACGTCCCGCGAAAACCGCCGCTACCTGCGACGACGCGGCATAACGCACACCATCCCCGAACGACTCGACCAGCACAGACACCGCCATAACCGCGGTTCCCGCGGCGGCCGGCCCACCGGATTCGACCCCGGCCGCTACAAGAAACGCAACACCGTCGAACGTGCCATCAACCGGCTCAAGGGCTTCCGTGCCGTCGCCACACGCTACGAGAAACGGGCCTACACCTACCTCGGCACCGTCACCCTCGCAGCACTCATCATCTGGCTCCGCACATGATCCGAGAAACAGCGCCTAGAAGGTCGATGAAGATCTTGGGTTCTGGTCCTGCCGCGTGAGCGGCGGGACCAGACTTGTCTTGTGGCGATGGGTGAGTGGGTCGGCGAG
>NZ_JBEYVI010000141.1:0-1187 GCF_040643955.1 Streptomyces sp. NPDC047061
TCACCGGATGGCCAGGTGGTCGAGGTACGACCGGACGTTGCGCCCGGTCTCGGCCACGCTGTCACCGCCGAACTTCTCCGCCACCGCGTCCGCGAGGACAAGCGCGACCATCGCCTCGGCGACGATACCGGCCGCCGGCACCGCGGAGACATCGGAACGCTGGTGGTGGGCCCGGGTGGCCTCGCCGGTGGTGACATCGACGGTCTGCAGAGCACGCGGCACGGTCGCGATCGGCTTCATCGCCGCCCGCACCCGCAGCAGCTCGCCCGTGGAGAGCCCGCCCTCGGTGCCGCCGGCCCGGCCGGAGACCCGGCGGATGCCCTCAGGCGTGTTGACGATCTCGTCGTGCGCCCTGGAACCCGGCACCCGGGCCAGTTCGAAACCGTCACCGATCTCGACACCCTTGATCGCCTGGATGCCCATCAGAGCACCGGCGAGACGGGCGTCCAGCCTGCGGTCCCAGTGCACGTGCGAACCGAGGCCGACGGGGACGCCGTAAGCCAGCACCTCGACCACACCACCGAGGGTGTCGCCGTCCTTGTGAGCCTGGTCGACCTCCGCCACCATCGCCTTCGACGCATCCGCGTCCAGACAGCGCAGCGGGTCCGCATCCAGCTTCCCGACGTCACCCGGCACGGGATACACACCCCGCGGGGCCTTCACCGAGCACAGCTCGACCACGTGCGAGACGATCTCGATACCGGCCGTCTCCTTCAGATACGACCGGGCCACGGCGCCGAGCGCCACCCGGGCCGCGGTCTCCCGGGCGGAGGCCCGCTCCAGGACCGGCCGCGCCTCGTCGAAACCGTACTTCTGCATACCGGCCAGGTCCGCGTGGCCGGGACGCGGGCGGGTCAGCGGAGCATTACGGGCAAGGCCCGCGAGGATCTCCGGGTCGACCGGATCGGCCGCCATGACCTGCTCCCACTTGGGCCACTCGGAATTGCCCACCATGATCGCGACCGGGGAACCCAACGTCAGACCGTGCCGGACACCACCGAGGAACGTCACCTCGTCACGCTCGAACTTCATCCGCGCACCACGGCCGTAACCGAGCCGCCGCCGCGCCAGATGGTCCGCGACCATCTCCGTCGTGATCGGCACGCCGGCGGGAAGGCCCTCCAACGTCGCGACAAGTGCGGGACCATGGGACTCCCCCGCGGTCAGCCAACGCAGCCTGCTCAACG
>NZ_JBEYVI010000142.1:0-1127 GCF_040643955.1 Streptomyces sp. NPDC047061
GCTGCTCCGCCCCGCGTGAGCCCGAGTCTGTTTATTCGACCGATCGATCGAATATTGAGGCGAGAGTAGAGCAGCGACCTGACTCGATCAATGGCCGGGTGTCAGGCTTGGTCCGAGTTGCTTCCTGCTGGCCACTCCCATTGAGTGTACCGACCGGTCGACGTAAGATTTGTGATGCGCGCACCGCAATGATCTTCGAGGTGGCAACCGTGGCAGCCCCCGTCGACCGGGAGCCCCGGAGGGAGGCGGACCGGTTCCGTGGGTGACGAACGCGGCGCAGTTCGTCGCCGTATGACGACGAAGTCGGGGAAGAGGAGTGCGGACATGGCGGAGATGGCGATCGGTGCCGACGCGGCACAGGAGTTGCCGAAGTATCCGGCTCCCCGGGAGGCGGGATGCCCGTTCGCACCGCCGCCGGTTCTGCGCGCGCTGCACGAATCGGGCCGGCCGGTGCAGAAGGCCGAGACCTGGGACGGCACTACCCCGTGGCTTGCCACGTCCCATGCCGCGGTGCGGCAGCTGCTGGCCGATCCGCGGCTCAGTGCCAACATCGGGGGGGCCGGTTACCCGCACACCACCGCGGGAATGAAGGCGCACGCGGCCGAGATGCAGCCGTCGATCAACAACACCGACGGCACGGAGCACCAGCGCTGGCGCCGGATGCTGACGAGTTCCTTCACCCGGCACCGGATGGAGAAGCTGCGCCCGGAGATCCAGCAGATCACCGACGACCTCATCGACAAGATGCTGGCGGGCCCGAACCCCACCGATCTCAACGAGGCGCTGTCGCTGCCCCTGCCGTCGCTGATGATCTGCGCCCTGCTCGGCGTCCCCTACGAGGACCACGACTTCTTCCAGAAGCACGCCGGCTTCACCAACGCGCGGTACCAGAGCCCCGGGGAGGGCGCCGAGAGCGGCAGGGTGCTGCGCCGGTACATCTCCGAGCTCATCGAGGCCAAGATGGACGACCCGGGCGAGGACGTCCTGTCCGACCTCGGAGAGCGCATCAAGGCAGGCGACCTGTCCATGACGGAGGCGGCTCCGCTCGGGCACATCCTGCTGGTCGCCGGTCACGACACCAGCGCCAACATGATCACCCTCGGTACCGCGGTCCTCCTGGAGAACCC
>NZ_JBEYVI010000143.1:0-1095 GCF_040643955.1 Streptomyces sp. NPDC047061
TTCGAGGCCGCGGTCGCGTGGGGTGTCCCGTCGGCGGTCCCGGCCCGCCTCGACCTGACGGGACTGTCACGCCCGGGACGACCGATACCCCCGCTACTGCGTGGCTTGGCCGCCGGTGCGCCCGCCCGACCGACCGCGGCCGCGGCCGCGGGTGGCTTGGCGGCCCGGTTGGCCGCGTTTGCCCCTGCAGAGCGTGAGCGGGAAGTCCTGGAGATCGTCCGGGCCGCTGTCGCCGCCGTTCTGGGTCATGCCAGCTCGGCCGACATCGATTCCGAGCGGGCGTTCCGTGACATGGGCATCGACTCGCTGACCGCGCTGGAGCTCCGCAACCGGCTCGCGGCCGAGACCGGCATGAGCCTTCCCGCCACCTTGGTCTTCGACCAGCCGACGCCGCTGGAGGTGGCTCGGTATCTGGTTGCAGAGGCGTGCGGGGTCGACGGGGTTGTCGGGGAGAGCGCTGTGCCGGTGGTCCGTGTCGGGGCGGATGAGCCGGTGGCGATTGTCGGGATGGGTTGTCGGTTCCCGGGTGGGGTGGAGGACCCGGAGGGTTTCTGGCGGTTGGTTGCCGCAGGCTCCGATGCGATGTCGGGGTTCCCGGTGAACCGTGGCTGGGATACGTCGGGCCTGTTCGGGTCTGGTGATGAGGGCGCTGCCTACGCCCGGGTGGGTGGGTTCCTTGATGGTGCGGGTGGGTTCGATGCGGAGTTTTTCGGGATCAGTCCGCGTGAGGCGTTGGGGATGGATCCGCAGCAGCGGGTGTTGCTGGAGACGTGTTGGGAGGCGCTGGAGGACGCGGGGATTGCGCCGGGGTCGCTGAAGGGGACCGATGCGGGGGTGTATGCCGGCATCATCGCCTCGGGATATCGGGTCGGGGGGCAGGACGGTGCTGGTGGTTACGGGCTGACGGGGACGACGGCGAGTGTGGCGTCGGGTCGGGTGGCGTATGCGTTGGGGTTGCAGGGTCCCGCGGTCTCGATCGATACAGCGTGTTCGTCGTCGTTGACGGCGATTCACCTGGCGGCGCAGGCGTTGCGGTCGGGTGAGTGCGGGATCGCGCTGGCCGGCGGCGTCACGGTGATGGCCTCGCCGGGGACA